>NZ_AP019632.1:3600000-3946582 GCF_007035645.1 Enterobacter asburiae
CCATTGGCATTATCTGCCTGATCGTCTTTATACCGTTGATGGTTATCCTCTCCTCGCTCGCCATTGAGCTGAACGTGGTTTACACGAAGCTTCAGGAGAACAACACCCAGTTTCCGGAAGTGGTGGCGAGCATCTTCAACCATCTGCCTGACTGGGCCAGCGGCTTCCTGGCGGATCACAACCTCACCAACGCGGCGCAGATCCAGAAAAAACTCTCTGATGTCGCCCTGCAGGGCGGGCAATATCTCGCCGGCAGCGCGTTCCTGATTGGCAAGGGCACGTTTGGCTTTGCGATTAGCTTCGGCATCATGCTTTATCTGCTGTTCTTCCTGCTGAAAGACGGCCCGTATCTGGTGCGCCAGATCCTCGACTCCCTGCCGCTGTCTGATTTCGCCAAGCAACACCTGTTCGCCAAATTCGTCGGCGTGTCGCGTGCCACGGTAAAAGGAACGGCGGCGGTAGCGGTGGTTCAGGGCATCCTCGGCGGGATTGCGTTTGCTATTGCCGGTATTGACGGCAGCGTGCTCTGGGGCGCGCTGATGGCCTTCCTCTCGCTGGTGCCCGCCATCGGCTCGGCGATTGTCTGGGTTCCCGCCGCCATCTTCCTGTTCGCCACCCATCAGCTTTGGCAAGGGCTGTTTATTGTCGGCTTCTTCGTGATTATCGTCGGGCTGGTGGACAATATCCTGCGCCCGCTGCTGGTCGGGAAAGACACCAAAATGCCGGACTATCTGATTCTGATCTCCACCCTCGGCGGCATGGAGCTGTACGGCATCAACGGCTTTGTGATTGGGCCGCTCATTGCCGCGCTGTTTATCGCCTGCTGGAACCTCTTCTCAGGGCGCGATCACGAAGGTAACGCCGAAGAGCTGGACCCCGACTTCATCGAAGAAGGAAAAAATCCTCCAGAATTGTGAGGATGTGACGATATAGACCACACCAGGCGGCGCTGTGCCGCCTTTTTTTTCGCCTTAAATCAAACGTTTTCTATAATTTGAAAGAACGCCATCCTACTCATGTCGTAAAAGGATCATCAGGTGCGAATCGCAACGATAACAAACTGGGCCTATGGTGCCACGGTCTGCCTGACCATCGCCTCCGGCATCATCATGCTGATGGCGTCCAGCGCTGATACCCTCGAGCGTCAGGCCGTTGAACAACGGCAGAAATTTGATCAGCTAACGGAAGATATCGAAACCGATATCTGGGCCCAGTCTGATTTAGCACGGCTGTACGTCATTAAAAAAGATCCTCAGGTTCTCAAGGAATATGACCAGGCGGAAAACAGCCTGAAGAGCATCGAGCTTCGGCTGGAAAAGTTGCAGGATAACGGCGCATCGGATGAAGAACTGGCCCTGCTGCATGAAGGAATAAAGATCGTCGATGAGCTGCAGGACGAACAGCAAACCGCCCTTTCCAGCCTTGAGCGAGGAGAAGACGCGCAGGCCGTTGCGCTACTCTACGGTGCGCCCTATGAGCAGGAGCTGGAGCGCGCGCAGAGCCAGCTCGATCACTTCCGCCAGATACTCGACAAACGCGTCATCGCCTCCGTTCAGGACGCGACAAAAAAATCGAAAGCGCTGCGTACGGCCTCTGAGCTGATGGTCGGCCTGACCGCCCTGCTGTTCCTGTTTGTTCTCGGCTTTATATTAAAGCGCCGCGTGCTGCGCCCCGTGGTGCGCCTGAGCGACGTGGTGCACCGCCTGGCATCCCAGGATTACGCAGTTGAAACGCCCAATTTCAACCAGATTGATGAGATTGGCGACATGGCTCAGGCCATCCGCATCTTCCGCGAAAACGGCCTGGCGCGACAGCGTCTGGAAAGAGAACGCGATGCCGACTGGGCCATCCGCGAGCTGCTGGCGCGCATGACCCAGCGGCTGCAGGGGTGTGAGAACTTTAACGATGTGATTAACGTGGCGGAGCTGTTTGCGCCTAATATCGCGCCGGGGATCGCGGGGCGACTTTACGTCCTTGACCGGGAGCCATGGCAGATGCGCTGCGTCGCACACTGGCTTTCACCGGTTGGGGAAGAGACGAGCTTCCACCCGGACGAGTGCTGGGCCGTGCGCCGCGGGCAGAGCCACCCGCCGGTAAACGGTGAGCCGGATATCGCCTGCTACCATCTTCCGGCATCGCAAGCTGAAAGCTCGCTGTGCGTGCCGCTTATCGCCCAGGGCGAGGCCATTGGCCTGCTCTCCTTCCAGAATATTACGGCGGACAACGCCCCTTCCCGCGCCTATCTGGAGCTGATGGCCGAAGCGCTCGGGCTGGCGCTGGCCAACCAGCGTCTGCGCGACGCGTTGCTGGAAAAAGCCTTGTTCGACCCGCTCACCGGCCTGCGTAATCGTCATCATCTGGAAGATACCCTGCAAACCCAAACGGCACAGGCGTTGCGTACCGGCGAGCCGTTAAGCTGCATGATGATCGACATCGATCACTTCAAGAGCATCAATGACCGCTTCGGCCATGAAGCGGGCGATCAGGTGATTAAAAGCGTGGCGTCAATTGTTCAGCGGGCCGCACATGACAACGGACTCGCATTCCGCTACGGGGGCGAGGAGTTTCTGGTCCTGCTTCCCGGTGCCGATGAACCAGAGGCGCACGCCTGCGCGCAGAAGATTTACAATAGCGTGCATGAGCTGTCGCTTCGCTACGGGCTGACCGAGATTGGGCCGGTGGATGTGTCGATTGGCATTGCCAGCTACCCGCAACATGCCCAGACTGACAACCTGCTGCGCGCCGCGGATGTGGCCTTGTACCGGGCGAAAGAGCTGGGCCGCGCGCGGATTGTGAGCTTTGGGATGCTGGAGGCGGGTTAGCTATTTTTTTCACGCCACTGCTTTACCATCTCATCCGTAACTTCATTTTTATAACAAATGGGAGCATAGCCTCCCGCTTTACTCCATGCGCTGCGTCTGCCGCAGGCGCTTCCGTTTCTGGCCCGGTTAAAAGGACAGGCGCATACTCCGGGATAAGATGCGATCGACTCTGCAATAACGTTCTCTTTAACCTGTTCACTGGAAACTGAACTGTTTTTTGCCATAGCGATGTCCGCAACAAAAAAGCAGCACACAGCGCAAAGCACCATCAAGAATGGTCTTTTTTTCATTTTTTGATTCGTTTTAAGGAAGGGTGTGCACACGATAAGCGGCGAATGAAAGAGATAATCTGATTTACATCAATGAATCTAATTCGTCAGGAACAACAAACCTTACACGTTCTCGCTTGAGAAATAGAAAACTTTAAATTACATATTTCGTCGCTATTTCTCAGTAAGAACCTGTCCTGCCACAATTACCGTTGTGATAAGTAGCCCTCCTTTGTGACGGCGAAAAGGTTTAAACTTTTCGTGATATTCTTTCTTTACGCCCCTTAATTTTTATACTCAAACCATATTCGCCACTGTATTAACACATGTCACGCGCAATACGTTGTGCATGACATGTGAAGATATTTTGTTATGGAAAAACGTCTATGTCGAAACTGGATTTGAGATCCAAAAAAACCTGGGGCGCGCTGGCATCGATCGCCGTTGTCGCCGGTACGCTGGCATTTGCTTTTGCATGGACGGCGGGCTGGCTTGGTTCACGCACGGTCAGCCAGGCACTGGTGGGTGAAACACCGAAACCCTTCCCGCCGGGTTTTCGCCGCGCGCATGGAAAAGGCATCTGCTTTGCTGGCACCTTTACGCCAAACGGCTCGGCAAATTCTCTTTCAACCTCCCGCCTCTTCTCACAGCAGGAAGTGCCCGTGGTGGGCCGATTCTCTATTGGTACTGGCGATCCCCATGCCCCGGATAGTACGACCAAAACCCTGAGCATGGCGCTGCTGCTGAAGACAGATGACAAGCAGCAATGGCGAATGGCGATGAACAACGAGCCTTTCTTCGCCACGCACAGTCCGGAAGGTTTTCTGGCCTTGCGAAAAGCCACGGCTGTCGATGCAGCCACTGGCAAACCGGATCCACAGCGTCTCGCAGACTTTTTGAAAGCGTACCCGGAGGCGGAGAAATACCTTAAATGGGCGGCACAAAAACCCGCGCCCGGCAGCTTCGCGGGCGCGACGTTTTACAGCATTAACGCCTTTTATCTTGTGAACTCGCAGGGAGATCGCCAGGCCGTTCGCTGGATGATGCGTCCGCACGAGCCTTTCCTTTCTATGAGCGATGAACAACGACAGAAAGCCGATGACAACTTCCTGTTCGAAAACCTGCGTCAGCGCCTGGCGCAGAAGCCACTCTATTGGGATTACGTTTTGCAGCTCGCACAGCGGGGCGATCCGGTGGATGATCCTTCCCAGCCATGGCCGGACGATCGCAAACAGATGGTTGCCGGCACGCTGGAAGTGACGCGTGTCGAAGCACAATCCGAGGGCGCGTGCCGCGACGTTAACTTTGACCCTTCGATTGTTCCTGCAGGCGTTGCAGTGTCTGATGATCCCATCTTAAACGCCCGTTCCGCTGCCTATTCCCACTCTTTCAGTCGCCGTGAGCGGGAAATCGGCTACGGCAAGGCCACCGAAGCTGTGCAAAAGCAGGAGGTAAAATGAGCTCGAATAAAGATATGCGAGAGCACGCGCCGCAGCATTTCAATATCCTGGCGCGAAGCCTGCATTGGCTGATGGCGGTGATGATCCTGGCCATGCTTTTCATCGGTGCCGCAATGATGACGTCGTTACATCACCGGATTTGGTTAATCGACCTGCACCGGCCGCTGGGTGTCGCCATTTTACTGCTGGCACTGGTGCGTCTGGTCAACCGGCTCCTTAGCCGGACGCCCCCACTTCCTGCTGATTTGCCCGTCTGGCAGGTGCTTGCAGCAAAGGCATCACACTGGATGCTGTATGGGTTAATGCTGGCAATGCCGCTGCTGGGCTGGGCGCAACTGTCGGCAGCCGGGCTGCCGATTGTGATGTTTAGTGGCGTCAACCTGCCGGCGATTGCCCCGAACAGCCCAGCACTGTATGCCTGGTGTCACGACGCCCATAGCCTTCTGGCAAAGTTGCTTTTTGCTGTGGTGCTGGTCCATATCTCTGCCGCACTCGTTCATGCGTGGATCTACCGGGACGCAGTGTTTTCCAGCATGGCGAAAGGCGGGAAGTCGGCGTCAGCCATCCAGGATGACATGAAGTAAGGCAAGCGATATGGGACACGCACCATCAGAATGGTCGTGTTCTCGCTTATCGTCGTCATCCTGAAACAACGGACACAACCGGGGTGCGTATTTAGTCTCCAGATTCGCGCCCCAAAAAGCCAAGGACATCCTAAAATTGTCGCGGAAGTTAATATCCATCAATTAAAGCGGTTATTTTTTAAACAGAAGAGCATTTATGCCCGCAATTTTAGCTTTTATCAAAAAGTTAAGCGTCGCTCTAGTATCAAACACCCTGTCACCCGCAACACCTAACCCATTGATTAAAATGGGTTTATATCAACAAAAACGATAAAACCCCTTACTCCTCAACAAAATATATAAACTCGTGTGATATCTAAATTATAATTCTTATACTTATGTTCAAAAGGTGGAGGTCAAAATGCGATTAACCCTACTGCTGTTATGCTGTCTCGTACAAAGTGTAACCTGGGCTGGCGACCTGCCAAAACCAGTTGGTAAACCCATTTTAACGATTTACGGTAATATAGAAAATACCAATGAAAATGGAAAAGCAGTGTTTGATCTCGCCAGCCTTGAAAAACTCGGAGTAGTGAGTTTCGAGACGACATCTCCCTGGTATAATGGTCGTACGAAGTTTGAGGGTGTTCCAATGAACAAACTCATGGAGTATGTGGGTGCGAAGGGAACTAACGTTAATGTTATTGCGCTCAATGATTACTCTACCGTGATCCCTCTCAGTGACTTTAAAAAATACAACGCCATACTTGCCTTAAAGGTCAATGGCGAATATATGCGCATCCGCGATAAAGGCCCATCGTTCATTGTATACCCCTATGACAGTCTTCCTGAGTTGAATAATCAGATTTATTACTCACGATCAGCATGGCAGGTTAGCAAAATGAAGATTGAGTAGTCGTTCAGGAGAACATAATGAACAGGATACTGGTTGGTATCATTTTTTCTCTTTTTATCACGACAGGATATATTGCATTCCTTGTTTACGATCGCCAGCAGGAATTGCAAAAACTGACTCAATACACTGAGTCCTGGTCCGTGGCACAACTGGTATCAGAGTATTACCGTTTTGAATCATGGCTTGGTCTATACGCAACCGATACCGATGACGTTACGATAGACCAGGTCCGCATGCGTCTTGAAATTATGCTAAGCCAGAGCGATTTAATGAAAGGGGGTGATTTAGGTCGCTATATTGACAGTGATAAAGCGCATCAGGAGCTCGCTTTGCGCTTAGAGAAAATACTGGCCTATCTGGATAGCCATCTTGAAAAAATGAGCCACCCAGAGCTACAGGCATACCTGACAAATATGCATGACCTTGATGCGCCACTGAGCCAGCTTTCAGCAACGGCATTGACGAAAGATATTAACACGGTTAATGAATCCAACCATAAAATACAGATTCTTTATTATATTTATTCGGTGCTTTCATTATTACTGGTGATATTAAGCTTTATTCTGGGTTTCTTAATGATCTACCAGAATAAAAACATTCTCAAAGCGCACATGCAGGTTAAAAGCCTTGCTGACGAGCTTCAGATATCAAAAGAAACGCTGCAAATTCAGAACTCGAAGCTGGAATATGATGTTTATCATGACTCCCTCACCGGCATGAAAAACCGCCTTTTCTTCTGGGACGATCTCAACAAAATTAATCTTCAGGCAGATAAAAACCACATCCCCGTCACGGTGATGTTATTTGATTTAGACCGCTTCAAAGAGGTCAACGATACCTATGGCCATGATGCCGGAGATTTGCTGTTGAATCAGGTATCCAGACGCCTCACCTCAATGAGCAGCGCCACTGATACGTTTTACCGTTTGGGCGGAGACGAGTTTGCCCTGCTTTCCAGTGGCCTCACTGAAGCAGCCGCCGTTTCGCGCGCCAAAGAAATCAGCGAACATATCAGCCAGCCCTATACAATTAATAACCAGCTGATAAAAATCGCCACCTGTGTGGGGATCGTTTTATCTGATAATGAACGGCGCTCTGACTACCTTTATAAATTTGCCGATCTGGCACTCTACGAAGCCAAAAAAGAGGGTTCACAGCAGATAAAAGTTTTCCGTCAGTGGATGCTGCAAAAGTTACAGGAAAGCAGAACCCTTGAACATGATATGGCACTGGCGATCGATAACCATGAATTCGTTGTTTATTACCAGCCTATTGTCGATTCATTCAGCAATGAAATTTACGGCTATGAAGCGCTTATTCGCTGGATACACCCGGTGAAGGGGATGCTGTCACCCGATTACTTTATTTCCGTCGCTGAGAAAACGGGGATGATCAACCAGATCGGCAAAACCGTGCTGGAGCTTGCCTGCCGGGAAGCGGTTTCCTGGGCGGTTCCGGCAAGGATCTCTGTGAACGTCTCACCCGTTCAGCTGGGCACGAAATCCTTTACGGCAATGGTACAGTCCATCCTGAAGGAGACAGGACTTCCGGCGAACCGTCTTGAATTAGAGGTTACGGAGTCATCGCTCTTCAGCGACAGCAACACGCCGATCACTATTCTCAAAAAGCTGAGAACGCTGGGTGTAAGAATTTCAATCGATGATTTCGGGACAGGTTATTCGTCGCTCTCACGTCTGAGTGAACTGAATTTTGATAAAATTAAAATCGACAAATCCTTTGTGAACCCGATATCCACGCAGGATGATGCCCTTAATATCGTTAAATTGATAACCGGCATGGCGAAGAGCCTCAATATGAGGGTCATTGCAGAAGGTGTTGAAACCGAAGCGCAGCTCGAACGTCTTCAGGCGCTAGGCTGCGATCTCGTGCAGGGATATCTGTTCGGAAAACCACAGGCTGAGATTGACAGGAAGATTAGATACGGTTGAAATGGTTGCGCGGCTTTTTCTGGCCCAAAACCCTTTAATCGATTGATAATCAAAGGTTAAACAATGAAAAAAACAGCCCCGGAATATACGCCTGTTGATTTATCTCGTTGGGCCAGGAAGGAGCATTTTGAAGTATTCCAGTCATTTGCTGAGTGTACAATTAACCAAACGGTTCTGATCGACATCACCGCACTGCGAAAACATATCAAAGAGGTCGGCTGGAAGTTTTACCCGACGATTATTTTCCTCCTCTCTAAAATCATGAACCGGCATCCGGAATTCCGTATGGCCATGAAGGATAATGAGCTTGTCATATGGAATGAAATTCATCCCAGCTATACCATTTTCCACCCTGAAACAGAGACCTTTTCATCATTGTGGAGCCACTTCGACGGCAATATTCAGCACTTCCAGAATACGTATGCGGAAGACGTTGCCCGCTATGGCAATAACCTTTCTTACTGGCCGAAGGAAGAGTCCCGGGAAAATGTCTTTTTCGTATCGTCTATTCCCTGGGTAACGTTTACGAACTTTACGATGAACATTGCGCACATGAAGAACTTCTTTTCCCCTATGTTCACGTTTGGAAAATACTACGAGCAGGATGGGAAAGTGTTGTTGCCCATGGCGGTACAGGTACATCACTCGGTGTGCGATGGTTTCCATGTGGCAAGGATGTTTAATGAGCTGCAGGAGATGTGTGATGGTTTGCCGGAGCTGTCAGAGGGGCTAAATAGCTGATACGCCGAAGGCAATTTTAAAAGAAGGTGCGATAATAGGAACAAAAAAAAGCATAATCAATTGAAATTAAACGCCTTTCTATGCCTGATTTGTTCACCTGCCCCCAAATGTGCCCCTACTTAGTCCATGCCTAAATGGTAGGGGCATAGCTCATTTAGGTTTATTTTTCTGCTCAAGTGTCAGCCAAACCTTAATGTTACAGCGTATAAGTATCAGGCAGTTCAGGAGGAAGAGGACAGTCAAAAGAGCAAGGTACATACAAAATAGAGCTGTATATGAATTATCATAAAAGCCAAGTGTAAACTGTATAACAGCTGTAATAATCGATAACCATATCGAAACGTTAAGGAAGACTGATAGAACATTCAAAGGAGCATAGTATTCAGATGCCTTAATCATATCATCAGTAAAATTTCTAATCTGCTGACTTTTGAAATCTATATAATTCTTTTTATATGCTTCTGAATCAAAAAGTTTATCTTTAAGATTTACTATAACAAAAGTGTGCAATGACAACAAAAAAGACCCAACAGAAATGAAGCCTGAAAAAAGATACCCTCTGATTTTTGACTCATAATAATTAAAGAAAGTAGTATCTTTCTCTAGGGTAATACTGAATCCATACTTATAATGGAGAAATACAATGCCACAGACTAGAATTATTGATAAAATAAAAATACCCAGCATTTGTTTAAAAATACTAGCCATAGGGAACTGAGCTATATATCTAATTAAAGAGCGCACGATACTCCCCCTCATTTATTTCCCTTTTGAGCTCAACAAGTATCTCATTCTCATGGAAATTTTCCACTGTCAAGCCATCAATCCTATGAGCTAAATCTTCGAACTCACACTCTCCTAATCTTTTAGGACAATTTAATATAGAAATAGTTCGCTCTATATCATCACTATCTACAGTGCTAACGCTTCCTTTTTTGAAACCCACATTTCCAGCAAGCTCAACGACACCTTGGGTTAGTCTATCAATATTAGATTGCTCAGAATCCGTTATATTAAAAGATACTTTAACCTCGCGCGAACTTCTTTGTAGTGCAACTGCATGCCCAACAGCGAATTGCTGAGCATCGAACAACATTTCTATTTTCTTAACCTTAGCATATTCAGCCAGCACAGTAGGTATATCTCTATTATCTATTAAAATAGATGTAGAAAGTCTTCCTGCATATTCCCTTTTACCCTTAGCCTCAGCTTTTTCACGCCCCAATGCTAGATTATCAACAATGTAATTAGAAATTTTATCCGCTTTCAATGCATTGAATTTATTACGAAGCAAAGCAAACAAGATATGTATACTGCAAGAGTTATGATAGTACTCGTAAAGGCCTTTCAAAGAGTTTTTCTTAACAACAAAAAAATTAAAATCAATCAACTTTTCATCATCAAGAATATCAGCCGTGTGGATAGTAAATTGTCCATCCTGAAATCTTGCTCTACAATCTCTTCGCTGATCCTTAAAGGATAATACTACACCTGAAAAAAACACATCATCTTCATGGAAAAGGAAAAATCGCTCCCCTCCCTCAAACCCCATTCTTTCTCCATTAAATGAGATCAAGTAATTAATGAAATCCGAAAAGCGAATTGTTTTATTTTTATTAGTTAAAGAAATTCCAATTCGTCTGACTTTCATCTTAAATCCTTTCTACTGTGAGGAAACCATAAAGCTAATAGTTTCAATGGTAAATTAGTAACTTTATTATTCAATATTACAGCCTGAGATTACTTCAAACTTAGCCGGATTTGAAGTTTTTTCCAGAAGGCCTGAAGAAGATAAAAAGAAGCGAAGTGACATAATCAAACTCGTAACCCGCGTTTAAAGCACGCTCTAAGCCCACAGAACAATTACATACCTATCAAAACAAAATACGCCCCCTTAACCAAACCCAGCTCGATAGGCTCTCTCGCCGCACACAAAAATCGCACTACACCGCACCCGCCTGCGGTTTTCAGATCGCAAAAATTTTTCAGTTGGGATTTTTTACAAATGATAGCGCCAGACCGCGCCACAACTGGGGATATACAGCGAGCAGGGAACTGAAAAAAGTGAAAAGAATTTCAGCTTTTTTCAGTTTAGCTTTACTCCAACATCTTCATCAATTGAGTTAAGATATTGATAGTAAAGAGATATAAAATTTTAGGTGAGATTTTTTATGTTAACTAACGGTACACTTAAAATTTAACAAACTGATTCTTATATACACTTTTTCTTAAGCAGCTGAAATTTAATGAACCGAAGCCGGGAAAATTTCAGTAACTCCCGGCGAGCCGTTCACTGGCTCTCTTTGGCTGCCAGTAGGAGTTCTAATGCTTTTTGTCGCTCGTCCGGTGGCAGAGCATCCATTAGCTCTTTAATCCGTCCCTGGCCGCGCAAAGCGTGGGATTAATCGTGTGTGAATTGAGGATGGTGCCGATAATAGGAGTCGAACCTACGACCTTCGCATTACGAATGCGCTGCTCTACCAACTGAGCTATATCGGCCCTGAGAGGCCGGTTACGAGCGTAACCACGGGGCAAAAGGTTAGATCTAACCGGGTGATGCGTCAATGCCCTTTTGAATCAAACGGCTATTTTTGCATCACCCGTGATTATTTACGCACGAATCGTATCGTCGCCAAAGCCGATCCACTTGTACGTGGTCAACGCTTCCAGCCCCATCGGGCCGCGCGCGTGCAGTTTCTGCGTGCTGACCGCCACCTCAGCGCCGAGGCCGAACTGGCCACCGTCGGTGAAGCGGGTGGAGGCATTCACATATACTGCTGAAGAATCCACTTCGTTCACGAAGCGATCGGCATTGCGCAAGGTGCGCGTCAGGATCGCGTCAGAATGCTGCGTCCCGTGTTCACGGATGTGCGCAATGGCGTCGTCGAGATCGGCAACGATTTTCACGTTTAGATCCAGTGACAGGAACTCGTCGTCGTACTGCTCCACTTTTACGGGAACAACGTTAGCCGGGCCATCCTGAAGCAGTGCGAGCGCGCTGGCGTCAGCATGCAGCGTCACGCCGCTCTCTGCCATCTGTTTGCTCAGGGCCGGCAGGAAGCTGTTCGCAATATCCTGATGCACCAGCAGCGTTTCTACGGTGTTACAGGTGCTTGGACGCTGGGTTTTCGCGTTAACGATAATCTTCAGCGCCGGTTCAATCTCCGCGCTGTCATCCACCACGATATGGCACACGCCGATACCGCCGGTGATCACCGGGATCGTCGACTGCTCGCGGCACAGCTTGTGCAGGCCCGCGCCACCGCGTGGGATCAGCATGTCGATGTATTTGTCCATGCGCAGCATTTCGTTGACCAGCGCGCGGTCTGGGCTCTCGATCGCCTGTACGGCCCCCGCCGGTAAGCCACACTCTTCCAGCGCCTGCTGAATGACTTTCACCGTCGCGGCGTTGGTGCGCCAGGTCTCTTTCCCACCGCGCAGAATAGCGGCGTTACCGGTTTTCAGGCACAGGGAGGCGACATCCACCGTCACGTTTGGACGGGCTTCATAAATAACGCCAATGACGCCGAGCGGCACGCGACGGCGCTCCAGGCGTAAACCGCTGTCGAGCAGCCCGCCGTCGATCACCTGCCCTACCGGGTCGGCCAGATTACAGACCTGACGCACATCGTCGGCGATGCCTTTCAGGCGTGCTGGCGTCAGCGCCAGACGGTCGAGCATCGCTTCGCTCAAGCCGTTACGACGGGCTTCCAGCAGATCCTGCTCGTTGGAGAGCAAAATTTCCTGAGACTGGGATTCCAGATAATCAGCGATTTTTTCCAGCACGCGGTTTTTCTCGCGGCTGGAAAGGAGCGCCAGTTTGTAAGAGGCAGCCTTCGCGGCAGCGCCCATTTGTTCCAGCATGTTCTGGCTCCTTAACGAATAATCATGTCATCGCGATGCACGGCAACCGGGCCATATTCATAGCCCAGAATGGCGTCGATCTGCTGCGAGTGGTGACCCGCGATGCGGCGCAGCGCGTCGCTGTTGTAACGGCTTACGCCGTGGGCGATGTCGCGGCCTTCGAGGTTACGGATACGGATCACTTCACCACGGGAGAAGTTGCCTGTCACGCTTTTAATTCCTTTAGGAAGCAATGAACTTCCTCGTTCCAGAATCGCGGCGGTTGCCCCTTCATCGACAACGAGTTCGCCAGCAGGAGGCGCGCCAAATATCCAGCGCTTGCGGTTTTCCAGCGGGGATTCCTGGGCGTGGAAGCGGGTGCCGACGGAGATGCCTTCCATTACGTCGCCAATCACGCCAGGGCGGCTGCCCGCTGCAATGATGGTGTCGATACCGGCGCGGCACGCGACGTCAGCGGCCTGCAGCTTGGTCCCCATTCCGCCCGTTCCGAGGCCTGAAACGCTGTCACCGGCGATGGCGCGCAGCGCATCGTCGATGCCTTGAACGTCGGTAATCAGCTCGGCTTCCGGATTCGAGCGCGGGTCGGCGGTAAACAGCCCCTGCTGATCGGTCAGAAGCAGTAATTTATCGGCACCGGCCAGAATCCCAGCCAGCGCCGAGAGGTTATCGTTATCACCCACTTTGATTTCAGCGGTAGCAACGGCATCGTTCTCGTTAATGACCGGAACAATGTTGTTGTCCAGCAGCGCGCGCAGAGTATCGCGGGCGTTCAGGAAGCGCTCTCTGTCTTCCATATCCGCACGCGTCAGCAGCATCTGCCCGACGTGAATACCATATATGGAGAACAGCTGTTCCCAGAGTTGAATGAGTCGGCTTTGCCCCACGGCGGCCAGCAGCTGTTTGGAAGCGATCGTCGCGGGGAGTTCGGGGTAACCCAGGTGTTCACGCCCGGCGGCAATCGCCCCGGAGGTCACAATCACAATACGATGCCCTGCGGCATGTAGCTGAGCGCACTGACGTACAAGCTCAACAATGTGGGCGCGATTTAGGCGGCGCGATCCGCCTGTTAAAACACTGGTACCGAGTTTTACCACCAGCGTCTGGCTGTCACTCATGATTCTCTGCCGTTCAACGATAAGGGAAAGTAATGTCGAACGAACGTTTTAACAGGAGTCAGCCCCGTTGCCAACTGCCTTAGCACATCGCGAAACACTTTGTTGCGCGGGATCAGGAAGCCTAGCGGGAAATTTTGACAATTTTATTACCGAAATAATAAATCACAGTTTTTTAAAATTATTCTTAGTTTGTCATAAAAGTTTCATTCCAGAACGATAAAACCCTTCCTGTTTTTTCACGGGACTTAAGCATGAGCTTATCGTCCAGCGAATTTTTTAGCGCGTTTATAAGACAGGATCGAAAATGAAAAAGAGCACTCTGGCATTAATGGTTATGGGCGTAGTGGCTTCTGCATCCGTTCACGCAGCTGAAGTTTATAATAAAGATGGTAATAAACTGGACGTGTACGGCAAAGTGAAAGCCATGCACTACATCAGTGATGATGCCACCAAAGATGGCGATCAGACTTACGTTCGTTTCGGTTTTAAAGGCGAAACGCAGATTAACGATCAGCTGACGGGCTATGGCCGTTGGGAATCTGAATTTGCAGGTAACAAAGCCGAGAGCGACTCTACTCAGAAAACGCGTCTGGCGTTTGCGGGCCTGAAGCTGAAAAACTTTGGTTCACTGGATTATGGTCGTAACCTGGGCGCCCTGTATGACGTCGAAGCATGGACCGATATGTTCCCTGAGTTCGGCGGCGACTCTTCCGCGCAGACCGATAACTTCATGACCAAGCGTGCTACCGGCCTGGCCACCTACCGTAACACCGATTTCTTCGGCGCGGTTGACGGTCTGGACATGACGCTGCAGTACCAGGGCAAAAACGAAAACCGTGACGCCAAAAAACAGAACGGTGACGGTTTTGGTACCTCTCTGACCTATGACTTCGGCGGCAGCGATTTCGCCGTCAGCGGCGCCTACACCAACTCTGACCGCACCAATGCTCAGAACCTGCTGGCACGTGGCCAGGGTCAGAAAGCAGAAGCCTGGGCAACCGGTCTGAAATATGATGCGAACGATATTTATCTGGCTGCAATGTATTCTGAAACCCGCAATATGACGCCAATTTCCGGCGGCTTTGCAAATAAAGCGCAGAACTTTGAAGTTGTCGCACAATATCAGTTCGACTTTGGTCTGCGCCCGTCCCTGGGCTATGTCCAGTCTAAAGGCAAAGATATCGAAGGTATTGGCGACGAAGATCTGGTGAAATATATTGACGTTGGCGCGACCTATTACTTCAACAAAAATATGTCCACCTTTGTTGATTATAAAATCAACCAGATTGACGACAAAAATAAACTGGGCGTGAGCAGCGATGACATCGTTGCTGTAGGTATGACCTACCAGTTCTGATGATGTGAAATAAAAAAACCGGCTTGATGCCGGTTTTTTTTGTCGGGGATTCTTGCGGTCTGGTGCCCTCACCCCGACCCTCTCCCACGGGGAGAGGGAGAAGACCATCAGGCAGTCAGCTTCACCGCTTCGCTGGAAAAGTCATCCGCCGGTTCGAACTTGAGATCCAGGGTAGCCAGCAGTGCGCGTGCCTTATCGTGAAACTCTTTTAGCGTATATTCCAGGCGGTCAATAACTTCCTGATCTTTAATCGTGGTCGCCTGCCAGTTGCCGTCTTTATTAAACAGGCCAAACTGGTAGCTATACGTAAAGCGTTTTTCCTCTGCTTCCATTTCCATCCACCAGCCCCAGAATTCACGTTTTTCGGGTGCAGGCTTCACGTTGACGCATACAGCCAGGCAGTCGAAAAAAAAGCGATTCTCTTCACACTGCTCTTCTCGAATATACGGGCCGAGAGCCATAAACTTCTTAATCAGTCTACTTTTCGGGTGTCCACTCGGTAACGTCATTGCGATCTCCTTTTGTGAAGCCACTGTTTTACCAAACCAGCGAAATTTAGCAATCTATTAACACAATCTCTGAGCGATCCAGCGCGTAATCTCTTTCAGCGATTTGTCGAAATTCTGATAGACCGGGCTGAACGGCACCTCAAGCAATTTGCCATCCGCAGATGACGAAGTGATTAATCGCGACTCTTCTTCCGGGCTGAACGGATCGTTTTTCCAGAACCCTGACAGCATCGGCGTTGGGCAGCGACGTCCCAGCAATCCCTGCGTTTTTAACGAGTAGCGATTGAGCTCAACGCGCAGCGCTTCGTCTGATGCATCATGCATGCCAAGGCGACTGGCCAGCACATCAAGGTACATTTCAGGTACGCTCCCCTGGCGGGCAGGATCGCTGAGCAGAGCGTGTACGACCGGGCCGAGGCAGGCGACGGCTTTCAGACGAGAAGATTCAAGGTAAGCCAGACGCACCGCGACGTTCGCGCCGAAACGGAAGCCGAATGCCGCCACGCGCGTGTGGTCAACCCACGGAATGTTTTCCAGCGCTTTGAGCGCATGCTGGTGCAGCAGGCTCGAATCCTGAGTCAGTTTCCATTTGGATGAGAAACCAATTGAAGGCATATCAAGCGTCAGCATCGCGATCCCTTTTGGTGCGAAGTAGCGCTCATACAGGCTGTAATAATCAATTTGCAGCGAATCCAGCCCGCCGCACATGAGGACGGTCGGGAACGGGCCGTCGCCTTCCGGCATATGCAGGAACCCGGTGACGGGTGCGCCACCTGGAATGCTGAACTCAAGCTCGCGCATTTGACCCGGCAAACGCTGCGCCGCCTCTTCATAAGCACGGTTCGCCAGCGCCTGGGCCTGCTCTGCCAGCTCATCACCTTTCAGATGCGGATACGCGGCGATGGCGTAGAGATTGGCCGCATGCAGCCAGTGCTTGCCGCTGCGCGTGGCGTCCTCTTCCTGGCTGGCTTTTTGCTGCCAGAGCATCGCCTGCTTAGACCACTCGTAGATCCAGTTTCCGCCACGGTAGCCCACCACCGTATCGTAAAGCTCGCTGTCGGTCCGTTCAGATTCACTCATCACGATACGTGCCTGCACATCAAGGATTTCACGAGGGTCAATACCGCGCCAGATCCACATCAGGCGGTTAATCATGCGATACCAGTGAGGCACGTTTTTACCGTCTAACGCGGACTGGACGGCAGGCTGGGTACCCGGATTGAAGCGACGCACCAGCGTCGACGTTTCAGGGTGTTTGAAACGGGGTTTGAAGAGAGTCTCGGTGAGATTCGCCTGCGTCATTGCGTTGCCTCCATGAATACGTCGTATAGAGACTATTGTAACGCGTGGCAGGCCAAAAAGAACAACGCCCGACATAGTCGGGCGTGTAAAGTTACGTACTGGTATTAACGGCCTGAAATAGGCGGTACGAAGACCACGCCCATATCCCATGGCTGTTCAATCCAGGTGTCCTGCGGGATATCAATCACGTAATCGTCAACCAGCGGGCGGCCAGCAGGCTTCGCGAAGATAGTGACGAAATGTGCTTTCGGATACATTTCGCGGATAGCGACCGCAGTACCACCGGTATCTACCAGGTCATCAATAACGATGAAACCTTCGCCGTCGCCTTCCGCACGTTTCAGCACGGTCAGCTCGCGCTGGTTGTCATGGTCATAGCTGGAGATGCAAACGGTATCGACATGACGAATACCCAGCTCACGTGCCAGCAGCGCCCCCGGTACCAGACCGCCACGGCTGACGGCAATAATGCCTTTCCACTGTTCGGAAGGCATCAGACGCGCAGCCAGTTTGCGTGCGTGAATCTGCAACATGTCCCAGGTGACGACGTATTTTTCGCTCATGTGAAGTGTCCCAGCCTGTTTTTATACGGCTTAAAAAGTGTTCGAGGGGGAAATAGGTTGCGCGAGATTATAGAGATCTGACGCACTAAAAACCAGTGTTTAGCGCCCTCTGCCTGAGTTTTTACATGCTTTATGCTACCAGCCAGCAGAGAAAGTGGTATTCTCAGTTTCATCTCGCAAGCCTGACTTGTGGTAACTATTAACCTGCTAACCCTGTGACCTGCAACCCTGTTTGCAGCGCCTCGACAAGGAGACTTATCGTGTCTGAACTGTCTCAATTATCTCCGCAGCCGCTGTGGGATATTTTTGCGAAAATCTGCTCCATTCCACACCCTTCCTACCACGAAGAACAGCTTGCCGAACATATTATGGGCTGGGCGAAGGAAAAAGGTCTGCATGCTGAACGTGACCATGTTGGCAACATTCTGATCCGCAAACCGGCTACCGCAGGCATGGAAAACCGCAAACCGGTTGTGCTGCAGGCGCACCTGGACATGGTGCCACAGAAGAACAACGACACCGTTCACGACTTCACCAAAGACCCGATTCAACCGTACATCGACGGCGACTGGGTGAAAGCACGCGGCACCACGCTGGGCGCGGATAACGGCATCGGTATGGCCTCTGCGCTGGCCGTGCTGGCCGACGACAGCGTTGAGCACGGTCCGCTGGAAGTGCTGCTGACCATGACCGAAGAAGCGGGCATGGACGGCGCGTTCGGTCTGCAGGCGAACTGGCTGCAGGCGGACATCCTGATCAACACCGACTCTGAAGAAGAAGGCGAGATCTACATGGGCTGCGCGGGCGGGATTGATTTCATCTCTACCCTGCCGCTGAAGCGCGAAGCGATTCCTGCTGGCTTCCAGACCTTCAAGCTGACGCTGAAAGGGCTGAAAGGCGGCCACTCCGGCGGTGATATTCACCTGGGTCTGGGTAACGCCAACAAGCTGCTGGCGCGCTTCCTGGCAGGCCATGCGGCCGAGCTGGATCTGCGTCTGGTAGACTTCAACGGCGGTACACTGCGTAACGCGATCCCGCGTGAAGCCTTCGCCACCGTAGCGGTTCCAGCGGCAAAAGCGGACGAGCTGAAAAAACTCTCCACCATATACCTGGATATCCTGAAGAACGAACTGTCGGCGAAAGAGAAAAACCTGACCGTGGTGCTGGAATCTGTTTCTACAGATAAAGCCGCGCTGACCGCGCAGTCTCGTGACACCTTCGTTCAGCTGCTGAACGCGACGCCAAACGGCGTGATCCGCAACTCTGACGTGGCGAAAGGCGTGGTGGAAACCTCACTGAACGTGGGCGTGGTGACCATGAGCGACGACAGCGCGGAAATCATCTGCCTGATCCGCTCCCTTATCGACAGCGGTAAAGAGTACGTGGTGAGCATGCTGGAATCTCTGGGCACGCTGGCGGGCGCAAAAACGTCTGCCAAAGGCAGCTACCCGGGCTGGCAGCCGGATGCAAGTTCTCCGGTGATGGCGCTGGTGCGTGAAACCTATCAGCGTCTGTTCAACAGCACGCCGAACATTCAGGTGATCCACGCCGGTCTGGAATGTGGTCTGTTCAAGAAACCGTATCCGGACATGGACATGGTGTCCATCGGGCCAACCATTACCGGTCCGCACTCGCCGGATGAGCAGGTTCATATCGAAAGCGTCGGTCACTACTGGACGCTGCTGACTGAGCTGCTGAAAGCGATCCCAGTTAAGTAATACCCTCACCCCAGCCCTCTCCCTCAGGGAGAGGGTGAAAAACGTAGGCCCGGTAAGCGTAGCGCCACCGGGCTTTTTTACAATCCCAGAACCAGCTGGCGCTCTAGCTGCGGATCCAGCAGCGTAACGTGTAATCCCACCAGCCTCACCCCTCGCCCGCCCCGGCGCTCTTCCCATGCCTTTTTCGCCGTCGCGATAAGATCGTCTTTATTCAGACGCGGCCAGACGTGTTCCTGCGTGGTCTGCTGGAAGTCGTTGAATTTAAGCTTGATGCCCTGACGGGCAATGAGCAGATCCGGCTTCACCTTGCTTAAGCGTCGTTCCAGCTCAGGGTAAAGCTGTTCCGTGATAATGGTTTCGCATTCGGACCAGTCATGAATATCTTCAATGAGGGTGCGCTCAACGCCGACGGATTTACGCAGCCGCTCGCTGTTCACATCGCGATCGTCAATTCCCTGGCTGCGCTCCCACAGCACGCGGCCAAACTTTCCAAAGCGCTTGAGCAGCATGGCGAGATCGCTTCGCTGCACGTCTTCGCAGGTCCGTAGCCCCATGCTTTCCAGCTTTGCGGCGGAGACTTTTCCCACGCCGGGGATTTTGCCGAGCGGCAGCGTTTTCAAAAACGCCGGCACCTCGTCAGGCGTGATGACGTATTGACCGTTGGGCTTATTTAAATCGGAGGCAATTTTGGCGAGGAATTTAACGGGCGCGACGCCCGCCGATGCCGTCAGATTCAGCTCGTTGAAAATCGTCTGGCGGATCTCCTGCGCCATCAGCGTGGCGGAGCCGTGGCAGTGCACGCTGTCGGTCACATCCAGATAGGCTTCGTCCAGCGACAGCGGCTCTATCAGAGAGGTATAGCGGGAGAAGATTTCCCGAATATGGAGGGAAGCCTCTTTATAGGCTTCAAACCGGCCGGGCAGAAGCGTGAGATGAGGGCAAAGCTTTAAGGCCATCGCCGTCGGCATCGCGCTGCGCACGCCAAATTTGCGCGCAGGATAGTTGGCGGTGCTGATGACACCACGCTGAACGCGGCTGCCGCCAATGGCGATGGGAATGTCCCGCAGCGCCGGGTTGTCACGCATCTCCACTGCGGCAAAAAAGCAGTCCATATCGACATGGATTATTTTGCGCATAGTAAGCCCTCACTCATCACTGGATAAGTATACAGTAAACAAATAAGGGTTGAGAAGCAGATGTGAGAACGCCGGGTGGCGGCTTTGCCTTACCCGGCCTGCAAAAGATTAAATAATGCGCTGCTGTTCGCGGGCCATCCTTTTCTTCCGCGCATCGCACGGTTCCGGACAGTCGCAAACCTTTTCCATCCCAATAGATGAAATACCGCCGCAGCTACCCTGAATGCTTTTCCGCTTAACGATCCAGCCTAACGACATGCCGAAGATGACAAGCACAAACACCACAAAGGTTGCCAGAAACGTCAGCATCATCAGCCTCCAAAGTCATCGAGCATGATGTTCTCATCTTCGACACCGAGACCTTTCAGCATCTTAATCACGGCGGCGTTCATCATCGGCGGACCACACATATAGAACTCGCAGTCCTCAGGCGCCGGGTGCTGTTTGAGGTAGTTTTCATACAGCACGTTGTGGATGAACCCCGTATAGCCCGTCCAGTTATCTTCCGGCTGCGGATCGGAAAGCGCCACATGGAAGGTAAAGTTCGGGTTTTCACGCGCCAGCTGTTCAAACTCATCTTCATAGAACATCTCGCGCAGCGAGCGCGCCCCGTACCAGAAGCTGATCTTACGCTGGCTACCCAGCCGCTTGAGCTGGTCAAAGATGTGCGAGCGCATCGGGGCCATACCGGCACCGCCGCCGATAAAGACCATTTCCGCATCGGTATCTTTCGCAAAGAACTCCCCGAACGGGCCGGAGATCGTCACCTTATCACCAGGCTTCAGGGACCAGATGTATGACGACATGACGCCCGGCGGTGCATCCGGCACATTCGGTGGCGGCGTGGCGATACGCACGTTGAGCATGATAATGCCCTTCTCTTCCGGATAGTTGGCCATCGAGTAGGCGCGCAGCGTCGGCTCTTTCACCTCAGATACAAAGCGGAAGAGATTGAATTTGTCCCAGTCGGCGCGGTACTCATGCGGAACGTCAAAGTCCGCATAGGCCACAGCGTGCTCCGGGCACTCGATCTGAATGTAGCCTCCGGCGCGGAACGGGACATGCTCGCCTTCCGGCACCCGCAGCTTCAGCTCTTTTATAAAGGTGGCTTTGTTATCATTAGAGATAACCTCGCACTCCCATTTTTTGACGCCGAAGATCTCTTCCGGCAGCTCAATCTTCATGTTCTGGCGTACCGCGACCTGGCAGGCCAGACGACAGCCCTCTTTTGCCTCACGCTTTGTGATATGCGCCAGTTCGGTTGGCAGAATATCGCCGCCGCCCTCTTTTACCGTCACGCGGCACTGCCCGCAGGAACCGCCGCCGCCGCAGGCTGAGGAGACAAAAATGCCGTTACCGGAGAGCGTGTTGAGCAGCTTGTCTCCGGCCGGCGTGCGGATCTGATTCTGCGGCTCGTCGTTAATATCAATGACCACGTCGCCGGAATTCACCAGCTTCGCGCGCGCCGCCAGAATAAGCCCTGACAGCACCAGTACAATCAGCGTGAACATCACCACGCCAAGGATAATTTCCATCTGTTTGCCCTTATAGCTGCACACCGGAGAAGGACATAAAGCCCAGCGCCATCAGCCCGGTGGTGATAAAGGTGATCCCCAGGCCACGCAGACCCGCAGGCACGTTGGCATATTTCATTTTCTCGCGGATCCCCGCCATGGTGACAATCGCCAGCATCCAGCCGATGCCGGAACCAAAACCGTACACCACGGATTCGCTGAAGTTGTAATCACGCTGAACCATAAACGAGACGCCGCCAAAGATGGCGCAGTTCACCGCGATCAGCGGCAGGAAGATCCCCAGCGCGTTGTAGAGCGACGGGAAATACTTATCGAGGATCATCTCGAGGATTTGCACCAGCGCCGCGATCACCCCGATAAAGGTGATGAAGTTCAGGAAGCTGAGATCAACCCCTTCCACCAGCGCGCCGTCCCGCAGCACAAAGTTGTACACCAGATTGTTGATCGGTACAGATAAGCCGAGCACCACGGTGACCGCGATACCGAGACCAAATGCCGTCGACACTTTTTTGGAAACCGCAAGGAACGTACACATGCCGAGGAAAAACGCGAGCGCCATGTTTTCAACAAACACCGCCCGCACAAACAAACTCAGGTAATGAGCCATCGTCGGTTACTCCTTTTCCTGCTGTTCTGGCTTCAGCGTACGAATCAGCCAGATCAACAAACCGATAATGAAAAATGCGCTAGGGGCCAGCAGGAACAGGCCGTTTGGCAGATACCAGCCGCCGTTCTGCACCGTGTCCAGCACCGTGATGCCAAACAGCTTGCCGCTGCCAATCAGCTCGCGCAGGAACCCAACGGTCAGCAGGATCACGCCGTAGCCCAGGCCGTTGCCGATGCCGTCCATAAAGCTCGCCAGCGGCGGCATTTTCATGGCGTAGGCTTCCGCACGCCCCATGACGATACAGTTGGTGATAATCAGCCCGACAAACACCGAGAGCTGTTTGGAGGTTTCATAGGCGAAGGCGCGCAGCAGCTGATCGACCACGATCACCAGCGAGGCGATGATCGCCATCTGTACGATGATCCTCACGCTGTTGGGGATATGGTGGCGGATCATCGAGATAAACATGCTGGAGAACGCCGTGACCAGCGTGACCGCCAGCGTCATCACAACCGCCGTTTCCAGCTTGGTCGTCACAGCCAGAGCCGAACAGACACCCAGCACCTGGAGCGTGATCGGGTTATTGGCTAACAGTGGGCCAACGAGCACCTTTTTAACTTCTTTCAGTTCACCGGTATCAGCCATTGTTCAGCGCTCCTTCACGTACGTTTTTCAGGAAAGGACCAAAGCCCAGCTCGCCCATCCAGAAATCAAAACTGTGCTGCACGCCTTTTGAGGTGAGCGTAGCGCCGGAAAGCCCGTCAACGGCGTAGTCGTCACCGGGACGTGCCGCCCCTTTCATCACCTTCAGCGCAGGCAGGCCGTTATCGTCGAGCACTTTTTTGCCGACAAACTGTGCCCGCCAGTTAGGGTTTTCAACTTCGCCACCCAGCCCCGGCGTTTCGCCCTGGTCGTAATACGTAATGCCTTTGACCGTGCGCCCATCGGTATCAAGGGCCACAAACGCGTACATCATTGACCACAGACCGTTACCGTAAACAGGCAGTACCACTTCCTGAATGCGTTTTTGGGGATCGCGAACCAGATAGATTTCGGCCAGGTTGCTGCGACGCTTAATCCCGGCGGGATCTTGCGATGCCTCCAGCGTCAGGCTCATCTGCGGATCTTTAAGCGCCAGCGCCTGGTTGAATTTTGCCGGGTCTTTATCCAGCAGTTCACCCGTTTTTAAATCCACCAGACGCGCCGAAATACGTTCAGCAAAGACGGCCGAAACGTCGTCCGCGCTCATTCCTTCCTGCATCAGCCCGGCGACGGCCAGGATGTTGCGCTGTTTATCCAGCGCACGTTGCTCCTGCTGCAGGGGTTTTAACCCCACGGCAGAGCCGGCCACGACAATAGAACAGACCAGACAGAGCACCAGCACCACCAGCAGCGTTTTGCTGATGCTGTCGTTATTTTTAACCTCAGCCACGCGCCTTCCTCCGCTTAATGTTGGCCCGCACCACCAGGTAATCGAAGAGCGGTGCAAACAGGTTGGCAAACAGAATGGCCAACATCATCCCTTCCGGATACGCCGGGTTGACCACGCGGATCAGAACGCACATCGCGCCAATGAGCACGCCATAGCTCCATTTACCTTTGTCTGTAAACGAGGCAGAGACGGGGTCCGTCGCCATGAACATCATGCCGAACGCGAAGCCACCCAGCACCAGATGCCAGTACCACGGCATGGAGAACATCGGATTGGTGGTCGAACCGATAACGTTGAACAGGGTGGCGGTCAGCACCATGCCGATCATCACGCCCGCAACGATCCGCCAGGAGGCCACGCGACCAAAAAGAATGATCGCGCCGCCAAGCAAAATCATCAGCGTAGAGACTTCTCCGATGGAGCCCGGAATGTTGCCAATAAAGGCATCAAACCAGGTGACTGGCTGACCCGTCGCGTTGTTAACCAGCGTTTCGCCGCCGTGTGCCGCCCACTGTGAAAGCGGCGTCGCGCCGGAAAAACCGTCTGCCGCCGTCCACACGAGGTCGCCCGAGATTTGCGCCGGATAAGCAAAGAACAGAAACGCGCGTCCCGCCAGCGCCGGGTTGAGGAAGTTCCGCCCGGTGCCGCCGAAGATCTCTTTGGCAATCACCACGCCGAAGCTGATGCCAAGCGCCGCCTGCCAGAGCGGTAGCGTCGGGGGAACAATCAGGGCAAACAGAATAGAGGTCACGAAGAAGCCTTCGTTGATCTCATGTTTACGGATGATGGCAAACAGCACTTCCCAGAAGCCGCCCACGACAAATACCGTGATGTAAATCGGCAGGAAGAACACCGCGCCCAGCGTCATCATGCTCAGCCAGCCCGCGTCTGCGGCGAAGCTCACCCCTAACGACTGGGCCAGACGGTAGTGCCAGTCGGACTGGATCACCTGCGCCAGCTGCTGTGCATCGTACATGTGGTGCAGCGCCGGAATGGTCTGCAGGCCGACGTTGTACATTCCCCAGAACATCGCCGGGAAGACCGCAAACCACACCAGGATCATCATGCGTTTCAGGTCGATAGCATCACGAACGTGCGCCGCCCCTTTCGTCACCAGCCCCGGCGTGTAGAAAATGGTCGTCGTTGCTTCATACAGCGGGTAGTACTTTTTGAGCTTTCCTTCGGTAAAGTGCGGCTCAATTTTTTCAAAGAGGTGTTTTAAGCCCATCGGTTATCCTTCCTGCTCAATGCGGGTTAACACCTCGCGCAATACCGGTCCATATTCATATTTGCCCGGACAGACATAGGTACAGAGCGCCAGATCTTCTTCGTCAAGCTCCAGACAGCCCAGAGCCTGCGCGCCGTCGGTATCGCCAGCAAGCAGATCGCGCAGCAGCACGGTGGGCAGAATATCCAGCGGCATGACGCGCTCGTAGTTGCCAATCGGGACCATGGCGCGCTCGCCGCCGTGCGTACTGGTTGAGAAGCTAAACAGCTTATTACGCAGGAAGTGGCCCAACGTTGTTCGGGTGACGGAGTATTTTTCCGCGCCTGGCAGAACCCAGCCAAACAGCTCTTTCTCACGCCCTTCCTGCACAATGCTGACCTGCAAATGGAAGCGTCCCAGGTACGCGTGCGCATTGGCCGCATGGCGGCCGCTGAGGACCGAGCCGGAAATCAGGCGGTTTTCGCCCTCTTTCGTTTCCCCCACCAGCAGTTCGTTGATGTCAGCACCCAGCAGCGTCTTCACCAGGCGCGGATTTGCAGCCTGCGGTCCGCCGATGGCGATTATCCGTTCAGCGCAGAGCTCACCCGTAGTAAAGAGCTTACCGATGGCGATGACGTCCTGATAGTTAAGGTGCCAGACCTGTTTCGTCAGGCTGACTGGCTCAAGGAAATGGATGTGCGTCCCGACCAGCCCCGCCGGATGCGGGCCAGAAAATTCATTAAACGTGACCTGCCCCTGCGGATGCCCGCCAGGCTTGCCGCCGCCGGCCTGGCAAACGTGCACTTTTCCGGGCGTGAGGCGGGTTAGAATAGTGAGTCCTGCATCAAAAGCTTTTCGCTGCGCCAGGATAACCGGTTCCGGGTCCACGCTGAGCGGGTTGGTGTCGATGGCCGTGACGAAAATCGCGGCCGGTTCCGTGCCCGGAACAGGGGATTTGCTGAAGGGGCGCGTACGAAGCGCGGTCCATAAACCGGATGCCAGGAGCTGATCCTGAACGGCGTCGCGGTTCAGCGACGCGAGTTCTGCTATATCGTAATGGGCAAATTCACGCTTTTCATCGCCCTCAATGCGGATAACCACCGACTGCAGAACGCGCCGTTCGCCACGGTTGATGGCCACAACGGTGCCGCTCGCGGGGGCCGTGAACATCACGCCGGGATTTTTTTTGTCCTCAAAGAGCGTCTGTCCTTTGATAACGCGATCGCCCTCCTGTACCAGCATTGAAGGACGCATACCCAGGTAGTCTTCGCCCACAATGGCGACATGACGGACACTTGCGCCTGTCGAAACGTGCTGCGCTGGCACGCCTGCAATCGGCAGATCAAGTCCTTTTTTAATTTTAAACATGTGGTTAGCAGGTTTCCATGAACAACAATCCAGTGGGCGCGAAGTGTAGCATTTTCCCCTTCACGCGGGCAGGGAATCCGCCGTCGCGCGCGCCAAATTGCGAGCTAATGCGCAAAGTTCCTGGAGCCATCGCAATTTTGATGGTTTATAAAGTAAAACTAATTTGTAAACTCACCGCCCGGCTCTTGCGAAAATCTATAGCGGTGCTAATGTGAGCGCTCCTAACAGAATAATCTGATTTCGGGTCTCTTTTGCCGTCCTGGCAAGTTGGTCATGGTTTTATCAAGGAACTAGTAGTATGCGTAAAATCGCATTGTTCATTGCGATGCTTCTGATGCCGTGCATGTCGTTTGCCGGACTGCTCAGCAGTAATAGCTCAACGACGCCGGTCAGCAAGGAATATAAACAGCAGTTAATGGGATCGCCGGTTTATATTCAGATCTTCAAGGAAGAGCGCACTCTCGATCTGTTTGTCAAAATGGGCGAGACATATCAGCTGCTTGATAGTTACAAAATTTGTAACTACTCCGGCGGACTGGGGCCAAAACAGCGTCAGGGCGACTTCAAAAGTCCGGAAGGGTTCTACAACGTTCAGCGCAGCCAGCTCAAGCCTGACAGCCGCTTCTATAAAGCCATTAACATCGGCTTCCCGAATGCCTATGACCGTGCACACGGTTATGAAGGTAAATATCTGATGATCCACGGCGCCTGCGTGTCTATCGGCTGTTATGCGATGACCGACTCCGGCATTGATGAGATTTTCCAGTTCGTGACGGGCGCGCTGGTCTTTGGGCAGCCTAACGTACAGGTCAGCATCTATCCGTTCCGCATGACGGACGCCAACATGACGCGTCACAAGTACTCATACTACGCGGATTTCTGGAAACAGCTGAAGCCGGGTTACGACTACTTTGAGCAGACCCACAAGCCACCCGTGGTCTCTATCGTCGATGGCCGTTACGTGGTCAGCAAACCGCTGAGCCACGAAGTCGTCCATCCACAGCTGGCGTCAAATTACACGGTCCCCGAGACAAAATAGCACCCACTCGCCTGGCATAATCTTTTGCCAGGTTTCGTTGCCCGTCAGCGGCTGCGTTGCGATAACAGTGACCACATCGTTCGGTGTGGTCTCCTTCTGAAAGTCTATCTCCACATCCTGATCGAGCAGCGTCGCAACGCCAAACGGCGCACGGCGGGTGATCCAGAACAGATTCGTCGAGCAGAACGCCATCACATAGCGGCCATCAGAGAGCAGCATGTTGAACACGCCTTTTTCACGCAGTTCAGACGCCAGCGTCGCGATGTATTTGAACACGGCAGTCATGTTGCCGGGCGTACGGGGATAGCGCTCCGTCAGCTTGTGCAGCAGCCAGCAGAAGGCTTTTTCGCTGTCCGTCTCGCCGACCGGGCGGAAATTGCCCGTCTCCAGCGACTTATAGCCCGTGAGCTGCCCGTTGTGCGCGTAGGTCCAGTTACGGCCCCACAGTTCACGGGTAAACGGATGGGTATTTTCCAGCGCCACTTCGCCACGGTTGGCCTGACGGATGTGGGCGATTACCGAGCGGGACTTGATCGGGTAGTCCTGAACCAGTTTGGCAATCGGTGAGTTAAAGCTGGGCTGTGGATCTTTGAACGTGCGACACCCTTTGCCTTCGTAAAAGGTGATGCCCCAGCCGTCTTTATGCGGCCCGGTTCCTCCACCGCGCTGAACCAGCCCGGTGAAGCTAAAGCAGATATCGGTTGGCACATTGGCGCTCATCCCGAGCAGTTCGCACATACAACACCTCCACAACAGCGGGGGGCACCGGAGCCCCCCAGCGAAGTCTTACTTAACCATCTCTTTTTCGATCAGCTGGATCAGGATGTGGATCACTTTGATGTGAATTTCCTGAATACGGTCAGCATAACCGAAGTGCGGAACGCGAATTTCGACATCCGCCGTACCGTCCATCTTACCGCCATCTTTACCGGTCAGGGTGATGACTTTCATCCCTTTTTCACGCGCGGCGGCGATCGCTTTGATCACGTTACCGGAGTTACCAGAGGTAGAGATCCCCAGCAGCACGTCGCCTTCACGGCCTACCGCTTCAACGTAGCGGGAGAAGATGTGGTCGTAACCGAAGTCGTTGCCTACGCAGGAGATGTGGCTCACGTCTGAAATCGCAATCGCCGGGTAGCCCGGGCGGTTTTCGCGATAGCGTCCGGTCAGCTCTTCTGCGAAGTGCATAGCGTCGCAGTGGGAACCGCCGTTACCGCAGGAAAGCACTTTGCCACCGGCTTTGAAGCTGTCGGCAAGCAGGACCGCTGCGCGCTGAATAGCGTGAATATTGGCATCATCTTTCAGAAAGTTCGCCAGCGTTTCCGCCGCTTCGTTCAGTTCGTTACGAATAAGATCCTGGTACATGAGGATAATCCTTCAGTATTGATGAAATAACACAGTGGAGTGTACCGGATAGCGGGAAAAGCGAGAAGCTAAAGCCATGCGAATCGTCCGGCGTTTTGATTTTTTGTGCCGGCTAAAACGCGAACAATGTGAACCAGGTTGTAATTATTTTGTAAACACATTGCTAAAGGAAATAACATCAACTACAACCATATCATCACAAGTGGTCAGACCTCCTACAAGCAAGGGAGCTTTTCTTTATGATGATTTTGAGCATTCTCGCAACCGTTGTACTGCTCGGTGTGTTGTTCTATCACCGCGTAAGTTTATTCCTGAGCAGCCTGATTCTTCTGGCCTGGACGGCTGCGCTTGGCGTCGCAGGTCTCTGGAATATCTGGCTTTTAGTCCCTCTTGCCATCATCCTTCTGCCGTTTAACCTGGCCCCGATGCGTAAATCAATGATCTCTGCGCCGGTGTTCAAGGGCTTTCGCAAAGTGATGCCGCCCATGTCGCGTACTGAAAAAGAAGCGATTGACGCGGGCACCACCTGGTGGGAAGGCGATCTGTTCCAGGGCAACCCGGACTGGAAAAAGCTGCATAACTATCCGCAGCCGCGTCTGACCGCTGAAGAGCAGGCCTTTATTGACGGCCCGGTGGAAGAAGCGTGCCGCATGGCAAACGACTTTGCCATCACCCATGAAATGGCCGATCTGCCGCCAGAGCTGTGGGCGTATCTGAAAGAACATCGCTTCTTCGCGATGATCATCAAGAAAGAGTATGGCGGCCTGGAATTCTCCGCTTACGCTCAGGCTCGCGTCCTGCAAAAGCTGGCGGGCGTCTCCGGGATCCTGGCGATTACCGTTGGCGTGCCTAACTCCTTAGGCCCGGGCGAACTGCTGCAGCATTACGGTACGGAAGAGCAGAAAGATCACTACTTGCCGCGTCTGGCACGCGGTCAGGAAATCCCTTGCTTCGCGCTGACCAGCCCGGAAGCGGGTTCCGATGCAGGCGCGATCCCGGATACCGGCGTGGTCTGCATGGGCGAGTGGCAGGGCGAGCAGGTGCTGGGCATGCGCCTGACCTGGAACAAGCGTTATATCACCCTGGCGCCAATCGCCACCGTTCTGGGTCTGGCCTTTAAGCTCTCTGACCCGGAAAAACTGCTGGGCGGCGAAGAAGATCTGGGCATTACCTGTGCGCTGATCCCAACCTCTACCCCAGGCGTTGAAATTGGTCGCCGTCACTTCCCGCTGAACGTGCCGTTCCAGAACGGTCCGACCCGCGGTCAGGACATTTTTGTGCCGATTGACTACATCATCGGCGGTCCGAAAATGGCCGGTCAGGGCTGGCGTATGCTGGTGGAATGTCTGTCTGTGGGCCGCGGCATTACCCTGCCGTCGAACTCAACCGGCGGTCTGAAGTCGGTCGCGATGGGGATTGGCGCTTACGCCCACATCCGCCGTCAGTTCAAAATCTCCATCGGCAAGATGGAAGGTATCGAAGAGCCGCTGGCGCGTATCGCGGGCAACGCCTACGTAATGGATGCCGCGGCTTCTCTGATTACCTACGGCATTATGCTGGGCGAAAAACCGGCCGTGCTGTCCGCAATTGTGAAGTACCACTGTACCCACCGCGCGCAGCAGTCGATCATTGACGCTATGGATATCGCGGGCGGTAAAGGCATTATGCTCGGCGAAGGCAACTTCCTGGCGCGCGGCTACCAGGGCGCACCGATTGCCATCACCGTGGAAGGGGCAAACATCCTGACCCGCAGCATGATGATCTTTGGTCAGGGCGCAATCCGCTGCCATCCGTACGTGCTGGAAGAGATGGCCGCCGCGCAGAACAACGACGTGGATGCCTTCGATAAGCTGCTGTTCAAACATATCGGTCACGTGGGCAGCAACAAGGTACGCAGCTTCTGGCTGGGCCTGACGCGCGGCCTTACCAGCGCGACGCCGACCGGCGATGCGACCAAACGTTACTACCAGCATCTGAACCGTCTGAGCGCCAACCTGGCTCTGCTGTCTGACGTCTCCATGGCGGTGTTGGGCGGAAGCCTGAAGCGTCGCGAGCGTATCTCTGCCCGTCTGGGGGATGTACTGAGCCAGATCTTCCTGGCCTCTGCGGTCCTGAAGCGCTACGACGACGAAGGCCGTCAGGAAGCGGATCTGCCGCTGGTGCACTGGGGCGTTCAGGATGCGATGTATCAGGCTGAACAGGCGATTGACGACCTGCTGGCGAACTTCCCGAACCGCTTCGTGGCGGGAGCCCTGCGCGCGGTGATCTTCCCGACCGGACGTCACCACCTTGCGCCGTCCGACAAGCTGGACCACAAGGTGGCGAAGATCCTGCAGGTACCGAGCGCAACCCGCTCCCGTATCGGTCGTGGTCAGTATCTGACGCCGACGCCGCATAACCCGGTGGGTCTGCTGGAAGAGGCGCTGCTGGACGTGATGGCTGCCGATCCGATTCACCAGAAGATCTGTAAACAGCTGGGCAAAAACCTGCCGTTTACCCGTCTGGACGAACTGGCAAAACAGGCGCTCGCCGGCGGCATTATCAATAAAGATGAAGCCGCGCTGCTGGTGAAAGCCGAAGAGAGCCGTCTGCGCAGCATTAACGTGGATGATTTCGAGCCGGACGAGCTGGCGACGCAGCCGGTAAAGCTCCCGGAGAAGCACCGCAAACCTGAAGCGGCGTAACGCGTTTCGCTTATACAAACCCCGCCTCTCGCGGGGTTTTTTATTGCCACATTTTCTCGTAATGACGTGCTACAGTGTCAAAAAGCGGTCTTTTGAGGAGTCTGTATCGTGCCTGGTTTGAAGATTTCTATTTTGCAGCAACCTTTAGTGTGGATGGATGGCCCCGCCAACCTGCGCCACTTTGATCGTCAACTGGAAGAGATTACCGGGCGCGATGTGATTGTCCTGCCGGAGATGTTCACGACCGGCTTCGCCATGGAAGCGGCACAACAGTCAATGCCGCAGGATGAGGTGGTGGCCTGGATGCATGCCAAAGCGCAGCAGACCAACGCGCTGATCGCCGGGAGCGCCGCCCTGCAAACGGATCGCGGGCCGGTGAACCGCTTCCTGCTGGTGGAGCCGGAAGGGAAAGTGCATTTTTACGATAAACGCCACCTGTTCCGCATGGCGGATGAGCATCATCACTATGAAGCGGGTCACGAGCGCGTGGTGTTCGAGTGGCGCGGCTGGCGTATTTTGCCGCTGGTCTGCTACGACCTGCGCTTCCCGGTGTGGTCGCGCAACCGCAACGATTACGACCTGGCGCTGTATGTTGCCAACTGGCCTGCACCGCGCTCCCTCCACTGGCAATCGCTGCTGGTAGCGCGCGCGATTGAGAACCAGGCGTACGTGGTGGGCTGTAACCGCGTGGGAACCGACGGCAACGGGCATCACTACCGCGGCGACAGCCGGGTGGTGAATCCGCAGGGCGAGATCATTGCCACCGCCGAGCCGCATCAGGCGACGCGCATTGATGCCGAGCTGTCGCTGACGGCGCTGCAGGAGTACCGCGAGAAGTTTCCGGCCTGGCAGGATGCGGATCCGTTTAGCATTGGCTGAAATTTTCCCCTCACTCCGCCCCTCTCCCAACGGGAGAGGGAGGATAAAACATTAACTCACCAGCGCCTGCCCGTCTTTGCGGCTTTCCGTCGCGGCAACGTAGTGCCCTTCCGGCAGACGGTAAATCACCTGCGCCCCGCCGAAGTTGTAATCCTGAAGCGGATCTTCCACCACGATCTGGTGACCCCGCTCGCGCAGCGCGGCGATGGTATTGCGATCGAAGGTCGATTCAACGATCACCTCCCTGCCCTGCACCACGCGCCAGCGCGGGGCATCAATTGCCGCCTGCGGGTTTTGCCCGTGCAGCATAATGCGCAGCGCCATCTGCATGTGCCCCTGCGCCTGCATCGGCCCGCCCATCACGCCGAAAGACATCAGCGGCTGGCCGTTGCCGTCCATCGCAAAGCCCGGAATGATGGTGTGGAACGGTCGCTTGCTGCCCGCCAGCGCGTTCGGGTGATTGGGATCCAGCACAAACCCGCAGCCCCGGTTTTGCAGGCTAATCCCCGTATCCGGCACCACAATGCCTGAACCGAAGCCCATGTAGTTGGACTGAATAAACGAAACCATCATCCCGCTGGCGTCGGCGGTGCTGATGTAGACCGTGCCGCTCTGCGTCGGGGAACCGTAAACGAAATCAGAGGCGTGCTCGTGATTGATAAGCGCCGCGCGCGACTTCAGATAATGGTCGCTCAGCAGCTCTTTCGCCGCGAACGCCATATGGTCTTCATCCGCCACGTAGCGGTCGAGATCCGCCAGCGCCAGCTTCATCGCCTCAATGGACAGGTGCAGGGACTGCACTGAATCCGGATGATGCTTCTCAATGCCGCACTGCTCCAGAATACCGAGCGCAATCAGCGTGGCGATCCCCTGGCCGTTTGGTGGCAATTCCTGCACCGAACCGCCCGCGAAGTCGCGCGACAGCAGCTCTACCCAGTCCACACGATGGTTTGCCAGATCTTCAGCCGTCAGGTGCGCGCCGTGTTCTTTGGCGAAAGCGGCAATTTTCTGCGCCAGCTCGCCGCGGTAAAAGGCTTCACCGTTGGTGCGGGCAATCAGCTCCAGCGAGTTCGCCTGCGCCGGGTTACGGAAGATTTCCCCCACGCGCGGGGCGCGGCCTTCCGGCGCGAAGCAGGCGCTGAAGCCCGGCTGATCTTTCAGCTTGCTATAGCCGCGCTGCCAGAGATGGCCAATCAGCGGGGAGACAGGGAAACCGTTGCGCGCGTAGTCAATGGCTGGCTGCGCCAGGGTGGTCAGCGGCAGCGTGCCGAAGCGTTCCGCCAGCGCGACCCAGCCGGATACCGCACCCGGCACGGTCACCGCGTCCCAGCCAATTTCCGGCACCGCGGTTTTACCGGCAAACAGATCCGCATGCCAGCTCGCAGGCGAACGACCGGACGCGTTGAGGCCGTGCAGCTTTTCGCCGTCCCAGACGATGGCAAAGGCGTCGCTGCCGATCCCGTTGCCGGTCGGCTCAACCACCGTCAGCGCCATCGCGGTGGCAATCGCCGCATCCACGGCGTTGCCGCCCAGCTGCAGCATTTTCATTCCCGCCTGCGCCGCCAGCGGTTGCGACGTGGCGACGGCGTTACGGCCCATCATTGGCGGGCGGCGTGAAGCGTAACCGGATGTAAAATCAAGCGCTTTGGTCATCATGACTCCTTAGTCGTGGCGCGGATCGAGCGCATCGCGCAGCCCGTCACCGAGTAAATTAAAGCCCTGCACGGCAAGGAAAATCGCCACGCCGGGGAAAACGGACATCCACGGCGCCTGCTCAAGAAACCCTTTCGCGGTGTTGAGCATAGAGCCCCAGGAAGGATTGGGCGGCTGCTGCCCCAGCCCCAAAAACGACAGGCTGGCTTCGGCGATAATTGCCGAGGCGATGGCCAGCGTGGCCTGCACCAGGATCGGCGACATCACGTTTGGCAGGACGTATTTGATGATGATCCAGCGGTCCGGCAGGCCAATCGCCCGCGCGCCGTCGATGTACTCTTCGTTGCGAATGGCGATCACCTGCCCGCGCGTCAGGCGGGCGAAGATCGGCATCGCCGAAAGACCGATGGCGATCATCGCGTTGGTCAGGCTCGGACCCAAAAATGCCCCCAGCGCGATCGCCATGATCAGGAACGGACAGGCCAGCAGCGCCTCGATAAACCGCGAGATCACGCCGTCCCACATCTTCTGGAAGTAACCCGCCACCAGCCCCAGCGGCACGCCGATGACCACGGCAATCACCACAGACATACAACCTGCCATCAGCGAGGTGCGAGCCCCCCAGATAATGCGGGATAAAATGTCGCGCCCCAGCTCGTCGGTGCCGAACCAGTACATCGCCGACGGCGCTTTGCGCACCGCCAGGAAGTTGGCTTTGACCGGGTCGAACGGGGCAATCCACGGCGCCAGCAGCGCCACCAGCACAAAGAATCCCACCACCACCGCGCCAATCACCGCACTTTTGTTGGCAAGGAATTTCTTCAGCACCCGGTTCTGCGCGCGCGGCAGCGCGGGCGTAACGGTTTGCGTCGTCAGTTCCGCCATGGTTAACCTCGCATTTTCGGGTTGATAAGGACGTAAAGCACGTCGGCCAGCAGGTTCAGCATCAGGAAGCCGATCGCCACGATCAGCACTACGCCCTGCACCACCGCGTAGTCACGGTTAAATACCGAGTCGACGATCATCTTGCCGAAGCCCGGAATAGTGAAGACCTGCTCGGTCAGCACCGCGCCGCCCAGCAGCTCGCCGAACAGCAGCGTGGTGAGGGTGATGACCGGTACCAGCGCGTTGCGAAACGCATGCTTCAGGATCACCGCCTTTGGCAGCAGCCCCTTAGCGCGCGCGGTGCGGATGTAATCCGCCTTCAGGACCGCAATCATCGAAGCGCGGGTATGGCGCATCAGCGTCGCCGCGAGGCCCGTTCCGAGCACGGACGCGGGCAGCAGCAGCGTGCGCAGGTTCTGGAGCGGATCTTCACTGAACGGCACGTAGCCGGACGCGGGCAGCCACTGCAGGTTCACCGAAAAGACCAGAATCAGCAGGATCCCCAGCCAGAAGTGCGGGATCGAGATCCCCGAGATCGCCACGAAATTCGCCCCGTGATCGACCCAGCTATTTTTGTTCACCGCCGCGAGGATCCCCATGCTGATGCCAAACACCAGCGCGATAATCATCGCCAGCAGAGACAGCTCCAGCGTGACCGGCAGCTTGCTGGCGATCAGCTGCGTCACCGGTTCGTGCGTGCGTAAGGAGACGCCCAGATCGCCCTGCAGCGCCCGCGTCAGCCAGTGGAAATACTGCACGGGGATTGGCGCATCGAGGTTCAGTTCCGCACGCAGCTGGGCGATGACCGCCGGATCGCGCTCCTCCCCGGCCATGGCGATTAGCGGGTCGCCGGGCAGCAGCTTTTGCAGCCCGAAGACCATCATGCTCACCAGCAGCAGGGTTGGTATAGCCAGCAGCAGACGTTTGCAAATCAGTTCCAGCATGGGTTCTCCTCAGGACGGTTATTTCGCCAGCGTTAAACCCGCCAGACGCACGATGCCGTCCGGGTACGGCTTAAAGCCCTGCACGCTTTTGTTCAGACCGAAAATGCGCGGCTCGAAGTAGAGGTAGGCAATCGGCATGTCGGTTTGCAGCTGCTTCACCACCTTGTCGTACAGCGGCTGGCGTGCGGCCTGGTCGGTGCTCTGGCGCGCCTGGGTCAGCCACTCATCGACCTGCGCGTTGCTGTAGCGGCCGTCGTTGAGCGTGCCTTTGCTGTTGATAAAGCCGTAGATGCTGCCGTCCGGATCCGGGCGTCCCGACCAGCCGGAGAAGCTCAGCTGATAGTCGCCGCTCTGCTGGCGGTCGAGCAGCGTGGCGAATTCGGTCATCTGCAGGTTCAGGTTAAATCCGGCCTCGGCGACCATAGCCTGCAATACCTGGCCCACCTGCTGCGAGGTTGGGTTGTTCGGCACCAGCAGGTTGACGGTCAGCGGCGCGGTGACGCCTGCCGCCTTCAGCAGCGCTTTGGCTTTGTCGACGTCACGCGGCGGAACCGGCAGGTTAACGTGATACGGGCTGACCGGGGAAAACGCCTGGTTTGCCGGGGTGTAAAGCCCTTCGAAGACCACCTGGTTTAACGCATCGCGGTCGATGGCCTGAGAAAACGCCTCGCGCACGCGGGCGTCCTTGAACGGATCGTTGGCCGGCACCTTGCCGTTGTTGATGTTGAAGGTGATGCCCTGATAGCCGAGACCGGTTACCTTCGCCAGCGCCAGCTTGCTGTCGGCTTCGACCGTTTTAACGTCGCTGGCGGCGATGCCTTCGGTCAAGTCAAGATCGCCCGCGCGCAGGTTCGCGAGGCGCACGGAGGCATCCGGGATCGGCAGATAGATGATTTTGTCGAAGTGGTAGGCGTCTTTGTTCCAGTAGTTGTCGAAACGGGTCAGAACGATGCGGTCCTGCGACACGCGGCTGTCAAACTTGTACGGGCCGGAACAGACCGGGTGGGCGGCAAAGTCAGGCTTTTTCGCCGCCTCGGGGGCCATCATCGCGCCCGCGCGGTCGGTGAGCTGCATCAGCAGCGCGGCATCGGGGGTCTTCAGGTGCAGCGCAATCTGCATCGGGCCGGTGACCTCGACCGATTCAACGGAGGAGATCTCGCTCTTACGCAGGGAGCCTTTCAGGGTCAGGGCGCGGTCGAGGTTGTATTTTGCCGCGGCGGCATCGAATTTCTCACCGTCGTGGAAGGTGACGCCTTCGCGCAGATTGAGCGTCAGGGTTTTACCGTCGTCACTCCACGCCCAGTCTTTAGCCAGGCCGGGGACGACCTTCAGGTTTTCATCCACGTCCACCAGCCTGTCGCACAGGGAGGCAAACACGAAGCGGCCATAGTAGGTGCGCGCCAGATGCGGGTCGAGCATGTCCGGGTCAGCGCCCAGGCCGATTCGCAGCACGCTTTCAGAATGGGCGGGCAGCGCCGCGCCAAGCAACATAACACTTCCCATTACGGTCAAAAGAGAATTACGCATTGTCATTATCATGAGTTCCTTGAAGGAAGGGACGAGTGAGTGGCCGCGTGTTCAAACAGCGCGCGGCGGCGCAGAAAGGCGGCGGATGGCGGTGCGATCTGAATAACGCTGCGATCGCGGTTGATCTCCTGCCAGCGATGACAGGCAACCTGACGCCCGCCGTCGAGCACCTGATTGATCGGCTCAACCTGGCGGCATTCATCGGTGACGTACGGGCAGCGGGTGTGGAAACGGCAGCCGGACGGCGGGCTGGCCGGGTTGGGCAGATCCCCCTGCAGCAGCAGTGCGTCGCGCTCAACGCCCGGCTGCATCTGCGGTGCCGAGGCGATCAGCGCCTGAGTATAGGGATGCAGCGGCGCGTCAAAAATCTCGTCGACGTTGGCAAGCTCGACGATTTGCCCGAGATACATGACCGCCACGCGGTCGCTCATATGGCGGATCACCGCCAGACCGTGGGCGACAATCACCATCGTCAGCCCCAGTTGGTGCTTCAGGCTCTCCAGCAGATTAACCACCTGCGCCTGGACGGACACATCCAGCGCGGATACCGGCTCATCGCCCAGCAGCAGCTTCGGCCCGGAAGCCAGCGCACGCGCAATGCCGATACGCTGGCGCTGCCCGCCGGAAAACTCGTGCGGATAGCGCCCGGCCCAGGCGGCAGGCAGGCCCACGGTTTTAAGCAGCTCGGCAACGCGGTACTGGCGATCCGCTTTTTTCATGTTCTGATGCAGCCACAGCGGCTCCCCGACGATTTGCTCCACCGTCATGCGCGGGTTGAGCGAGGCGAAGGGATCCTGAAAGATGATTTGCAGCTCGCGCCGGAGCTGGTTCAGGCGGGCACCGGAGGCGTCGGTGATCTCCTCCCCCTGATAAAACACGCGCCCTTCGCTGGCGGCCAGCAGGCGCAGCAGCAGACGACCGAGCGTAGATTTCCCGGAGCCGGACTCGCCGACGATCGCCAGCGTTTCGCCCGGCATCACGGCAAGCGAAACGCGATCGACCGCCGTGACAAACCGTGCCGGAGTAAAGAGCTTTTTGGGGCCGGGGAAAAGCTTGCTGAGGTCACGGGCTTCAAGAATGGGCGTGGTCATGCGATTTCTCCCAGGGCAATGTGCTGTTCGAGCGGTACGCGGAAGCAGGCGACCTGATGGCCCGCGCCGAGCGCGGTGAGCGGCGGTTTTTCAGCATGGCAGCGCGACTGCGCAAACGGGCAGCGGGTGGCAAAACGGCAGCCTTTCGGCATGGATTCCGGGAGCGGGACCGCGCCGGGAATGGTGGAGAGCTGGCCCTTGCGTGCGCCCAGCGAGGGGATCGACCCCATCAGGCCGATGGTGTACGGGTGCTGCGGGTCGGCGAATATTGCCTCCACGCTCCCCTGCTCCACCACCTGCCCGGCATACATCACCGCGACCTGCTGGGCGACTTCTGCCACCACGCCTAAATCGTGGGTGATCATCAGCACCGCCGTGCCGGTTTCCTCTTTTAAGGCGTTGAGCAAGGCGAGGATTTGCGCCTGGATGGTGACGTCGAGCGCTGTGGTCGGCTCGTCGGCAATCAGCAGTTTGGGGTGGTTAATCAACGCCATCGCAATCATCACGCGCTGGCGCATGCCGCCGGAAAGCTGGTGGGGATATGCTTTCAGGCGCATCTCTGCCGCCGGGATCTGCACCTTCTCGAGGATCTGCAGCGCGACCTTCATCGCCTCTGCGCGCGAGACGTTCTGGTGTCGCATAACCGCCTCGCTCAGCTGATCCCCCAGCGTGAACGCCGGATTGAGCGAGGTCATCGGCTCCTGAAAAATCATCGCCAGCTCGCTGCCGCGCAGATCGGCATACTCCCGCGGTGAGAGCTTTCGCAGATTGTGGCGGCGAAACTGCATCTCACCGCTGACAATCTGCGCGCTGGCGGGCAGTAATCCCATCAGCGCCAGGGAGGTGATACTTTTCCCGCAGCCGGACTCCCCCACCAGCGCCAGCGTTTCGCCCGCCCTGACGGTCAGCGAGATACCATCAAGCACGCTAACCGGCGAGCCAGCAAACGTAACGTTGAGGTTTTGCACTCGCAATACGGGTGTGGCGTCCTTAAAGGGTATTGTCGTCATGGCGTGAAGTCGTCCTCAAGGTGGATCGCCTGAATCAGGGCGGTTTGCAGGCTGAGCAAGTGTTCGCGCATGGCGGCCGCGGCTTCATTAGGCTGGCGATGGATAATCGCAGACATGATCTTATGGTGGTGGTCGTTATAGCTGTCGACACGTTCGGGGGTGCGTGCCAGCTCGCGCAGATGCTGCCAGCCCGGTTCGCGCCGAACGGCATCAATGGCATCAAACAGGCCGAGCATCAGACGGTTGCCCGCCGCCTCGGCAATCGCCCGGTGAAAGGCGCTGTCCCAGAGTTCGTTGAGATCGCGGTCGTCCGGGCTGACCTTGTCGATGCGTTCCAGCATGCGCTGCATGAGCGCGAGGTTTTCCCTGGTGGCACGCAGTGCCGCAAGCCGGGCTAAGCCGGGTTCGAGCTGCAGACGAGCTTCCATCACTTCCAGAAGGTTGGTTTGCTGAACCAATCCCTGAAGGGCCAGCGGTTCAACAGGTGCCGCCGGGCCAATAAAGGTCCCTTTGCCCTGCTTACGCCAGATGCGCCCCTCTTCTTCCAGCACGTCCAGCGCACGACGTACTTCACGTCGTCCTACGCCGAGAGTGTCCGACAGCTCACGTTCCGTGGGCAGCGGTATGCCTGGTGTTGACTCATGCTGGTTGATAAGCCCGCGCAACTGCTCAAGCGCGGTGCTGGAATTGGCCAGAAACCGTGACGGTTTTTCCATATTGGTTCGCTCGCTTTCATCATGACTTTATTTTTATTAACGATAAGTTATTGATATGGAATGAAGCTTATCGTGCTAATGATTAAGCAATAACCAAACCAATACGAAATTGGTTCGGTATATTTTTGGAAAGCAGGAGATAACCAGATGATTCTGCGTGAATTATTTTTACAGAAAGAAACATTCTGAATGAGGTGCGAAGAGAGGAGTGATGGAGAAATGCACAATTACAGTGCAAATTATGCACTACATCCGTGCAATTGTTAATAAATTGCACTATGAATATTAACTTTTTGTTAACGATAAGAGAGAGAATGAGATTACTGAAGGCTGAAACGACGAAAGCCTGAATCATTTCTGATTCAGGCTTTCTGAATAGTGGCGGAACGGACGGGACTCGAACCCGCGACCCCCTGCGTGACAGGCAGGTATTCTAACCGACTGAACTACCGCTCCACTGTTCCCGTTTGGGGAACGAGGCGCATATTACGGTGCGCCTCCGATCTCGTCAACGCTTTTTCTCACGTTTTGAATCGTTTGCTGCAAAAATCGCCCAAACGATGATTTTACAGGCATTAAGGCGTTTTTTCAGGCGCGCCACAAACAGCTGCCGCCCTTCTTCTGGACCAGATCAAGCCGGGATTCGTGGTTAAGAAGCTCTTCGTCACTGGCTAAAATAACCCGCAACCGACTGGCCTGACGGACAACACGCTGAATGCCCGCTTCGCCTTGCGTCTGCTGGGATTCATTTTCCATACTGAACTTCATTGACGTCTGCCCGCCGGTCATCGTCAGATAGACATCGGCCAGGATCTGGGCATCGAGCAACGCCCCGTGGAGCGTTCGCTTGGTATTGTCTATCTCGTAGCGCGAGCAGAGTGCATCCAGGCTGTTACGCTTGCCGGGGAACATCTTCCTTGCCAGCGCCAGGCTGTCCGTCACCTTACAGAAGGTGTTCGTCTTCGGAATATCACGATTAAGCTTGCTGAATTCATAATCCATAAAGCCGATATCGAACGATGCGTTATGGATGACAAGCTCGGCACCCTTGATGTACTCCAGGAACTCGTCAGCGACATCCGCAAAAGTCGGCTTATCCAGCAAGAACTCATCGGCAATACCGTGAACGCCGAACGCTTCCGGATCCACCAGCCGATCGGGTTTGAGGTAGACGTGGAAGTTGTTCCCAGTAAGACGACGGTTCACCACTTCAACGGCGCCGATCTCGATGATCTTATGCCCTTCGTAGTGCGCGCCGATCTGGTTCATACCGGTGGTTTCGGTATCGAGGACAATCTGGCGAGTAATTGCAGTGCTCATAGCGGTCATTTATGTCAGACTTATCGTTTAACTGAACGTTTCGAATACAGGAAGTCTACCAGAGATGCGTAAACAGGTAGAAATTTTCACCGATGGATCTTGTCTCGGTAACCCAGGACCCGGCGGCTACGGCGCGATTATGCGCTATCGCCAGCACGAAAAAACCTTTAGCGAAGGCTATTTTCTGACCACCAACAACCGGATGGAGTTGATGGCGGCCATCGTAGCGCTGGAGGCGTTAAAAGAACATTGTGACGTGGTGCTAAGCACCGACAGTCAGTACGTGCGTCAGGGGATCACCCAGTGGATCCATAACTGGAAAAAACGCGGCTGGAAAACCGCCGATAAGAAGCCGGTCAAGAACGTCGATCTCTGGAAACGTCTTGATGCTGCGCTGGGCCAGCACCAGATTAAGTGGGAGTGGGTTAAAGGCCACGCAGGCCACCCGGAAAACGAACGCTGCGACGAACTGGCGCGTGCTGCGGCATCCAATCCCGCACATGAAGATGCGGGCTATCAGCCCGACGCCTAATCGGTTTTTTTGTACTGCCGCGTGGCGCCCACGGTCTGGCGGATGGGCGTTTTCGACTTGCTCTGCTTCATGGGGTTAAGCGTAAGGGGAATGGTTCGCTTACGCGCAACGATAAACTGCAAACAGCCCAACGCGGGGAGATGGGTGCTCAGTACCACGCCCCCCTGCCGCGCCCAGGGCAGCACCTGAAAACCTCCGTAGCAAAGCACTTCAAAGTTCAGCAGTGAAAGCCAGTCGAGCTGGCGCATCATGGTGAACATCCGGCTGTTGTAAGGTGGAGTCCGGCGTAGCACCGGTACCAGCTTACGCAGGCCCATCAGGCTTAGCGGATTGAATCCGCTAAGTACCAGCCAGCCGTCATCAATCAGCACGCGATCGGCTTCGCGAAGCAGACGATGCGGATCGCTGCACCAGGGTAGCGTATGTGCGAGCAAACACGCATCGACGGATTTTTCCGCAAACGGCAGATGCAACGGGTCTGCTTTCACCTGAACCGGCGATCCGCCGAGAGAGACGTTAACCTGATGCGAGATAGCGCAGCTTTCGGTATTGATTTCCGCGCTGAGATTGCCAATCTTAAGCAGGTGAAAGCCATACATTTTCGCGAGCCAGGGCTTCAGCTGCTGTTCTAACGCTTCGCGATAGTATTCACCCCAGGGCAATTCCGCCCAACGTTCCGGTGCTGCGACAGTCTGAGGTATCCTTGCCGGTTTCATCAAAACACCCGCCACGCTCTAAGAGGTAATGTATGAATCTTATCAGTATTCCAGCGTTTCAGGACAATTACATCTGGGTTTTGGTTGACGACGATCGCCGCTGCGTCATTGTCGATCCCGGAGAATCCGCCCCTTTACTGCACGCCATAAAAGAGAACGGCTGGCAGCCAGAAGCCATTCTGTTGACGCATCATCATAGCGATCACACTGGCGGCGTGCCTGAACTGCGCGCTCATTTTCCGCATCTTGTGGTTTACGGACCGGCAGAGGCACAAGATAAGGGAATCACGCATGTAGTCGAAGAAGGCGAAAATATCCTCATACGCGAGTGGGAGTTTTCCGTATTTGCTACACCGGGTCACACTTTGGGACATCTGTGTTTCTACAGTAAGCCTTATCTTTTTTGCGGCGATACGCTGTTCTCTGGAGGCTGCGGAAGACTATTTGAAGGCACGCCAGCTCAAATGTATCAGTCTTTACAGAAAATTAACGCGCTACCCGATGAGACGCTCATTTGTTGCGCCCATGAGTATACATTAGGAAATATGAAGTTTGCAGTGAGCCTCTTACCCGAGGATCGAGCGATTCAGGATTATTATCACAAAGTGAAGGAGTTACGTGCAAAAAACCAAAAAACACTCCCCGTAATTCTGAAAAATGAGCGGCAAATTAATTTATTTTTACGCACAGATGATGTTGATTTAATTAATAAAATTAACCAAGAAACAAATTTGCAACAACCAGAACAGCGATTTGCATGGTTAAGGTCAAAGAAAGATAACTTCAGATAATTGCGGGTTGCCTTTTCAAAATTTCGCCGTTATCATCGCTCGTCTTTTAAGCAACTATTGACACACACATGAAGGCAAAAGCGATATTACTCGCCTCTGTCCTGCTTGTAGGTTGCCAGTCGCAAAACGGCAGCAACGTACAACAGCACGCACAGAGCCTTTCTGCAGCTGGTCAAGGGGAAGCAGGGAAGTTTGCAAGTTCGGCGCGCTGGATGGACGATGGAACATCTTACGCGCAGGATCAAGACTTGTGGACCTCTATTGGCGACGAGCTAAAGATGGGAATTCCGGAAAATCCCCGGATTCGCGAACAGAAACAGAAGTATTTAAGTAATAAGAGCTATCTCCACGATGTAACGTTACGGGCAGAGCCGTATATGTACTGGATAGCCGGGCAAGTTAAGAAACGTAACATGCCTATGGAGCTGGTACTCCTACCCATAGTGGAGAGCGCTTTTGACCCACACGCGACGTCTGGCGCCAATGCCGCAGGCATTTGGCAGATCATTCCGAGCACCGGGCGAAACTATGGTCTGAAACAGACCCGCAACTATGATGCGCGTCGCGATGTTGTCGCTTCAACGACAGCCGCTCTCGACATGATGCAACGTCTGAACAAGATGTTTGACGGCGACTGGCTGTTAACGGTCGCAGCGTATAATAGTGGCGAAGGTCGTGTACTGAAGGCAATGAAAGCGAATAAAGCACGGGGTAAATCCACCGATTTTTGGTCGCTCTCACTGCCACAGGAAACAAAGATTTACGTACCGAAAATGCTGGCATTGAGCGATATTCTCAAGAACAGCAAGCGTTACGGTGTACAACTGCCAACACCAGACGAAAGTCGTGCACTGGCGCGTGTTCGCCTCAGCAATCCAGTTGATATTCAACAGGTTGCTGATATGACGGGTATGTCGGTAAGTAAATTGAAAACCTTTAATGCTGGCGTTAAAGGCTCAACCCTGGGGGCAAGTGGCCCGCAGTATGTAATGGTTCCGCAGAAACATGCCGAGCAGTTACGTGAGTCTTTAGCTTCTGGTGAAATCGCCGCCGTTCAGTCAACGCTGATCGCGGATGCATCATCAGTTAACAGCCGCAGCTATAAGGTTCGTTCAGGTGATACGCTTTCGGGCATCGCGTCACGTCTTGGCGTGAATGCGAAAGATCTGCAGCAGTGGAATAATCTGCGCAGTTCCGGCCTGAAAGTGGGTCAGACTCTGACGGTAGGTGCAGGTAGCAGCGCACAGCGTCTTGCCAGCAACAGCGATAGCATTACCTATCGCGTACGCAAGGGCGATTCACTGTCCAGTATCGCAAAACGGCACGGCGTGAACATCAAGGATGTGATGCGCTGGAACAATGATACTGACAATCTGAAACCTGGCGACCAGCTGACGCTGTTTGTGAAGAACAGCGCGACGCCAGATTCCTGATAACACGATCGAAAGATAAAAAGGCACCGATTCCCCTCGGTGCCTTTTTTGTTTATTCCGCTTTTTGCGCTTCAGCCATGATGGTATCGCTGGTAAACGAGCCATCGTCCTGCAGTTCAAAGTACGCCTTTACCTCAGCGGACGCACTCTCCTGATACAGTCTGATCGCCTGGCTCAATGCTTCCGGGGTGCGCATACGCGCGATCCAGGAGCTGAACTCCAGCGGTAAACGATCGGTAATCAACGCGCGCGCGATCAGCCCCGCTTCAGTGATAAGCGACAACCACTCTCCGCTGGCGTAATTTTGCACGTGCGAGGTATCGCGCAGCGCTTCTACCGTCTGCAGCCAGATATTGCGCACCGGGTGTCCGGGAGACATCACATCCATAATGATGAAGGTGCCGCCCGGCTTCAGAACACGTTTGACCTCGCGTAATGCCTGGCCGACATCGTGCCAGTGGTGCGCGGAATAACGGCTGATCACCACCTCAAACGACGCATCATCGAACGGTAAGGATTCGGCATAGCCCTGTTGCGTATCGATGTTGTCCAGTCCCTTCGCTTTTGCCGCCCCGGCAACGACGTCCAGCATCTGGCTGGATAAGTCATACGCGGTAACGTGCGCGACCTGCTGCGCAGCCGTATAGCTGGCATGCCCTGCCCCGCAGCCTAAATCCAGCACGTGCGCCTGCGGGAACGCCGCCAGACGTTCACCGAGACGCACCAGATCGCGGCCAGAAGCATGCACGGCACTGCTCAGATAGGCACTTGCCTGAGAACCAAACTGTTTTTCTACGTTGTCATGATGGGAGCGTGTTGTTGTCATCGTACTGTCCTTTGTGAGTGAAAAATAAAGGGCAGCACCCGCACAGGCCTGCCCCACGGCAGACCTGACACACCATTATTTATCAGGTTTGCCGGGACTGAATTCGACTAGTAGAGGATTATGATCCGAGGCGCGCGTCACCAGAACCGAGGCGTCGTGCACGCTCAAACCACGATAGAAGACAAAATCGAGAGGACGACCAAAGGCTTTTTTGCGCTGGTCATCGCTAAAACGAACTTCACGCAGCGACATTTCGCGCGCAAAGCGATACAGCGCATTCATGCGCGGACGGCTCCAGGCATTGAAATCACCGGCCATAATGATGGGCCCGCTGTGATGGGCAATCTGATCGCCGATCGGAAGTAACTGCTTACTGTAGACATCCACGCCCAGACTGAAATTTACCGCATGGATATTCACGACCATCAGCATTCGGGTATCCGGCAGCGGATAGACCGTCACCAGCGCCGATTTTGCCAGACGCAGGATAGGTTCACGTTCGCGCAGTGGACAGCAATAGACCGGATGTGCTGCTGAAAGCGTCATCACACCTGAGGGGTGTTGCGGCAGGACAAATGCAGGCACCTGGTCGGCGGCAAGATAGTTCGTGGTGGCAAACCGTACCAGCTCAGGAGTAGTTTGCGCCTCCTGGAGCAGAACCAGGTGGGCATCTTTTCCAAAATTCTTGAGTACCGATAACCATTCGGCACGCTGCTGCTTAAAGATATTCCACACCAGTACACGGATTTTCTCATCGCTGCTTAACAGTGTGCCGGCGGGTAATGCCTGGCTTATGCTCGCAAATGACCCCGGAGGCAAGATCCTCTCCGCGGGCATTCCGGCAACATAACGCATGGCATAGGTATTTTTTCGCACTTTTGGAAACAGCCTCTGTAACATGAACCAGCCCGGAAAACGGACTGGTTCTAATGTTATAGGGACTTTAGGTCATACTTTCAACGCAATTTCTGAGAAACCGCTTTCCAGTTTTGTAAGCAAGCACTTACTGATGTTAACCCAGCGCGACCCTGGCTGGCTTATCGAGACGTCCACTCAGGCCAATCAGCAGGAAGGCGACCAGGACAATCACCGCGCCAATCCACGGGGTCTGGGCTAATCCAATATGCGCTACAGTTTGTCCGCCAATGATGGAGCCCAGCGCGATGCCAATATTAAATGCGGCAATGTTCAGACCGGACGCCACATCCACCGCATTTGGCGTATAGAGCTCGGCTTTCTGGACAACGTAAACCTGAAGCCCGGGGACATTACCAAAGGCAAAGATCCCCATGGCCAGCACAGTGACCAGCGCGGCGTAGTGTACCGAAGCCGTGAACTGGAAAATCATCAGCAGAACCACTAGGGCGGCGAAGATGAATTTCAGCGCCGGTACCGCACCATGCTTATCTGCAAGCTTGCCGCCCCAGATATTGCCAATGGCAACGGAAATACCGTATCCCAGCAAAATCCAGCTCACGGCATTGGGTGAAAAGCCTGCCAGGTCCTGCATCATCGGCGCCAGGAAGGTGAAAGCCGTGAATACGCCGCCATAGCCCAATGCAGTTACCGCGTAGATAATCAGCAAACGCGGATGCGTGAGCACCTTCAGCTGATCGCGCAGGCTGGCGCTCGCCCGGCCTGGGATATTCGACGGTACCAGCAGCAGGCTGGTCACCAGGGCGATGGCACCCAGTAAGGAGACGGCAAGGAACGTTTCACGCCAGCCGAAGTGTTGTCCGATAAACGTTCCCAGCGGTACGCCCGTAACGAGTGCGACGGTCAGTCCACCAAACATGATCGCAATCGCTGAAGCCGCTTTCTCTTTGGGCACCAGGCTGGTTGCAATGGTGGAACCAATCGAGAAGAACACGCCGTGTGCAAGGCCGGTTAACAGACGCGCAATCACCAGCGTGGTGTAGTCCGGCGCCTGCCAGGCCAGAATGTTGCCAGCGGTGAACAGCACCATCAGCGCGACTAACAGCTGCTTACGCGGAAAACGTCCGGTCAGGGCCGTCAGCACTGGCGCACCGACGGCGACGCCCAGGGCGTAGATGACACCAGCAATCCGGCTGAGGGCAACGAGATCGCAAGCTGGTTAGCAATAGTGGGAACCAGACCCACGATAACAAATTCGGTCGTGCCAATTGCGAAGGCACTGATCGTCAGGGCAAGTAGCGCCAGTGGCATAAAATACTCCGTATCATCAGGATTAAGATGACAGGCAGTATGCGCCAGTGCTTAAATAACAAAAATGGTCAAAATCTCAATAGAATTTTGCAGGTGGTGCAACAATGAAAGCAACATCGGAAGAGCTGACAACCTTTGTCGCCGTCGTTGAAAGCGGTAGCTTTAGCCGCGCGGCCGAACAGCTGGGTCAGGCTAACTCAGCCATCAGCCGTTCGGTAAAAAAACTGGAGATGAAGCTTGGAGTGAGTCTGCTCAACCGAACGACGCGGCAGTTGAGCCTGACGGAAGAAGGAGAGCGTTACTTCCGCCGCGTGCAGTCGGTACTGCAGGAGATGGCTGCAGCAGAGACGGAGATTATGGAGACCCGCAGCACGCCGCGTGGATTGCTGCGCATTGATGCGGCCACGCCGGTTGTGCTCCATTTTCTGATGCCGCTGATCAAACCTTTCCGCGAACGCTATCCGGAGATGACGCTATCGCTGGTCTCCTCAGAGACGTTTATCAACCTCATCGAGCGGAAAGTGGATGTGGCTATCCGGGCGGGAACCCTGACAGATTCAAGCTTGCGTGCCCGCCCTCTATTTGCCAGCTACCGCAAAATTATCGCATCGCCAGAGTATATTGCCGAACATGGGAAACCGGAGACGGTTGAAGAATTGAAGCAGCATCTGTGCCTTGGCTTTACGGAGCCGGTGTCGCTGAACACCTGGCCTGTCGCCTGTCATGATGGTCAACTTCATGAAATTACCTGCGGAATATCGTCAAACAGCGGGGAAACGCTGAAGCAGCTGTGTCTCGAAGGAAATGGTATCGCCTGCTTGTCAGACTATATGATTGATAAGGAGATAGCCCGGGGTGAACTGGTGGAGCTAATGGCCGATAAACGTCTGCCGGTCGAAATGCCTTTTAGCGCGGTGTATTACAGTGACAGAGCGGTAAGTACGCGTATTCGTGCCTTTATTGACTTCCTGAGTGAACATATAAAAACAGCTCCCGGAGGAGCTGTGTGAGGGTTCAGGTTACAGAGGGCGGGTCAAACTTAATCCCAGTCAGGAGCTAAACCTTCCGGGCTGACCAGGCGATCGTTGCACTCCAGCGCTGCGATCGCTTTTTTATCGTCTGCATCCAGATGAAGATCCGCTGCTAACAGGTTGCTGGCCAGGTTTTCACGCTTAGTCGATGATGGGATCACGGCATAACCTTCACCCATTGCCCATGCCAGAATGACCTGCGCAGCAGTCGCGTTATGTTTCTCTGCGATACGCGTAATCACTCCATCTTTCAGCGCCTTACCGTAGGCCAGCGTCATGTATGAGGTGATGTGGATCCCGTGCTGTTTTGCCCAGTCCACGACTTTGCGGTTTTGAAGGTATGGAGACAGCTCAATCTGGTTGGTTGCAATATTTTCTGCACCAACAGCAGCAATGGCTTTTTCCATCACCGGAATGGTGAAGTTGGAGATCCCTATTTCGCGGGTTAAGCCCTGCTCTTTCGCCTCCAGCAGCGCCTGCATGAATTCTTCTACTGAGACGGCATCATTCGGTGAAGGCCAGTGGATAAGAGTCAGATCTACGTAGTCAGTACGCAGTTTTTTCAGACTCTCTTTCAGGCTAGGGATCAGCTTATCTTTGCTGAGATTCTCAATCCAGATTTTCGTGGTGATAAACAGTTCGTTACGCGGCACACCACTCTCTTCGAGAGCTTGTCCAACGGCAGCTTCGTTTTCATAGATCTGTGCCGTATCAACTGCACGATAGCCCAGTTCGAGTGCGGTTTTAACAGATGCGATAACAACGTCGTCTTTCAGGCGGAAAGTGCCCAGACCAAATGCAGGGAGAGTCATACTATTCCTCAATCATTATGTTCGTAAACTGAGGAAGATTATCGCTGGCGTTGTTATAGAGAAAAAGATCGCAAAACGCAGAGGATTTTTGCTAATTTCGCAATAATTAAACGTCAGATAAGAAAAAAGCCCTGAGCGTGAGCTCAGGGCTTTTAATAAGTGGCGGAACGGACGGGACTCGAACCCGCGACCCCCTGCGTGACAGGCAGGTATTCTAACCGACTGAACTACCGCTCCACCGAAGACTGCTGTAACCACCGGATTTATGCACCGGCTTACTACTTAATTTGATGCCTGGCAGTTCCCTACTCTCACATGGGGAGACCCCACACTACCATCGGCGCTACGGCGTTTCACTTCTGAGTTCGGCATGGGGTCAGGTGGGACCACCGCGCTAAAGCCGCCAGGCAAATTCTGTTAATCTGTATCAGGCTGAAAATCCTGTCTCTCTCTTCGCCGAAACAGCTTCGGCGTTGTAAGGTTAAGCCTCACGGTTCATTAGTATCGGTTAGCTCAACGCATCGCTGCGCTTACACACCCGACCTATCAACGTCGTAGTCTTCAACGTTCCTTCAGGACCCTTAAAGGGTCAGGGAGAACTCATCTCGGGGCAAGTTTCGTGCTTAGATGCTTTCAGCACTTATCTTTTCCGCATTTAGCTACCGGGCAGTGCCATTGGCATGACAACCCGAACACCAGTGATGCGTCCACTCCGGTCCTCTCGTACTAGGAGCAGCCCCCCTCAATTCTCCAGCGCCCACGGCAGATAGGGACCGAACTGTCTCACGACGTTCTAAACCCAGCTCGCGTACCACTTTAAATGGCGAACAGCCATACCCTTGGGACCTACTTCAGCCCCAGGATGTGATGAGCCGACATCGAGGTGCCAAACACCGCCGTCGATATGAACTCTTGGGCGGTATCAGCCTGTTATCCCCGGAGTACCTTTTATCCGTTGAGCGATGGCCCTTCCATTCAGAACCACCGGATCACTATGACCTGCTTTCGCACCTGCTCGAGCCGTCACTCTCGCAGTCAAGCTAGCTTATGCCATTGCACTAACCTCCTGATGTCCGACCAGGATTAGCTAACCTTCGTGCTCCTCCGTTACTCTTTGGGAGGAGACCGCCCCAGTCAAACTACCCACCAGACACTGTCCGCAACCCGGATCACGGGTCTACGTTAGAACACCAGCCATTAAAGGGTGGTATTTCAAGGTTGGCTCCACGCAGACTGGCGTCCACGCTTCAAAGCCTCCCACCTATCCTACACATCAAGGACCAGTGTTCAGTGTCAAGCTATAGTAAAGGTTCACGGGGTCTTTCCGTCTTGCCGCGGGTACACTGCATCTTCACAGCGAGTTCAATTTCACTGAGTCTCGGGTGGAGACAGCCTGGCCATCATTACGCCATTCGTGCAGGTCGGAACTTACCCGACAAGGAATTTCGCTACCTTAGGACCGTTATAGTTACGGCCGCCGTTTACCGGGGCTTCGATCAAGAGCTTCGCGTTGCCGCTAACCCCATCAATTAACCTTCCGGCACCGGGCAGGCGTCACACCGTATACGTCCACTTTCGTGTTTGCACAGTGCTGTGTTTTTAATAAACAGTTGCAGCCAGCTGGTATCTTCGACTGATTTCAGCTCCACCCGCAGGGGCTTCACCTACATATCAGCGTGCCTTCTCCCGAAGTTACGGCACCATTTTGCCTAGTTCCTTCACCCGAGTTCTCTCAAGCGCCTTGGTATTCTCTACCTGACCACCTGTGTCGGTTTGGGGTACGATTTCGTGTTACCTGATGCTTAGAGGCTTTTCCTGGAAGCAGGGCATTTGTTACTTCAGCACCGTAGTGCCTCGTCATCACACCTCAGCGTTAATAAACGACCGGATTTACCTAATCGTTCCGCCTACATGCTTAAACCGGGACAACCGTCGCCCGGCTAACATAGCCTTCTCCGTCCCCCCTTCGCAGTAACACCAAGTACAGGAATATTAACCTGTTTCCCATCGACTACGCCTTTCGGCCTCGCCTTAGGGGTCGACTCACCCTGCCCCGATTAACGTTGGACAGGAACCCTTGGTCTTCCGGCGAGCGGGCTTTTCACCCGCTTTATCGTTACTTATGTCAGCATTCGCACTTCTGATACCTCCAGCATGCCTCACAGCACACCTTCAACGGCTTACAGAACGCTCCCCTACCCAACAACGCATAAGCGTCGCTGCCGCAGCTTCGGTGCATGGTTTAGCCCCGTTACATCTTCCGCGCAGGCCGACTCGACCAGTGAGCTATTACGCTTTCTTTAAATGATGGCTGCTTCTAAGCCAACATCCTGGCTGTCTGTGCCTTCCCACATCGTTTCCCACTTAACCATGACTTTGGGACCTTAGCTGGCGGTCTGGGTTGTTTCCCTCTTCACGACGGACGTTAGCACCCGCCGTGTGTCTCCCGTGATAACATTCTTCGGTATTCGTAGTTTGCATCGGGTTGGTAAGCCGGGATGGCCCCCTAGCCGAAACAGTGCTCTACCCCCGAAGATGAGTTCACGAGGCGCTACCTAAATAGCTTTCGGGGAGAACCAGCTATCTCCCGGTTTGATTGGCCTTTCACCCCCAGCCACAAGTCATCCGCTAATTTTTCAACATTAGTCGGTTCGGTCCTCCAGTTAGTGTTACCCAACCTTCAACCTGCCCATGGCTAGATCACCGGGTTTCGGGTCTATACCCTGCAACTTAACGCCCAGTTAAGACTCGGTTTCCCTTCGGCTCCCCTATACGGTTAACCTTGCTACAGAATATAAGTCGCTGACCCATTATACAAAAGGTACGCAGTCACACCACAAGGGTGCTCCCACTGCTTGTACGTACACGGTTTCAGGTTCTTTTTCACTCCCCTCGCCGGGGTTCTTTTCGCCTTTCCCTCACGGTACTGGTTCACTATCGGTCAGTCAGGAGTATTTAGCCTTGGAGGATGGTCCCCCCATATTCAGACAGGATACCACGTGTCCCGCCCTACTCTTCGAGTTCACAACCTGTGTGCTTTCGTGTACGGGACTGTCACCCTGTACCGTGCGACTTTCCAGACGCTTCCACTAACACACAAGCTGATTCAGACTCTGGGCTGCTCCCCGTTCGCTCGCCGCTACTGGGGGAATCTCGGTTGATTTCTTTTCCTCGGGGTACTTAGATGTTTCAGTTCCCCCGGTTCGCCTCGTTAACCTATGTATTCAGTTAACGATAGTGTGACGGATCACACTGGGTTTCCCCATTCGGACATCGCCGGGTCAAAGGTTCATATCACCTCGCCGGCGCTTTTCGCAGATTAGCACGTCCTTCATCGCCTCTGACTGCCAGGGCATCCACCGTGTACGCTTAGTCGCTTAACCTCACAACCCGAAGATGTTTCACTTCTGATTGCGAAAATTTGAGAGACTCGAACACACATAACATGTGTGTCGTTTCAATTTTCAGCTTGATCCAGATTTTTAAAGAGCAAAACTTCGCAGTGCACCTTTTCAGGTTCACTCTGAAGTTTTCTTGTGTTCGCAGTAAAAGATGGTGGAGCTATGCGGGATCGAACCGCAGACCTCCTGCGTGCAAAGCAGGCGCTCTCCCAGCTGAGCTATAGCCCCATCGTTTGCAATCTCTGTACCGCTCATCCTTTAAAAGGAGTTTGGTAGGCCTGAGTGGACTTGAACCACCGACCTCACCCTTATCAGGGGTGCGCTCTAACCACCTGAGCTACAAGCCTGCAGAGATTTTTACTGCTGTTTTTCATCAGACAATCTGTGTGAGCACTACAAAGGCAGGTTCTTTAAGGTAAGGAGGTGATCCAACCGCAGGTTCCCCTACGGTTACCTTGTTACGACTTCACCCCAGTCATGAATCACAAAGTGGTAAGCGCCCTCCCGAAGGTTAAGCTACCTACTTCTTTTGCAACCCACTCCCATGGTGTGACGGGCGGTGTGTACAAGGCCCGGGAACGTATTCACCGTAGCATTCTGATCTACGATTACTAGCGATTCCGACTTCATGGAGTCGAGTTGCAGACTCCAATCCGGACTACGACGCACTTTATGAGGTCCGCTTGCTCTCGCGAGGTCGCTTCTCTTTGTATGCGCCATTGTAGCACGTGTGTAGCCCTACTCGTAAGGGCCATGATGACTTGACGTCATCCCCACCTTCCTCCAGTTTATCACTGGCAGTCTCCTTTGAGTTCCCGGCCGAACCGCTGGCAACAAAGGATAAGGGTTGCGCTCGTTGCGGGACTTAACCCAACATTTCACAACACGAGCTGACGACAGCCATGCAGCACCTGTCTCAGAGTTCCCGAAGGCACCAATCCATCTCTGGAAAGTTCTCTGGATGTCAAGAGTAGGTAAGGTTCTTCGCGTTGCATCGAATTAAACCACATGCTCCACCGCTTGTGCGGGCCCCCGTCAATTCATTTGAGTTTTAACCTTGCGGCCGTACTCCCCAGGCGGTCGACTTAACGCGTTAGCTCCGGAAGCCACGCCTCAAGGGCACAACCTCCAAGTCGACATCGTTTACGGCGTGGACTACCAGGGTATCTAATCCTGTTTGCTCCCCACGCTTTCGCACCTGAGCGTCAGTCTTTGTCCAGGGGGCCGCCTTCGCCACCGGTATTCCTCCAGATCTCTACGCATTTCACCGCTACACCTGGAATTCTACCCCCCTCTACAAGACTCTAGCCTGCCAGTTTCGAATGCAGTTCCCAGGTTGAGCCCGGGGATTTCACATCCGACTTGACAGACCGCCTGCGTGCGCTTTACGCCCAGTAATTCCGATTAACGCTTGCACCCTCCGTATTACCGCGGCTGCTGGCACGGAGTTAGCCGGTGCTTCTTCTGCGGGTAACGTCAATTGCTGTGGTTATTAACCACAACACCTTCCTCCCCGCTGAAAGTACTTTACAACCCGAAGGCCTTCTTCATACACGCGGCATGGCTGCATCAGGCTTGCGCCCATTGTGCAATATTCCCCACTGCTGCCTCCCGTAGGAGTCTGGACCGTGTCTCAGTTCCAGTGTGGCTGGTCATCCTCTCAGACCAGCTAGGGATCGTCGCCTAGGTGAGCCGTTACCCCACCTACTAGCTAATCCCATCTGGGCACATCTGATGGCAAGAGGCCCGAAGGTCCCCCTCTTTGGTCTTGCGACGTTATGCGGTATTAGCTACCGTTTCCAGTAGTTATCCCCCTCCATCAGGCAGTTTCCCAGACATTACTCACCCGTCCGCCGCTCGTCACCCAGGAGCAAGCTCCCCGTGTTACCGCTCGACTTGCATGTGTTAGGCCTGCCGCCAGCGTTCAATCTGAGCCATGATCAAACTCTTCAATTTAAGTTTGATGCTCGTGAATTAAACTTCGTAATGAATTACGTATGTTCACTCAGAGACTTGGTATTCATTTATTGTCCGAAGACATTAAGAATCCATGTCACTTTGAGTGCCCACACAGATTGTCTGATAAATTGTTAAAGAGCAGTTGCAACGCGGCTTTCGCTCACCGTTGCGAGGTGGCGTATATTACGCTTTCCTCTTTCAGAGTCAACCCGTTATTTCAGAATTTTTCTCTTCAACCGACCGGGTTGTTTGTGAAGTGATTCACATCCGCCGTGTCGATGGAGGCGCATTATAGGGGGCCGCCGAGGAATGACAAGCGGAAAAATGCATTTTTATTTCAACCGCTCATCTTTTCACCAAAAAGGCTATTTTTGGTGCTTTTTAATCTCTTTTGGCAGATCGGCCAGACTATTAATCACCCAATCCGCTGCATTTTCTGCTTCTGGCGTCACTGGCTTACCGGTGCGAACTAATATTTTGGTTCCTACACCCGCTGCGGCGGCTGCCTGCATATCTTCCAGTTTATCGCCCACCATATAAGAAGCAGACATATCAATGTGCAGGAACTCCTGTGCAGAGATGAACATCCCGGGATGCGGCTTACGGCAGTCACAGGTCTGACGATACGCTTCAACGGTTCCCTGCGGGTGGTGCGGACAATAGTAGATGCCGTCGAGATCCACACCGCGGTCGGCTAGCGACCAGTCCATCCATTCCGTCAGCGTCTCGAACTGCGCCTCGGTGAATTTACCGCGTGCAATACCGGACTGGTTCGTCACAACCACCAGCGCATAACCCATCTCTTTCAGCTGGCGCATGGCATCTATTACGCCCTCGATAAACTCGAACTCATCAATCTCATGAACATAACCGTGATCCACATTAATAGTGCCGTCACGATCGAGAAAAATTGCGGGTACTGATTTTGCCACCGGTTTGCTCCTGAAAAAGGCATGTTCGACTAGTATCTCATGAATCGCAGCGCAATAAAGTGCTCATCGTACAGAGTTGGATTGATTTAGACGTCTGGATGCCTTAACATCCGTTTTGTTTACGGCCATCACCCGTATCTGGCAGAAGAAAATGCCACGGCTAACTTACATACGATAAAAATAATCTAATGATTAAACTTTCCAATATCACCAAAGTGTTCCAGCAGGGGAACCGAACCATTCAGGCGCTGAACAACGTCAGCCTGCATGTTCCTGCTGGTCAAATTTATGGCGTCATTGGCGCATCGGGTGCAGGTAAAAGCACGCTGATTCGTTGTGTTAACCTGCTTGAGCGCCCAACCCAGGGCAGCGTAGAAGTTGGCGGCCAGGAACTTACCGCCCTTTCAGAGAAAGAACTCACCAAAGCGCGTCGTCAGATTGGCATGATCTTCCAGCACTTTAACCTGCTGGCTTCCCGCACCGTATTCGGCAACGTTGCCCTGCCGCTTGAGCTGGATAACACGCCAAAAGAAGAAGTGAAGCGTCGCGTCACCGAACTGCTCGATCTCGTGGGTCTGGGCGACAAGCATGATAGCTACCCGGCAAATCTGTCCGGTGGGCAAAAGCAGCGTGTGGCCATTGCCCGCGCGCTGGCAAGCAATCCTAAGGTACTGCTGTGTGATGAAGCCACCAGCGCACTGGATCCGGCAACCACGCGTTCGATTCTGGAACTGCTGAAAGACATTAACCGTCGCCTGGGCCTGACGATCCTCCTTATTACACATGAGATGGACGTGGTGAAACGCATCTGCGACTGCGTGGCGGTCATCAGCAACGGTGAACTGATCGAGCAGGACACGGTAAGTGAAGTGTTCTCGCATCCGAAGACGCCGCTGGCACAGCAGTTCATCCAGTCCACGCTGCATCTGGATATTCCGGAAGATTATCTGGAGCGTTTGAAAACCGAACCCGCAGCAGACAGCGTCCCGATGCTGCGCATGGAGTTCACCGGTCAGTCCGTTGACGCTCCCCTGCTTTCCGAAACCGCGCGTCGCTTTAACGTAAACAACAACATCATCAGCGCGCAGATGGATTACGCCGGTGGCGTGAAGTTCGGCATCATGTTGACAGAAATGCACGGCACACAAGAAGAAACCCAGGCCGCGATTGCCTGGCTGCAAGAACACCATGTAAAAGTAGAGGTACTGGGTTATGTCTGAGCCGATGATGTGGCTGCTGGTTCGCGGCGTTTGGGAAACGCTGGCAATGACCTTTGTTTCTGGCTTCTTTGGTTTTGTGATTGGCCTGCCGGTCGGCGTATTGCTGTACGTGACGCGTCCGGGTCAAATCATTGAGAACGCGAAGCTGTACCGTACGCTCTCTGCGCTGGTGAACATCTTCCGTTCTATCCCCTTCATTATTCTGCTGGTGTGGATGATTCCGTTTACCCGCGTGATCGTCGGAACGTCTATCGGCCTGCAGGCGGCCATCGTTCCGCTGACCGTAGGCGCAGCGCCGTTTATCGCCCGTATGGTGGAAAACGCCCTGCTGGAAATCCCGACAGGTCTGATTGAGGCTTCCCGCGCAATGGGCGCAACGCCGATGCAGATCGTCCGCAAAGTTCTGCTCCCGGAAGCACTGCCGGGCCTGGTGAACGCGGCAACCATCACGCTCATCACGCTGGTCGGTTATTCCGCAATGGGTGGCGCAGTTGGCGCTGGCGGTTTAGGCCAGATTGGTTACCAGTACGGCTATATTGGATATAACGCTACCGTGATGAATACCGTTCTGGTATTGCTGGTTGTTCTGGTTTATTTAATCCAGTTCTCTGGCGATCGCATCGTCCGGACCGTTACTCACAAATAACGTTACACACAACACAAACTCTACGAGTTAAGGATAAAACATGGCGTTTAAATTAAAGACCTTTGCAGCAGTAGGCGCGCTGATCGGCTCTCTGGCACTGGTGGGTTGCGGTCAGGACGAAAAAGATCCAAACCACATTAAAGTGGGCGTTATCGTGGGTGCAGAACAACAGGTTGCTGAAGTTGCTCAGAAAGTGGCGAAAGAGAAGTATGGCCTGGACGTTGAGCTGGTGACCTTCAACGATTACGTTCTGCCGAACGAAGCGCTGAGCAAAGGCGATATCGACGCTAACGCCTTCCAGCATAAGCCATACCTGGATCAGCAGATCAAAGATCGTGGCTATAAACTGGTGGGTGTTGGTAACACCTTCGTTTATCCAATTGCCGGTTACTCTAAGAAAATTAAATCGCTGGACGAGCTGCAGCCGGGCTCTCAGGTTGCCGTGCCTAACGACCCAACCAACCTTGGTCGTTCCCTGCTGCTGCTGCAGAAAGTGGGCCTGATAAAACTGAAAGACGGTGTTGGCCTGCTGCCAACCGTTCTGGATGTCACCGAGAACCCGAAAAATCTGAAAATTGTTGAACTGGAAGCACCGCAGCTGCCTCGTTCTCTGGACGATGCGCAGATTGCCCTGGCCGTTATCAACACCACTTACGCCAGCCAGATTGGCCTGACGCCAGCTAAAGACGGTATCTTCGTTGAAGATAAAGACTCCCCGTACGTTAACCTGATCGTGACTCGCGAAGACAACAAGGACGCGGAAAACGTGAAGAAATTCGTTCAGGCTTATCAGTCTGATGAAGTTTACCAGGAAGCCAACAAAGTGTTTAACGGCGGCGCTGTTAAAGGCTGGTAATCTCACCTCAGTGTAATATCATCAGGACGGGCTTATGCCCGTCTTGTCATTTGTGCAGTCAACTGATTCAATATCTGACGTTTTGATTATCCATTGAGGAACTATTATGCGTGCTTTACCGATCTGTCTTTTAGCACTCATGCTGAGCGGCTGTTCTATGCTAAGCAGATCTCCCGTTGAACCTGTTCAAAGCACGGCAACCCCGCCAAAAACCGAGCCTGCAAAACCGAAAGTGGTTCGCCCTGCGCCGGTTCGCATTATCACGAAAGCAGACGAACTCGTCGGTAAACCGTTCCGTGAACTGGGCGAAGTGAGCGGCGAATCCTGTCAGGCAACCAATCAGGACTCACCACCGAATATTCCGACAGCGCGTAAACGTATGCAGATTAATGCCGCAAAAATGAAAGCCAACGCGGTCCTGCTGCACAGCTGTGAAGTCACCAGCGGCACGCCGGGCTGCTATCGTCAGGCGGTTTGCATCGGTTCTGCGCTGAACATCACGGCGAAATGAGTGCATTTCAGTTCGAGCAGATAGGCGTTATCCATTCTCCTTATAAAGAGAAGTTCGCCGTCCCCCGCCAGCCCGGTCTGGTCACCAGCGGAAGCGGTGAGCTTCACCTGATTGCGCCTTACAATCAGGCCGATGCTGTACGCGGGCTCGAGGCTTTCAGCCATTTATGGGTGGTGTTCGTGTTTCACCAGACGATGGAAGGCGGCTGGCGTCCTACCGTGCGCCCTCCTCGTCTTGGCGGAAATGCGAGAATGGGCGTGTTTGCGACTCGCTCGACCTTCCGCCCAAACCCGGTTGGCATGTCGCTGGTTGAACTGAAAGGCATACGCTGCCAGAAAGATCGGGTGATACTGGAGTTAGGTAGTCTGGACCTGGTAGACGGCACGCCGGTAATCGACATCAAACCCTATTTGCCCTTCGCCGAAGCGCTCCCGGACGCGCGTGCAAGTTATGCTCAGGACGCACCGCAGGCGGACATGCCTGTTTATTTTACGCCAGAGATAACCGCGCAGATCGGTCAGCTGGAGAAACGCTATCCTCGCTTACGGGATTTCATCACTGAAGTTCTGGCACAGGACCCTCGTCCGGCCTACCGTAAAGATGAGGAAGAAGGAAAAACGTACGCCGTCTGGCTGCTCGATTTCAACGTTCGATGGCGCGTCACCGGGGCAGGTTTTGAAGTGTTTGCCCTTGAACCCAGGTAATTTTGTTCTCCTCTCTTTTGGCATCTTTGCCACACTGGTAAACTAAACCACTTTTTTGTGTCAGGCTGGTGTTTCAGCCTGTTCCAATCGTCGAAATGGAACCGTAACAACATGCGTACTAGCCAATATCTGCTCTCCACTCTGAAGGAGACGCCTGCCGACGCCGAAGTGATCAGCCATCAGCTGATGCTGCGCGCCGGGATGATCCGCAAGCTGGCCTCCGGGTTATACACCTGGCTGCCGACCGGCGTGCGCGTCCTGAAAAAAGTCGAAAACATCGTGCGTGAAGAGATGAACAACGCCGGTGCTATCGAGGTGTCCATGCCTGTGGTTCAGCCCGCTGACCTGTGGCAGGAGAGCGGCCGTTGGGAACAATATGGTCCTGAACTGCTGCGCTTTGTCGATCGCGGCGAGCGTCCTTTCGTTCTCGGCCCAACGCATGAAGAAGTCATTACCGACCTGATTCGTAATGAGCTGAGCTCTTACAAACAGCTGCCGCTGAACTTCTTCCAGATCCAGACCAAGTTCCGTGACGAAGTTCGCCCACGTTTCGGCGTAATGCGCTCTCGCGAATTCCTGATGAAAGATGCTTACTCATTCCATACCTCTCAGGAATCACTGCAAGAGACTTACGACGCAATGTACGCGGCGTACAGCAAAATCTTCTCCCGCATGGGTCTGGATTTCCGTGCTGTGCAGGCCGATACCGGCTCCATCGGCGGTAGCGCCTCCCATGAGTTCCAGGTCCTGGCGCAGAGCGGTGAAGACGATGTGATCTTCTCTGACTCTTCAGATTACGCGGCGAATATCGAATTTGCAGAAGCGCTGGCGCCAAAAGAACCACGCGGGGCGGCAACGCAAGAGATGACGCTGGTTGATACGCCAAACGCTAAAACCATTGCCGAGCTGGTTGAGCAGTTCAATCTGCCAGTCGAAAAAACCGTGAAAACCCTGCTGGTGAAATCTACCGAAGGTAGCGCTTATCCGCTGGTTGCCCTGCTGGTGCGTGGCGATCATGAGCTGAACGAAGTGAAAACCGAGAAGCTGCCGCAGGTAGCCAGCCCGCTGACCTTCGCAACGGAAGCGGAAATCCGCGCCGTGGTGAATGCGGGTCCAGGTTCACTGGGTCCAGTCAATCTACCGGTGCCTGTTGTCATTGACCGCACGGTTGCGGCAATGAGCGACTTCTCCGCAGGTGCGAACATCGACGGTAAACATTACTTCGGCATCAACTGGGATCGCGACGTGGCGACGCCGGAAGTGGCTGACATCCGTAACGTGGTTGCAGGCGATCCAAGCCCGGACGGCCAGGGTACCCTGATGATTAAGCGCGGCATCGAAGTGGGTCATATCTTCCAGCTGGGTGATAAATACTCTCGCGCGCTGAACGCGGCCGTTCAGGGTGAAGATGGCCGTAACCAGATCCTGACCATGGGTTGCTACGGTATCGGGGTGACGCGCGTGGTGGCTGCGGCGATTGAGCAGAACTACGACGAACGCGGCATCGTCTGGCCGGACAATATTGCGCCGTTCCAGGTGGCTATTCTGCCAATGAACATGCACAAGTCTTACCGCGTGCAGGAGCTGGCCGAGAAGCTGTATGCCGAGCTGCGCGCTCAGGGTATCGAAGTGCTGATGGATGACCGTAAAGAGCGTCCGGGCGTGATGTTTGCCGATATGGAACTGATCGGTATCCCGCACACCGTCGTCATCGGCGACCGTAACCTCGACAGCGATGAGATTGAATACAAATACCGTCGCAGCGGCGAGAAACAGATGATCAAGACCGGCGACATTCTTGATTACCTGGTGAAAGCCATCAAAGGCTAAACAAAAAACCCCGCTCAGGCGGGGTTTTTTAATGGCTCAGCGTCGGCTTATTTACTGTTACAGTCTTTACCCGCAACAAACTTCGCGTCTTTATCTGCCACCAGCGTTTTCACCATCTCCCCGCTATCCGGGTTTGGCTCCAGCGTAAAGTGACCGTCAACCGTCAGCAATACCGGCTTGCTGTCATTGCCGCGTGCCACAGCGTAATCACGTTCAAGCTGCGCATTGTTTGCCACGCTGACCTTCCTGCCGGTTGCGCAGTCGGTAAAGATCGCCGCATCCGCCATATAGAAGTACATCCCCCGCATTGCCATCGGCGTGGCAGGCAGAGCCGCTTTTACCGGCGCCAGCGTGTAGTTGAACTGGGATTCAATCGGGTTGCCTTCGCGGTCAAGCATCTCCATCCCCTCACCTTTGGCGCGGAAAAAGGTTTTCTCACCGGAGGTATCCGTCAGGACCAGCTTCTCCGCCGTACGCGCCCAGGTGCCATAAGTGGCAAAAGAAGAAGGCTCTTTAACGCCCTGATAGCGCTGATTCATCACCCAGGTGCCATCTTTTTGCAGGAACAGCGACGTTTCAATGCCTTCGCAGTCCGCGCAAGGCAATACGCCGCGCCAGCTTTGCTGCATCGGTTTTAATTCTTCCGTTTGCGTGGGTTGTAAAACCTGCGTTTCGGAGCGGTTGTTACACCCAAAAAGCGCAAACAGCGTACTCACTGCCAGCGCTGACCATAATGCTTTTTTCACAATGAATTCCTTATGAAAAGTGTGTTCCCTTTCGTCACTCTGTCGGGCGACGAACTTTACCGCGTAGTGCTTTCACTGTGGATTTTTGGGCCTTCGAGGACAACCGACGCTCTTTCGATGCGCGGGTTGGCCGCGTTGCCCGGCGGCTTTTTTGTACTGCCGTTAGCTCTTTGATGACCGCCACTAGCCTGGCTAGCGCCGCTTCCCGGTTGAGCTCCTGGCTGCGGTACTCCTGGGCTTTGATCACAATCACGCCATCGCTGGTGATCAGGTGATGGCTGGCGGCAAGCAGGCTTTCTTTATAATACTCTGGCAGGCTTGAGGCCCGAATGTCAAAACGCAAATGGATAGCCGTCGACGCCTTGTTGACGTGCTGCCCGCCAGCCCCCTGCGCACGGATGGCGGTGATCTCCAGCTCGCTGTCAGGGATGCTGACGTTTCGGGACAAGACGATCATGACGCGGGTTGCCACGCCGTTAAATGAATTTCCAGATTATTCTGAGAATCAGAGAGCCAGATGGCGCCATCCTGAATTGTCGCCTGCAAAACCATGGTCCGGCTGGCGAACTCGCTCAACTGCGCCAGTTGCTCATCATCCAGATACCAGACCGTGAGATTTTTAAACTGTCCGCACTTGCTCTTGTTTTGCTGCCACCAAATCTCCGCAGCGCGCTGATTATACGCGAATAAGGCCACTTCAGCGGACTGGGTGCAGGCCTTCTTAATTCTGCGCTCGTCAGGCAGGCCGAGTTCGATCCACAAATCGATACCCAGATGATCGTTGCGCAGCCAGGCTTCAGGCTCGTCTTCTGCGCTTAACCCTCGGGAAAACTGCAGACGCTCGTCGGCATACTTGATCCACGCCAGCAGGCGCAGCATCATGCGCTCCTGGGTTTCGGAGGGGTGGCGTGCCAGCGTAAGCGACGCGTCGAGGAACTGGTTGCGATCCAGATCGGCCACATTGACCACTGCTTTATAAATTGTCGCTTTCAGCGCCATGAGAGAACTCCATTCGAATCAGGCGCACATTGTAGCGAAAACCGCGGCAAAAGGCTGTTACAGGGTGTTAAATACACCGCTATCAAGGCTCTGATATTGCTTAAATGAGTATGGTATAGTCACCTTGCTAAACCGAGTTTATCTTCGTAGGCTTAATGATATCTCACAGTAAGTCAGTGCGCTGGCGGGAGGGGATGTGAATAATTATTGTGAGTTAATTCGCAAACGGTATGCGGAAATCGCCAGCGGAGATCTGGGGTATATCCCGGACGCGTTGGGCTGTGTATTGAAGGTGCTTAATGAAGTGGCCTCTGATGAGAGCCTTTCAGAGTCGGTCAGGGAAAAAGCAGCGTATGCTGCGGCGAATTTACTGGTGAGCGATTATGTCGATGAATGATACTTATCAACCCATCAATTGTGATGACTATGACAACCTCGAACTCGCCTGCCAGCATCATTTATTACTGACGCTGGAGCTAAAAGATGGCGAAGTGTTGAAGGCGAAAGCCAGCGATCTGGTTTCACGAAAGAATGTGGAATACCTGATAGTGGAAGACGCCGGTGCGACGCGTGAGCTGCGTCTGGACAAAATAGCCAGCTTCAGCCACCCGCAAATCGGCACCGTCGTGGTGAGCGAATCCTGATGACACTAACGGGCAGCCTGGCTGCCCGTTACGCTTTCTGCCACTCAAAACGAACGCCCTCTTCTGACCACCCCTCTTCCGTGATGAACACCCCTGCAGCAGCGATAAGCGTTTCACCGTAGAACAGTAGCGGCGTGGTGTCGCGCAGCCACGGCGGCACGTTACACTCCTGCCATATTTTCTTCAGCTTCCGTCCCCCGTTGCGCCCGACGATATGCAGCAGGCCGCCAGCCTTAAAGCGCACGGTGACCAGTTCATCGGGCTTCGGCAGCCGCACATGACCAGACGACAGAAGAGAAACGCGTCCTGCCTCACAGGGCAATATCAGGGGCGCGTCAGGAGAAAGCCAGTCGAGCACCACATCGGTCAGCGAGGGCATGGATTTTATCCACCAGAGCTCCCCTTTATAGCGTCTCACCTCAAAACCGTTCAGGTGGACGCACGGGGAAGCATCATCCCGCGCCAGTGCGACTTCGTCCCAGATACGGCTCAGCATTGTCCGCGACGGCATCGCGGCGCGATGAAAGGCCAGCCAGCGCCGTAGCAGCGCGGCGCGACGTACCGGGCTCATCGCTTTCATCGGTGCGATCGCCAGCGCCCCGTCGGCAGAAATGAGTGCAGCCAGCTCGTCGCTCAACAGTTCATCCAGCAACGATTCCTGTTCGGCGCACAGCATGGCGCTTCTTGCCGTCGCGTCGGCGAAATGCGGCCAGCGCTCGCCTAAAAGCGGGAGGACGCGCAGACGCAGGAAGTTACGGTCATAGCCGTCATCCTGGTTACTCTCATCTTCGATCCAGTTCAGCTGATGTTCTCGCGCCCAGGCTTCCAGCGAGGCACGCGTCTCGCCAAGCAGCGGACGCAGTAGCGTTGTGCCGGCAAATTCAGAACGCGTCGGCATGGCAGAAAGTCCCGCCGGGCCGCTGCCCCGCTTAAGGGCCAGCAGAAAGGTTTCACACTGATCGTCCAGATGCTGGGCCGTGACCAGCGCTTCTCCAGGACGTAATGCCCCGGCAAACGCGGCATAGCGGGCTTTCCGCGCCTGCGCTTCGATGCCCAGCCCTTCCTTCGCAAGCGTGACGCGCTCAACGATGAGCGGGATCGCCCAGGCCGCACACAAGGCTTCACAGTGCACCACCCACGCCTCTGCGTGAGGACTTAATCCGTGGTGAATATGCATCGCCCGAAGCTGGACGTCAGGCTCCCGATCGCGCCAAAGCTTAAGGCGATGCAGCAACACGGTAGAATCCAGGCCACCGCTAAACCCCACCAGCAGCTGGCGGTACGGTGAAACGGCTTGTGCGATAGCGGGTGAGGTCATAGGAGATTACACATAAAAAATGCCCGAACTGAGCGGGCATTATCACACAGGACAACCATTACTGCTGATAAAGCTCCAGCGGCAGGCCGTCCGGATCGTTGAAAAAAGTAAAGCGCTTGTCGGTGAACGGATCGACGCGTATCGCTTCGCACGTCACGCCGTGCGCTTCCAGATGCTTAACTGCGCTATCCAGGTCATCGACGCTGAAGGCAAGATGACGCAGGCCGCAGGCTTCCGGGCGGGACGGACGTGCAGGCGGAAAAGGAAAAGAGAAGAGCTCAATCACATATTGCCCGTTTAACGCCAGGTCGCCCTTCCAGGAGTCGCGCTCCTCGCGGTAGGCCTCGCTCATGAGCGTAAAGCCCAGGATGTCGCAGTAGAAGGCCTTACTTTTCGCGTAATCGGTCGCAATGATCGCAATATGATGAACAGCTTTTAAACCCAGCATAGCTTCTCCTTTTTATGATGCCTGAACGTTACAACCGATAACCCGCGCCTGGCAAGCGGTCACCCTTATTTTAGGACTCGCACCCAGTAAACGCCGCTCTCGTCGCGCTTCGCACCGTGGATATCCGTCTCAAAACCGGGATAGTGGCGCCCGACAGAGCAGAGCATTAGCAGGAAATCGAGCACGGCCCGACTCTCTTCGGTAATCATCTCTCCCGGCATCAGGAGCGGAACGCCCGGTGGGTAAGGCAGGATCATGTTAGCCGATACGCGCCCGACCAGGTTTTCCAGCTCGACGGTTTCGACCTCCCCTTTCACCTGGCGCTGCCATGCCTTGTGCGGGGTAAACTTCATCTCCGGTAAGACATCGAACGCCTGAAGCATCAGACGCGGCAGATCGTGCTGACGGATCAGCCTGTGGATCCCCTGGGCCAGATCCTGAATGCGCATATTTCGATAGAAGTCAGGATCCTCAGCGTAGAGATCCGGCAGCATGTTCTTCACCCGCAGGTTAAGATCGTAGGCGCGCTTAAACTCCATCAGGCCGCGCAACAACCCCATCGCGCGGGTTTTGTCGATCCCGATGCTGAACAGGAACAGCAGGTTATAGGGGCCGGTTTTCTCTACCACCACGCCACGTTCATCAAGGAATTTCGCGACCAGCGCGGCCGGAATACCTTCATCGCTCATCTTGCCCTGTTCATCCATGCCCGGCGTCAGGATCGTCACTTTTACCGGGTCGAGGAACATATGGTCGCTATCGGCATCCCGGAAGCCATGCCAGTCTTCGCCGGGCGAGACGGGCCAGCATTCGGCTTCATCAATCTCTTCCGGCTGCCAGATATCAAAGAACCAGCCGTCGGCTTCATCTTTAAGCCGCTGAACCTCTTTGCGGAAATGCAGCGCGCGTTCCACCGAACGATTGATGAGACGCTTACCGGGATTGCCGCGCAGCATCGCCGCGGCCGTTTCAATAGAGGCCACCAGCGGGTAGCTCGGCGAGGTGGTGGTGTGCATCATAAAGGCTTCGTTGAACGTGTCTTCGTCGTACTCGCCTTTGATGTGAATAAGCGAAGCCTGGGAAAACGCCGCCAGCATTTTATGCGTCGACTGCGTTTCGAAGAACACTTTACCCGGCACGCGTTCACCGCTCATGCCGCTTTTACCGGCGTAAATCGGATGGAAATTAGTGTAAGGCACCCATGCGGAATCGAAGTGGATCGACGGCACGTCCAGCGTCTGTTTGATCCAGTTTGTGTTGTACAGCAAACCGTCGTAGGTGGAGTTGGTAATCACCGCATGGACAGGCCAGCTTGCGCCAGGAATTACCGCGACCTTACTTTCAATGGCGTCATGGGTGAACTCACGGCGCGGAATGCCGCCAAGAATACCGAGCGCGTTACGCGTGGGCGACAGCCAGAGCGGTACGACGTCGCTCATCATCAGCAGGTGTGCCAGCGATTTATGGCAGTTACGGTCAATCAGCAAGGTGCTGCCAGCAGGCGCAGCGTACATCCCGACAATTTTGTTCGAGGTCGAGGTGCCGTTGGTCACCATATAGCTCTGCTCGGCGCCAAAGGTGCGGGCGATATACTCTTCGGCTTCAAGATGCGGGCCGGTGTGATCCAGCAGGGAGCCTAGTTCGGTGACTGAAATCGACACGTCCGCTTTTAGCGTGTTGCCACCGAAGAAATCATAGAACAGGCAGCCCACCGGGCTTTTTTGATAGGCCGTTCCCGCCATATGACCAGGCGTACAGAAGGTATATTTGCCCTCCTTCACGTAGGTGAAGAGCGCGCGGGTAAAGGGGGGAGTGATGTTATCGAGATATTCATTCGTGTATTGCTGAATGCGGGTCGCAATATCTTCCGCAACGCCGAGGGAATATTCAAAGAACCACAGCGCCATACGCATATCATTGGCGCTGACGTCCATGGTTGAGTGGGTATTGATAAACGCGTACAGCGGGAGGTATTCGTTCAGCTTGTTGATGTCGCTGCACAGTTCGAGATCGTATTCGTCCCAGTCGAAGATCACGCCGCAGATACGCGGGTTATGCTCGATGAACTTCAGCAGATCGGCGCTGTTGTGCGGCCAGATTAGCTGATACCCGCGCGACTGCAGGGATTGCTCCAGCTCCTTAATCGGCTCATCTTTATAAAAGACGCCGTGTGGCCCCATAATGGCAATGATATTCATGGGCTTCCTCCTTAAAAAACATTAGCTAAGCATAGTCCGGCTAAACCGCAGGTATAAAAAAAGCCGCAACATTGTGCGGCTTTTCAGATAATTGTGAAGCTTACGCGTAACCGTAGGTCATCAGACGCTGGTAGCGGCGGTTGAGCAGATCGTCTTTGCTCAGCACGTCCAGATCTGCCAGGTCAGCCAGCAGCTGCGCTTTCAGAGAAGCCGCCATTACTTCCGGCTTACGATGCGCACCACCCAGCGGTTCCGGAATGATGGAGTCGATCAGCTTCAGCTCTTTCAGGCGTGGCGCAATGATGCCCATTGCTTCTGCAGCCAGCGGCGCTTTGTCGGCGCTTTTCCACAGAATGGACGCACAGCCTTCCGGGGAGATAACGGAATAGGTGCTGTACTGCAGCATATTCACTTTATCGCCCACGCCAATCGCCAGCGCACCGCCGGAACCACCCTCACCGATAACGGTACAGATGACCGGCACCTTCAGACGAGACATCTCGCGCAGGTTGCGCGCGATAGCTTCAGACTGACCGCGCTCTTCCGCGCCCACGCCAGGGTATGCACCCGGGGTGTCGATGAAGGTGATGATTGGCATGTTGAAACGCTCAGCCATCTCCATCAGACGCAGGGCTTTACGGTAGCCTTCTGGTGCTGGCATACCGAAGTTACGACGGATTTTCTCTTTGGTTTCACGACCTTTCTGATGACCAATGATCATCACCGGGCGTCCGTCCAGACGCGCGATACCACCAACGATAGCTTTATCGTCAGCGTATGCGCGATCGCCTGCCAGTTCGTCAAATTCGTCAAACGCCAGGCGGACATAATCCAGGGTGTACGGACGCTGTGGATGGCGAGCCAGCTGGGCCACCTGCCATGCGCCGAGATCGGCAAAGATTTTGCGCGTCAGCTCTACGCTTTTCTCGCGCAGACGATGCACTTCTTCGTCGATGTTAATATCCAGTTTTTCATCCTGACGGCTTACCGCTGTCAGAGAATCGATTTTCGCTTCCAGCTCAGCAATCGGCTGTTCGAAATCAAGGAAATTCAGACTCATAGTATTCCTGTATTAGTCAAACTCCAGTTCCACCTGCTCCGAACCAATGAGGCCACGGAGATCGTTCAGTAAACGATCGCTCGGAGAGACACGCCACGTTGCACCAAAGCGCAACCGCGCACGTGCATCCGCCCTCTGATAGTAGAGATGTACTGGAATTGTCCCCGAGCGGTGGGGTTCCAGAGACTGACGGAGTCGGTTTAAAAGCTGGTCATCAATTTGCCTGTCCGTCAGCGAGATAGCAAGCCCGCGAGCATATTTTTCCCGGGCTTCGTCAATGTCCATCACTTCGCGGGCGGTCATTTTAAGCCCCCCACTGAAGTCATCAAAGCTGACCTGTCCGCTGACGATAAGTATGCGGTCTTTTTCCAGCAATTGCTGGTATTTATCCAGCGCGTCGGTGAACAACATCACCTCCAGACGCCCGGAACGGTCATCCAACGTACAGATGCCGATACGATTACCGCGCTTGGTGACCATAACCCTTGCGGCAATCACGAGCCCCGCAGCCGTGGTGATTTTACCACGTTCTGTCGGATGCATGTCTTTAAGCCTGTGGCCGCCGACATAGCGCTCAATTTCTTTGATGTACTGGTTGATCGGGTGCCCCGTCAGGTACAAGCCTAACGTCTCACGCTCCCCATCCAATACCACCTGTTCTGGCCACGGCTGGCAGTTGGAATAAGATTGCTCGATCTGCTCTGGCTCTTCCGCCAGCACCCCGAACATATCCGCCTGACCAATGGCTTCCGCTTTTGCGTGCTGATCCGCCGCTTTCAGGGCGTCGCCGAGGGAATTCATCAGCGCGGCGCGGTGCGGCCCCAGCCTGTCAAACGCGCCGGACATGATCAGTTTTTCCAGCACGCGACGGTTCAGTTTTTTGGTATCGGTACGGGCGCAAAGATCGAACAGCTCGCGGAAATACCCGCCGTTGTTACGCGCTTCGATGATCGCCTCGATCGGACCTTCGCCCACGCCTTTGATCGCGCCGATCCCGTAAACGATCTCTCCGTCGTCGTTGACGTGGAAGTGGTAGAGCCCTGAGTTAATATCCGGCGGCAGGATCTTAAGGCCCATACGCCAGCACTCATCCACCAGGCCCACCACCTTCTCGGTGTTGTCCATATCGGCCGTCATTACCGCCGCCATAAATTCAGCAGGATAGTGCGCTTTCAGCCACAGCGTTTGATACGACACCAAAGCATAGGCGGCTGAGTGGGATTTGTTAAATCCGTACCCGGCGAATTTCTCCACCAGGTCGAAGATTTTCATCGCCAGCTCGCCGTCAACGCCGTTTTTCTTCGCCCCGTCTTCAAAGATGGAACGCTGCTTGGCCATCTCTTCCGGCTTTTTCTTACCCATCGCACGACGCAGCATGTCCGCGCCGCCGAGCGTATAGCCGGAAAGCACCTGAGCAATCTGCATGACCTGTTCCTGATACAGGATAATGCCGTAGGTTGGCTCCAGCACCGGCTTCAGGCTTTCATGCTGCCACTGAACGTCCGGGTAAGAAATCTCTTCGCGACCGTGCTTACGGTCGATAAAGTTATCTACCATCCCTGACTGCAGTGGGCCCGGACGGAACAGGGCGACCAGTGCGATCATATCTTCGAAGCAGTCGGGCTGCAGGCGTTTAATCAGATCTTTCATGCCGCGGGATTCAAGCTGGAAGACGGCCGTCGTCTCCGAGCGCTGCAGCATGTCGAAACTTTTCTTGTCATCCAGCGGGATGGCGGCAATGTCTATCGGCTCAAGGCCCTGCTTTTCCCGGCGCGGGTTGATCATCTTCAGCGCCCAGTCGATGATCGTCAGCGTACGCAGGCCGAGGAAGTCAAACTTCACCAGCCCGGCGTATTCTACGTCGTTCTTATCAAACTGAGTAACCGGGTGCTCACCCGCTTCATCGCAGTAGAGCGGCGCGAAGTCGGTAATTTTGGTCGGGGCGATAACCACGCCCCCCGCATGCTTGCCGGCGTTACGCGTGACGCCTTCCAGCTTTCGCGCCATGTCGATCAGCGCTTTCACTTCTTCGTCAGCTTCGTAGATTTCCGGCAGCTGAGGTTCGGCTTCAAACGCTTTTGCCAGCGTCATGCCCGGATCGGGCGGCACCAGCTTAGAAATGCGATCGACAAACCCGTACGGGTGGCCCAGCACGCGGCCGACGTCGCGGATAACCGCTTTCGCCGCCATCGTACCGAACGTAATAATCTGCGATACCGCATCACGGCCGTACATATCGGCAACGTGCTCGATCACCTGGTCGCGTTTCTCCATGCAGAAGTCGACGTCAAAGTCGGGCATGGAGACACGTTCCGGGTTAAGGAAACGTTCGAACAGCAGGTCGAATTCCAGCGGATCGAGGTCGGTAATTTTAAGCGCATAGGCCACAAGCGATCCCGCACCGGAGCCACGCCCCGGTCCGACCGGTACGCCGTTATCCTTTGACCACTGGATAAACTCCATTACGATCAGGAAGTAGCCCGGGAAGCCCATCTGGTTGATGACCTGGAGTTCAATATCCAGGCGCTCATCGTACGGCGGCCGCTTCTCTTTGCGAACGGCCTCATCCGGGAACAGGAATTCCAGACGCTCTTCCAGACCTTCCTTTGATTTCACGACCAGGAAATCTTCCGTGGTCATGTCACCCGTCGGGAACTGCGGCAGGAAGTATTCACCGAGGCGGACGGTAACGTTACAGCGCCTGGCGATCTCTACGCTGTTTTCCAGCGCTTCGGGGATATCGGAGAAGAGTTCACACATCTCCTCCTCGCTGCGCATGTACTGTTGAGCGGAGTAATTACGCGGCCGTTTCGGATCGTCGAGCGTGAAGCCATCGTGGATCGCCACGCGAATTTCGTGAGCGTCAAAATCTCCCGGCTCGAGGAAGCGTACATCGTTTGTCGCGACGACGGGCAGCCCGCGTTCTTCCGCAAGTGCGACCGCCGCATGGAGATAGCTCTCTTCGTCCTGGCGACCGGTGCGGATCAACTCCAGATAATAACGATCCGGGAAATACTCCTCATAGAACGAGACGCATTGATCCACCAGCGCGCTATTGCCGCGCAGCAGACATTTACCGACATCGCCCATACGGCCGCCAGAGATCAGCAGCAGCCCTTCGTTCAGCTCAGCCAGCCAGTCCCTGTCGATCCACGGGCCCAGCGCACCATATCCGCGCTGATAGGCTTTTGAGATAAGCAGAGTGAGGTTTTGATAGCCCGTGTTGTTCATCGCCAGCACGGAGATTTGCGTCATTTCATCGCCGATGAGATCGCTCTGCACATGAAAATCCGCCCCGACGATGGGCTTTATCCCCGCGCCGTGCGCCGTTCCGTAGAACTTCACCAGGCCACACAGGTTGGTAAAATCGGTGATCGCCAGCGCGGGCATGCCAAGGGAGGCCGCCTTTTTTACCAGCGGCCCGGTCTTCGCCAGCCCATCGATCATGGAGTAGTCGCTATGCACCCGCAGGTGTACGAAACGTGGTTCAGCCATCTTCAGATTCCGCGTTACTTAATTGCTTGCGTATTGATTCAGGACACCCGTCCCAGCGCGCGCTTCACCGGGCCAAAACTGCGCCGGTGATGTTCGGTTGCGCCATGTTCAGCCAGCCTTTCCAGATGGAAAGGTGTGGGATACCCCTTATGCTGGGCGAAACCATACTGAGGATAAGTGAGGTCCAGCGCGGCCATTTCGGCGTCGCGCGTCACTTTGGCAATAATAGAAGCTGCGCTAATTTCTGCGACCCGGCTATCGCCTTTGACGACCGCCATTGAAGGCATGGGCAATGCCGGACAGCGGTTGCCGTCAATCAGGACATATTCCGGGGAAATTTTCAGACCTGCTACCGCACGCTGCATCGCCAGCATCGTGGCATGCAAAATATTCAGCTCGTCTATTTCATGCGGTTCAGCGCGCCCCAGGCTCCAGGCCAGCGCCTTCTCCTGAATCTCACTGAACAGCGCCAGACGGCGTTTTTCAGACAATTTTTTTGAGTCGTTCAGCCCGATAATCGGGCGAGCCGGATCGAGGATCACCGCGGCAGTCACCACAGCCCCGACCAACGGGCCACGACCCACTTCGTCCACGCCCGCCACAAGGCGAGTGTGAGGATAAACAAATTCCATCATTTTGCTAACTCCAGCACCGCATCAGCCGCTTGCTCATCAGCATTACAGCGGATCAGTTGATGCAGTTCGCGGAAGGTATCGTGCATCTGGTGGCTGGTCTTGCCGTTCGCGAGCAGCGGCAGTAGTGCATCGGCAAGCGCCTGCGGCTGGCACTCATCCTGCAGCAGCTCTTTCACCAGCTCGCGCCCGGCAAGCAGGTTTGGCAGGGAGACATAATCCGTTTTAACCAGACGTTTTGCCAGCCAGAAAGTGAACGGCTTCATGCGATAACCGACCACCATCGGGCATTTCGCCAGCATGCATTCCAGCGCCGCCGTGCCGGAGGCCAGCAGCGCGGCATCGCTCGCATACATCGCTTCCCGCCCTTTCCCGTCCAGAAGACGGACGTGAAGATCCGGGGCGACTTCCGCTTTGATGCGCTCAAACTGCTCACGGCGTTTCGCATTTACCAGCGGAACAACCACTTCAAGATCCGGATAGGTCTGGCGAAGAATTTGCGCAGTTTTGAGGAAATCGGCGCTCAGCATCTCAACTTCTGCGCCACGGCTGCCCGGTAGCAGTGCCAGACAGTGCACATCGTGCGGGATGCCCAGCGCGTCGCGCGCCGCGTTTTTATCCGGATCCAATGGCATCGCATCCGCCATGGTATGACCGATAAAACGGCACGGAACATTAAATCTGTCGTAAAACGCTTTTTCGAAAGGCAGGAAAGCCAGCACCAGGTTGGTGGACCGTCCGATTTTGAAAACGCGTTTCTGTCGCCACGCCCAGACGGACGGACTGACGTAGTGAATTGTTTTGATACCCTGCTTTTTCAGATTCCCTTCGAGGGTAATGTTGAAATCAGGCGCATCGATACCGACAAACACATCGGGTTTGAGTTCGGTAAAACGGCGGGTGAGATCGGCGCGGATGTGCAGCAAACGGCGTAGCCGTCCCAGCACCTCAACGATGCCCATCACGGCGAGTTCTTCCATTTCATACCAGGCTTCACAGCCTTCGGCCTGCATCAGCGGGCCAGCAACGCCGACAAAGCGAGCATTGGGTACACGCGCCTTAAGCGCGCGGATGAGACCGGCACCAAGAATATCGCCGGAGGTTTCTCCGGCGACCAGGGCTATCGTAAGCGGACGACTGTCGACCATTAACGAATCAGACCCCTTGTTGAACGGTCAAAGAATTCCATGAACGCGTTCACTTCCGGGTGCTTATTCGCCAGCTCGGCAATTTCCGGCTTCGCCTCTTCCAGCGTTTTACCGCTACGGTACAGCAGTTTGTACGCGTTGCGGATGGCAGTAATCGCTTCGCGACTAAAACCACGACGCTTGAGGCCTTCGATGTTCACGCCAAACGGCGTGGCATGGTTGCCCTGCGCAATCACATACGGTGGGACGTCCTGCGCCACACCGGAGCATCCGCCAACCATCACGTGCGCACCAATGATGCAGAACTGATGGACTGCGGTCATGCCGCCAATAATTGCGAAGTCATCAACCGATACGTGTCCTGCCAGCGTTGCGTTGTTGGCAAGAATACAGCGGTCACCCACGGTACAGTCGTGCGCGATGTGCGCATTAACCATAAACAGGTTATCGCTGCCCACCTTCGTCAACCCACCACCCTGTACTGTTCCACGATGAATAGTGACGCTTTCGCGAATACGGTTACGATCGCCAATTTCCAGACGGGTCGACTCACCAGCATATTTCAGATCCTGGTTAACTTCGCCGATGGAAGCGAACTGATAGATCTCGTTATTGCAGCCAATGGTCGTGTGACCATTCACGACAACATGAGATTTCAGTACTGTACCCTCACCAATTTCGACATGGGGTCCAACAATACAAAACGGGCCAATGTGGACGTTAGCGCCAATGATGGCACCGGTTTCCACAATAGCAGTAGGATGAATAAAGGCGGATTTATCAATCACGTATCAGGACTCCCGGCTACGAGCACACATCATCGTCGCTTCGCAAACAACTTTGCCGTCAACCAGCGCTACGCCTTTGAAGCGAGTCAGGCCACGACGCGTTTTTTCAAAAGTGACTTCCATGATCATCTGATCACCAGGCACGACAGGGCGCTTAAAGCGCGCTTCATCAATACCCGCGAAGTAATACAGCTCACCTGGCTCCAGTTTGCCAACGCTTTTAAACGCCAGAATACCGGTAGCCTGAGCCATCGCTTCCAGAATCAACACACCCGGGAAGATAGGCTTACCAGGGAAGTGTCCCTGGAAAAACGGCTCGTTCACGGAAACATTTTTCACTGCGCGCAGAAAACGACCTTCTTCAAAATCCAGCACACGGTCTACCAGCAGAAACGGGTAGCGGTGCGGCAGAAGTTCTAAAATCTCTTCAATATGCAGAGTATGAGTGTCAGTAGTCAAAATACTCTTCCTGTCAAAATGTACTGATAACAATAATAACACGGCCTGCCGGTTTATTAGAAAGCCGACAGGCCGGGAAAAATAGCGTTCAACGGATGACGCTTAATCTTGTTGATCGATCTTACGCTCAAGAGACTTGAGGCGCTTGCTCATATCATCAATGTTCATCACCAGAGCTGCTGTTTTACGCCATACCTTGTTGGGTTGTAGCGGAATACCTGAGGAATAGACGCCAGGTTCAGTGATAGGACGCATTACCATGCCCATTCCCGTCACAGTCACCTTGTCGCATATTTCCATATGGCCATTAATCACGCTCGCGCCGCCAATCATGCAATAACGGCCAATTTTCAGGCTGCCTGCCATGATGACGCCACCCGCAACCGCGGTATTGTCGCCAATCACAACGTTATGCGCAATCTGGCACTGGTTATCGATGATAACACCATTCCCAATGATCGTGTCGTCAAGCGCGCCACGGTCAATGGTGGTACAGGCGCCGATCTCTACGCGATCGCCAATAATAACGCGACCAAGCTGCGGGATCTTAACCCAGTTACCACGATCGTTAGCGTAACCAAAGCCATCAGAACCAATAACGGTGCTGGACTGGACGAGGCAATTTTCGCCAATTTCAACATCATGATAAACGGACACATTGGCCCATAAACGGGTTCCGGCGCCGATTTTCGTATTTTTCCCAACGAAGCAGCCCGGGCCAATGACGACGTTATCGCCCAGCACAACGCCGGATTCGATAACTGCATTCGCGCCAACGGCGACGTTGTTACCAAGCCTGGCCGTCGCATCAATCGCTGCACTGGCCGCAATGTTCTGGGCCGGCTGCGGCGTGGTATCAAGAATTTGAGCCATGCGTGCATACGTCAGGTAGGGGTTTTTCACTACCAGCGCGCTTACAGTGGCAAATGGAAGATCGTCCTGCGTCAGTACAACAGCTGACGCCTGGCATTGAGCCAGTTGCTCACGGTACTTAGGGCTTACCATGAAGGTAATCGTGCCAGCTTTAGCAGATTGCATGGACGCAACAGCGGTGATGACGATATCGCCATCACCGTGTAATTCTGCATCCAACTGCTGAGCTAAATCAGCCAGTCGAATTGAAGGCATTACTTATTTAACCTGTTTCAGAACATCAGCAGTGATGTCTTTAACATCTTTGCTGTTATAAGCAACGGCGTTCGCATCTACAACCAGATCGATACTCTGATCGGCAGCCACTGCTTTAACAGCAGTCTGAATGCGAGTTACCAGCTTGCCGCGTTCTTCGTTAGAACGACGCTGACGATCCTGCTCGAAAGCCTGCGCTTTCTGGGAGAACGTCTGGCGCTGAGCCATTACGTCTTTTTCCAGCTTGCTGCGATCGCTTGCTTTCATGGTAGAACCATCACGCTGCAGACGCTGCATTTTGGACTGAAGATCGTTTTCCATACCCTGCAGTTCGCTTGCACGGCCTTTGAATTCGTTTTCCAGAGTCGCAGAAACACCCGTTTTCTGTGCAACCTGCTGGAACAAATTACCCATGTTGACGATTGCAATTTTGTCTGCTGCCTGAGCAGAAGTTGCCATCGCTAAACCGAGACCTGCAGCTAATAACCACTTTTTCACAATTAACTCCTTACCATCCCATTGGCACCAGAAGGTACCGTTCTTTGCGTGGCAAGGCGACCGTGTTACCGATCGCCAGTTGTCAGCGCTACACTGCCAACGCATTCCTTTGCAGCGGATTATTACCAGGTTTTACCAATGTTAAACTGGAATTGCTCCGCTTTGTCTCCATCATATTTCTTAAACGGCTGGGCGTAGGAGAAGACCAACGGCCCCAGCGGTGACATCCATTGTAATGCGATACCGGCAGACATGCGAATATTGCTCGGATCGCTGTAGTCAGGAATGCCTTCTGCGCGCATCTGGGCAGTATTCTGCCAGTTGGTATCCCACACGGTACCGGCATCCCAGAAGAAGGACGTACGGACCGAGTTCGCATATTTATCACTGATAAACGGCGTTGGCGTGATGAACTCCAGGCTGGCAACGGCCATGGCGTTACCGCCCACCGCGTCATTGGAGCTACAGACTTCTGACGAGGAAGACTTATCACAGTTATCTTTGTCGTTTCCGCCGTAGTAAACCGCTTTCGGACCAATGTTGTTGGACTGGAAACCACGAACGGTGCTGGAGCCACCCGCATAGAAGTTTTCATAGAACGGCAGTTCTTTGCTACCCAGACCATCTCCATAGCCCCAACGGGTACGACCCAGAACCACCCACTTATGGTCGTCATCGATCGGGAAGTAGGACGCGGTATCCAGCGTGACCTTATAGAACTCGTTATCGGAACCCGGCACGGTAACTTTACCGTTCAGGTTGACGCGAGAACCTTCCGTTGGGAAGTAACCACGGTCGAGACGGTTATAGGTCCAGCCGTAGTTAAAGGTGAAGTCATCCGCCGCGAAGCCATTGTCATTACCATTTTTACTGGTTGACTGGCCGATAGAGTCCAGATAACGCCACATCGCCACCTGCGGTTGCATGTTGGACAGGTCGTTATGCACGTAACCCAAGCCTGCACGCAGGGTGTTGTATTCGTTAACCGGGAAGCCAAGCGTACCGTCTACACCGTAACTCTTGTTGGTGTATGAAGACAGGTCCGCGTCATCTGCTTTAAAGTCGTTATAGAAGATACGACCGCCCAGGCTCACACCGTCTACGGTGAAGTATGGGTTAGTCACAGAGAACTCAGAGTAGGTCTGGTAGTCGTTTTTGGTGCCGTTAATACCGACAGAGTAACCCGTACCCAGCCAGTTATCCTGCTGTACGCCGACCTGGAAGCTGACGCCGCTTTCAGTACCGTAGCCCACACCGAAGTTGAAGCTACCGGTGTTGCGCTCTTTCACTTTATATACGACATCAACCTGATCCGGGCTGCCCGGTACGCGCTGGGTATCGGTATCCACCGTTTCAAAATAGCCCAGACGGTTCAGACGCTCTTTACCCTGATCAACGAGGTCGCTTCCCAACCATGCGCCTTCCATCTGACGCATTTCGCGACGCAGAACGGAATCTTTGGAGGTGTCGTTACCGACGAAGCGGATCTTACGCACGTAGAAACGGTTGCCCGCATCAACATTCACGTGCAGCTTAACGGTTTTATCCGCGTCATTGATTTCCGGCTGAGTCTGTACGCGCGGATAGGCATAACCGTAGCGGCCGAGCAGCTTCTTAATGCTGTCTTCCATTTTGGTTACCTTGGAACCGCTATACAGATCGCCCGGCTGAATTTTGGTCAGCGATTCGATTTCAGCAGAATGCCCCGCCAGGTTACCACTCACTTCAACACCAGAAAGCTTGTACTGCTCGCCTTCAGTGATGTTAACCGTAATGTAGATACCTTTCTTGTCCGGAGTCAGACTGACCTGAGTCGAGTCGATGTTGAAACGCGCATAGCCACGATCGAGATAGTAGCTGCGCAGGGTTTCGAGGTCGCCCGCCAGTTTCTGTTTCTGGTATTTGCGATCGCCCACCACGTTCCACCATGGCACTTCATCGCGCAGCTGGAAGGTGGAGATCAGTTCGTCGGTGCTGAACGCGTGGTTGCCGACAATGTTGATCTGCTGGATCTTCGCAGAAACACCTTCCTGGAAGACCAGCTTCAGGTCAACACGGTTACGTGGCAGCGGAGTGACAACCGCTTTCACGCTGGCGCTGTATTTACCGACGCTGTAGTAGAAGTCTTCCAGACCTTTTTCAATGTCTGAAAGGGTTGTGCGGTCCAGGGACTCACCCACACGAACACCAGATGCTTCAAGGTTCTGCTTGAGCATGTCATCTTTCACCGACTTGTTACCGGAGAAAGTGATACTGGCGATCGTCGGACGTTCTTTTACCTGTACCAGCAGCGTATCACCATCGCGCAGGACGCGGACGTCCTCAAAGTTGCCGGTGGCAAACAGAGCACGGATGGTGTTACTGATATCATCATCATTAACCGTATCGCCGGGGCGTACAGGCATACTGAGGAGGGCCGCACCAACGGCGACACGCTGGAGGCCTTCGAAATGAATGTCTTTCACTACGAACCCGTCAGCACCGTATACGGTGGCGCTGCTAAACAGCAGCGACGCTATGAGCAACTTTTTCATCGCCATCGTTATTATGCGTTCTTCCTAACACTCTCTTACAACCGAGAGAAATCATTGAAAAGTGCAAGCCCCATTAACAGCACCAGCAAAATCGAGCCAATGCGATAACTAAAGTCTTGAACTCGCTCGGATACCGGTCCGCCTTTTAGCTTTTCAATCGCCAAAAACAGCAGATGACCCCCGTCTAAAACGGGAAGCGGGAACAGGTTGATTATCCCAAGGTTCACGCTAATGAGCGCGAGGAACATGAGATAGTAAATCACCCCGAATTCCGCTGACATCCCAGCCCCCTGAGCAATCGAAATTGGCCCACTGAGGTTGTTCAGTTTCACATCACCGGTTATCAATTTCCCCAACATGTTGACCGTCAGCTTCATCAGTTGCCATGTTTTATCCGTGGCTTCAAGGATGGCGCTGAACGGCCCATACTGGCGTATTGTCTTGTACTCATCTGGCAGCGGGATCACTTTTGGCACAACGCCTGCAAACCCTTCTGCCTTTTTGCCGACCGACTTCGTATCCGGGATCAGCGTCAGCGAAAGCGGACTGCCCTGCCTTTCAACTTCCAGCGCGAGAGACGTTCCCGGATTATCGCGCACCAGAGTAACAAAGGTCATCCACTCTGTTAATGGTTGACCATCGACTTTAACGATCCTGTCGCCCGCTTGCAAACCCGCTTTGCTCGCCGCCGAATTTGCCTGTACTTCGGCTAATACCGGCTCAATCTGCGCGCCGCGTGGACGAATACCCAGCGCAGCGACGGGATCCTCTTTGTCTGGCTCGAAACGCCAGTGACGTAAATCGAGTACTTTGTCCTGACGCGTATCTGAACCAAACGGCGATACGCTGATGGTGGTCTGCGCATCGCCAATTTTGGCTACCAGCTGCAGTCGCACGGCATCCCAATCAGGGGTTTCGATACCATCAATCGCTTTAAGTTCCATCCCGGATGTAATTTGCGCACTCGCCGCGATGGAATTGGGGGCAATTTCACCCACCACCGGACGTACGCCAGGGACGCCGATGATAAACACCAGCCAGTAAGCGACAATCGCAAAGATGAAGTTGGCTACCGGTCCGGCAGCAATGATGGCGGCGCGTTGTCCAACGGTTTTATTGTTGAATGCGCTGTGTCGCAGCTCAGGAGCGACAGGCTCGACGCGTTCGTCGAGCATTTTGACGTAGCCGCCCAGCGGGATAAGGGCGATGACAAATTCCGTGCCGTGGCGGTCGGTGCGCATCCAGAGTGATTTACCAAAACCGATGGAAAATCGCTCTACGCGCACGCCACAGCGGCGAGCAACCCAGAAATGGCCAAATTCATGCACGGTAATCAGTACACCCAGTGCAACAATGAACGCCGCCAGATTCCAGAGAATGCTCAGCATAAAACCTTCCGTTAAATCGTCCCGAATACCAGTAAAAGCAAACACGCAAACACTGGAACAGCCGCTGTCAGGCTATCAATGCGATCCAGTATACCGCCATGCCCTGGAATCAGGTGTCCGCTGTCCTTAATCCCTGCTTCACGCTTAAACATACTTTCGGTTAAATCACCGAGCACGGAGGCAAGCGCAGCAAAAATCGAGCACACCAGCAGTATTGACGGTGCCACTTCAAGATTCGCCCAGACGCCGTAGCCCCAGGAGATGATCGCTGCCGTAAACAGGCCGCCGATGAATCCTTGCCAGGTTTTGCCCGGAGAAACCTTCGGTGCCAGCTTATGTTTGCCAAACAGTTTACCAAACATATAGGCCCCGGAGTCAGCCCCCCAGACCAGAATCATCACATAAAGCAGCCAGATCGCACCGCTGTAGTGGTTTTCGTCGTAGTGCCAGGCTCGCAGCGCAACCATACCCCAGAAAAAAGGAATAATTGTGAGCAAGCCAAAAATCAGTCGCAGCACTTTTGAATTACGCCACAATGCCGCGGAACCCGGATAAAAAAGAACCAGCAACAGCGCGGCAACCCACCAGGCCAGCGATATCCACAAAGAACCGGCAACCAGGGGCTGATGAATATCATGGTGATATTCAGGCAACGTAAACAGCATTATGGCCAGGATAAAGCCACAAAGTACCGCAAGCCATACTCGCTGAGTGCGCGAGGTAAAGCCGCTAAACTGTCCCCATTCCCACGCGGCGAGCATGCACACCACCAGCGTGACAATAGCGAATCCCACCGGGGGCAGTAAAAACAGCGCCGCAATGACAATGGGTATTAATACAAAAGCGGAAATCAGGCGATACTTCAGCAAAAGCTACCCCCATCAGGCTTTGTCGCCACCAGGCTCGGTGCCGCCGAAACGACGCTCTCGATTGGCAAAGGCATGCAGCGCACCTTCAAAGTCTTGTTCATCAAAATCGGGCCAAAGAACATCCGTAAAGTAAAGTTCGGCATAGGCAATTTGCCATATCAAAAAGTTACTTATGCGATGTTCCCCCCCTGTCCTAATTACCAAATCCACAGGTGCCTGTTCATTCATGCAGATTTGCTTGCTCAGCGCCTCTTCATCAATTTGGTCGGGTCTCAACAGCCCTTCCTGAACCTGTTCGGCCAGATGCCGAACGCCCTGGATAATATCCCAGCGTCCACCGTAATTCGCCGCAATATTCAGCGTCAAACCGGTATTATTTTCCGTCAGCGCTTCAGCTTTGCGAATCCGTTCCTGCAAACGTGAGTTAAAACGACTGGTATCGCCAATGATACGCAGGCGGACGTTGTGGCGGTGCAGGCTTTTTACTTCGCTGTCTAGCGCCCACACAAACAATTCCATCAACGCAGTCACTTCCTGCAGAGGTCGATTCCAGTTTTCACTGCTAAAAGCATAGAGCGTTAACGCATCAATGCCGTTGTTGGCGGCAAAAGAAACGGCGCGGCGAACGGATTTCGCCCCCGCTTTATGCCCAAAGGCTCGTATCTTCCCTTGTCTTTTCGCCCAGCGGCCATTGCCATCCATAATGATTGCTACATGACGGCAGCCATGAGCTGGCAAATTTTCGCTTATTGGTTGATTCGCAGACAACATAACGCGTTTTTTGTCCCTGAAAAGGATTTAACGGTACTCAGGAATACTGAAGCCTATACATAAAAAAGCCGTGTCAAACCACGGCTCACCTGACCACATTAAGTCAAATACCTGCGATCAGGTGGCGCAGACTATATCACTGAAGCCCAACGCTAACAAATAGCACGACGACTAGTGCTTGCTTTATCACCAGCTTGCGAGACGTGTCACCTGTTGGCGCGCAATATTACGCGCAGCTGCATCCACCGCCAGCACCTCTTCCACGCTTTGTGGTTCGCGCAAATCCATCATCTCAAGTACCGATAAATTAAGCGACGCGATATCGGTAAAACGAATTTGCTGATTCAGAAATGCCTCAACGGTAATTTCATTGGCTGCATTAAGTGCCGTCGTCGCCGCCTGCCCCTGGTCAAAGGCATTCATCGCAAGCTTCAGACAAGGATAGCGGTCGTAGTCTGGTTCACTGAACGTCAGGGAACTTAGCTTGCAGAAATCAAGCGGCTTCACGCCGGATTTCACTCGATTTGGCCACGCCATTGAATGGGCAATCGGCGTACGCATGTCCGGCTCGCCCAGCTGTGCCAGCACGCTGCCATCCTGATAACGCACCATCGAGTGAATCACCGATTGCGGGTGAATCAGTACTTCCATCTGTTTCGCTGACGCATTAAACAGCCAGCGCGCTTCAATGTATTCCAGACCTTTGTTCATCATGGTGGCAGAATCAACGGAGATTTTACGCCCCATCGACCAGTTCGGATGACGGCACGCCTGATCCGGTGTCATCGCACGCAGTTCAGACAGTGGCGTTTCACGGAACGGGCCACCAGACCCGGTAAGCAGAATAGACACCACGCCATTCTGCTCCAGGTCAGCGTACCCCAGGTTCTGTTGAAAAGGTTGCGGTAAACTCTGAAAAATCGCGTTGTGTTCGCTGTCGACCGGCAGAAGACGCGCGCCGTGCTGCTTCACCGCATCCATAAACAGGCGTCCACAGGTGACCAGCGACTCTTTATTGGCCAGCAAAACATCCTTACCGGCATCAATCGCAGCAAGCGTCGGCAGCAGCCCTGCCGCGCCGACAATGGCCGCCATGACCTGATCCACCTCATCCAGCGCCGCCATCTCGCAGGCCGCCTGCTGGCCGCTCAGCACTTCGGTTCGGCTGCCCTTTTCACGCAGCTGTGCTTTTAGCAGACGCGCGCTCTCTTCGTCATCCATCACCGCATAGCGGGGCGCAAACTCCAGGCACTGTTCGACCATTCGCTGCACATTCTTACCGGCCACCAGCGCTGTCACGGTGTAAAGTTCAGGATTATGGCGAACGACGTCGAGAGTGCTGCAACCGATAGAGCCGGTTGAGCCGAGGAGTGTTAAATGCTTCATGAGATGCCCGAAAAAAGTTAGACCAGATAAAAGCAAAACGCCGCCAGCAAGACCCGAAGTCCTTCTGAACGGCGTTTATCAGTGTACGACAGAAATCAGAACTGCATCAGTTCCGCTTCTTTTTCTGCCAGCGCCGCATCAATTTTCTTGATGGCCGCGTCGGTCATTTTCTGAATGTCGTCCTGAGAACGACGATCGTCATCTTCGCTGATCTCTTTTTCTTTCAGCAGTGCTTTCACTTTATCGTTCGCGTCGCGACGGACGTTACGCACGGATACACGACCCTGCTCAGCTTCGCCACGAACCACTTTGATAAGATCTTTACGACGTTCTTCCGTCAGCGGAGGCAGTGGAACGCGGATATCTGCGCCCGCAGAGCTTGGGTTCAGTCCGAGGTCAGAGGCCATAATCGCTTTCTCAACGGCCGGGCTCATAGAGCGGTCGAAGACGTTGATTTTCAGCGTACGGGTATCTTCAACCGTCACGCTCGCCAGCTGGCGCAGAGGGGTTGGCGTACCGTAATATTCTACGATGATGCCATCCAGCAGGCTTGGGGAAGCACGGCCAGTACGGATTTTGCTGATTTGGTTTTTGAACGCTTCTACGCATTTGTCCATGCGTACTTCAGCATCTTTTCTGATGTCGTTAATCACGTTACGAATCCTTGAAAACTTGTCTCAGGCAGACTATCCGCCAGCACAGCGCTACAGGTGTGCTAAGTATAGTCGCGTTTAATTCATGACAACGCCAAAGGCGCGCCCGGGTAAGATACCACTACAAAATAAAGCGGAATCTTACCTGTATTTATCGTCAACGGAAATTATTCCGTGATCAAAGTGCCTTCTTTTTCGCCCATGACCACGCGACGCAGTGCGCCAGGCTTGTTCATGTTGAAGACACGGATCGGCAGTTTGTGGTCGCGAGCCAGCGTGAAGGCGGCAAGATCCATCACTTTCAGCTCTTTATCCAGCACTTCGCTGTAGCTCAGCTGATCGTACATGGTGGCAGAAGGATCTTTTGCCGGATCGGCAGTAAACACGCCGTCTACTTTGGTCGCTTTCAGTACCACATCGGCTTCGATCTCGATACCGCGCAGGCAGGCAGCGGAATCGGTTGTAAAGAACGGGTTACCCGTACCGGCGGAGAGGATCACCACGCGGTTATTGCGCAGCAGGCTGATGGCTTCTGCCCAGCTGTAATTATCGCAAACGCCATTCAGCGGAATCGCGGACATCAGGCGGGCATTCACATAAGCGCGGTGCAGGGCATCACGCATTGCCAGGCCATTCATGACGGTTGCCAGCATACCCATGTGGTCGCCCACAACGCGGTTCATCCCCGCTTTCGCCAGACCAGCACCACGGAAAAGGTTGCCACCGCCAATGACCACGCCAACCTGGATACCCAGTTCGACCAGTTCTTTGATTTCCTGTGCCATGCGATCAAGGATGCTTGCGTCAATACCGAAGCCTTCCGATCCCTGCAGCGCTTCGCCACTCAGCTTAAGCAGAATGCGTTTGTACACGGGTTTTGCATTGGTAGCCATGTTTCTTTCCTGAGACTGTCAACGATTAAGATGGGGGTTAATTCTGGCGACATGATATGCCGCAAATCAGCACAGCGATACTGGAGCCTGTCTGATTTCCTGTGACGGGTGACAAAAAGAAGCCGCCCTCAGGCGGCTCCTTTTCAATCATTAAGACTGCTTGGACATTGCAGCAACTTCTGCTGCGAAGTCAGTCTCAACTTTCTCGATGCCTTCGCCCACTTCGAAGCGGATGAAGCCAGTTACGTCAGCGTTGTGCTCTTTCAGCAGCTGAGCAACAGACTTGCTTGGGTCCATTACGAATGGCTGGCCAGTCAGAGAAACTTCGCCGGTGAATTTCTTCATGCGGCCTTCAACCATTTTCTCTGCGATTTCTTTTGGCTTACCAGACTGCATCGCGATGTCCAGCTGAACCTGGTACTCTTTCTCTACCACTTCAGCAGACACGTCTTCTGGCTTAACGAATTCTGGTTTGCTTGCAGCGATGTGCATAGCCAGCTGTTTAACCAGCTCTTCGTCAGCGCCTTTAGCCGCAACCAGAACACCGATACGTGCACCGTGCTGGTAAGAGCCCAGAACGTCGCCTTCCAGAGAAGATACGCGACGGATGTTGATGTTCTCACCGATTTTAGCAACCAGCGCAACACGTTCTTCTTCGAACTGTGCTTTCAGAACTTCAACGTCAGTGATTTTACCCGCAACAGCTGCGTCCAGAACTTTGTTAGCAAATGCCTGGAAACCGCCATCTTTAGCAACGAAGTCAGTCTGGCAGTTAACTTCCAGAATGATGCCGTAGTTGCCGTCGATCTTAGTGATGATCACGCCGTCAGCAGCAACGTTGCCTGCTTTTTTAGCTGCTTTGATCGCACCGGATTTACGCATGTTTTCGATTGCCAGCTCGATGTCGCCGTTCGCTTCAGTCAGCGCTTTTTTGCAATCCATCATGCCTGCGCCAGTACGCTCGCGCAGCTCTTTTACCAGGGATGCGGTAATTTCAGCCATTCTTAAATCCTCGGGAGATGTGAACTGCCCGGCCGGGGGCCAAACAGTGTAAATTGAAAAAAGGGGCCGGTAATGGGCCCCTATTCATACACGGTACTAATAAGGGGTAAAACCTTATTATTCAGCTTCTACGAAGCTTTCTTCCGCCTGAGAAGCCAGATCCTGGGAACGGCCTTCACGAACGGTAGCAGCTACAGCGCTCAGGTACAGGCTAACAGCACGGATTGCGTCGTCGTTACCCGGGATAACGAAGTCAACACCGTCCGGATCGGAGTTGGTATCAACGATAGCGAATACCGGGATACCCAGGTTGTTAGCTTCTTTGATTGCGATGTGCTCGTGGTCTGCATCGATTACGAACAGCGCGTCTGGCAGGCCGCCCATATCTTTGATACCGCCCAGGCTGTTTTCCAGCTTGTCCAGTTCACGAGTGCGCATCAGCGCTTCTTTCTTAGTCAGCTTGTCGAAAGTACCGTCCTGAGACTGGGTTTCCAGATCTTTCAGGCGTTTGATGGACTGACGAACAGTTTTCCAGTTGGTCAGCATGCCGCCCAACCAGCGATGGTTCACGAAGAACTGGTCGCAGCTGTTAGCAGCATCTTTCACAGCTTCGCTTGCAGCGCGCTTAGTACCAACGAACAGAATCTTACCTTTACGGGAAGAGATCTTGTTCAGCTCAGCCAGGGCTTCGTTGAACATTGGTACAGTTTTCTCAAGGTTGATGATGTGAACTTTGTTACGCGCGCCGAAGATGAAAGGCTTCATTTTCGGGTTCCAGTAACGGGTCTGGTGACCAAAGTGAACACCAGCCTTGAGCATGTCGCGCATGGAAACAGTTGCCATGTTTAAAACCTCTATATTGAAAGTTGGGGTTATGCCTCCACGTATCCCATATTACCGACCCCGAAGGGCACCCCGGAATATGTGCCGATACGTGTGTGTTGTTACACAAAGTGAGATTTGTCGCTTCCGTCCAGCCTGTGTATCTGAGATGGATCGGAAGTCCGGCGCGCTTTATACCACAAAACACGACCAGAAACCAACAGTTGTTGGCGGAGTGTGCTGTTAATGATTCTCAATTTGGCACGGAGCGTGCCTGACTGATACCATTGACGACACTTAGACTAGTATTGTCGAAAAAATCGACACCGATGGACAGATTACATGGCTATCTCTATTAAGACACCTGAAGAAATTGAAAAGATGCGCGTCGCCGGTCGTCTGGCCGCGGAAGTGCTGGAAATGATCGAGCCGTTCGTGAAGCCGGGCGTCAGCACCGGTGAACTGGACCGTATCTGTAACGACTATATCGTGAACGAGCAGCACGCGGTTTCCGCCTGCCTCGGCTACCACGGTTTCCCGAAATCCGTCTGCATTTCTATTAATGAAGTGGTTTGCCACGGCATCCCTGATGACGAAAAACTGCTGAAAGATGGCGACATCGTCAACATCGACGTGACCGTTATTAAAGACGAATACCACGGTGACACCTCAAAAATGTTCATCGTTGGCAAGCCGACGATTCTTGGCGAGCGTCTGTGCAAAGTGACGCAAGAGAGCCTCTACCTGGCGCTGAAAATGGTTAAACCGGGTATTCGCCTGCGTACCCTCGGTGCGGCAATCCAGAAGTTTGTGGAAGCAGAAGGTTTCTCCGTGGTGCGCGAGTACTGCGGTCACGGCATTGGTCGCGTCTTCCATGAAGAACCGCAGGTCCTGCACTATGATGCAGATGACGGCGGCGTGGTGCTGCAAAAAGGCATGACCTTTACCATTGAGCCGATGGTCAACGCGGGTGACTACCGCATCCGTACCATGAAAGACGGCTGGACGGTGAAAACCAAAGACAGAAGCTTGTCTGCGCAGTACGAGCATACTATTGTGGTAACAGACAACGGCTGCGAAATTATGACGTTGCGCAAGGATGACACCATCCCGGCGATACTGACGCACGATGAATGATAAAAAAGCCGGCAAATGCCGGCTTTTTTAATGGCTATAGCTTTTTCTTATGGGTGGCGCACGATGAGTAATCTTTTACCCGAACAGTATGCTAACACAGCACTTCCCACCCTCCCCGACCAGCCCGATAACCCGGGCGTCTGGCCGTCGCACGAGCTGACCTGCGCGCATATTAAAGCCCATATGGATGTTTTCCATCGCTGGCTGGGCAGCGCGTTTGACGCAGGCGTGTCGGCCGAGCAGCTCATTGAAGCGCGCACCGAATTTATCGACCAGCTGCTGCAGCGCCTGTGGATCGATTACGGGTTTGGGCAAATCAGTGATGTTGCGCTGGTTGCCGTCGGGGGCTATGGCCGCGGTGAGCTGCATCCGCTTTCCGATATCGATCTGCTGATCTTAAGCCGCAAAAAGCTGCCGGACGAACAGGCGCAAAAAATTGGCGAACTGCTGACGCTGCTCTGGGACGTAAAGCTGGAAGTCGGCCACAGCGTGCGCACCCTGGAAGAGTGTCTGCTGGAAGGGTTATCGGACCTGACCGTCGCCACCAACCTGATTGAAACCCGCCTGCTGATTGGTGACGTCGCCCTGTTCCTGGAGCTGCAAAAACACATCTTCAGCGACGGCTTCTGGCCGTCAGAAAAGTTCTTCGCCGCGAAGGTCGAGGAGCAAAATCAGCGCCACCAGCGCTACCACGGCACCAGCTATAATCTTGAACCCGATATTAAAAGCAGCCCCGGCGGCCTGCGCGACATCCACACCCTGCAGTGGGTCGCCCGCCGCCATTTTGGCGCCACCTCGATGGACGAGATGGTCGGCTTCGGCTTTTTAACCGAGGCCGAGCGTAACGAGCTGAACGAGTGCCTGCACCTGCTGTGGCGCATCCGGTTTGCCCTGCATCTGGAAGTCACCCGCTACGATAACCGCCTGCTGTTTGACCGCCAGCTCAGCGTGGCTCAGCGTCTGAATTATCAGGGCGAAGGCAACGAGCCGGTTGAGCACATGATGAAGGATTTCTTCCGCGTCACCCGCCGGGTGACCGAGCTGAACCAGATGCTGTTGCAGCTGTTCGACGAGGCCATTCTGGCCCTGACGGCGGACGAAAAACCGCGCCCGATTGATGACGAATTCCAGCTGCGCGGCACGCTTATCGACCTGCGCGACGAAACGCTGTTCATCCGCGAGCCGGAAGCGATTCTGCGGATGTTCTATACCATGGTGCGCAACAGCACCATCACCGGGATCTACTCCACCACTCTGCGCCATCTGCGCCATGCGCGCCGTCATCTGACGCAGCCGCTGTGCTATATCCCGGAAGCGCGTTCGCTGTTCCTGAGCATGCTCCGCCACCCGGGCGCCGTCAGCCGCGGCCTGCTGCCGATGCACCGCCACAGCGTGCTGTGGGCCTATATGCCGCAGTGGTCGCACATTGTCGGGCAAATGCAGTTCGATCTGTTCCACGCCTACACGGTGGATGAACACACGATCCGCGTGATGCTAAAGCTGGAAAGCTTTGCGAGAGAAGAGACGCGCTCCCGCCACCCGCTCTGCGTCGAACTGTGGCCGCGCCTGACCCATCCGGAACTGATCCTGATTGCCGCCCTGTTCCACGATATCGCCAAAGGTCGCGGCGGTGACCATTCGGTGCTGGGCGCGCAGGACGTGCTGAAATTTGCCGAACTGCACGGCCTGAACTCGCGTGAAACGCAGCTGGTGGCCTGGCTGGTGCGCCATCACCTGCTGATGTCGGTCACCGCGCAGCGTCGTGACATTCAGGATCCGGAAGTGATCAAGCAGTTCGCGGAAGAGGTTCAGACGGAAAACCGTCTGCGCTATCTGGTCTGCCTGACGGTGGCCGATATCTGCGCCACCAACGAGACCCTGTGGAACAGCTGGAAGCAGAGCCTGTTGCGCGAGCTGTACTTCGCCACCGAAAAACAGCTGCGTCGCGGGATGCAAAACACCCCGGACATGCGCGAACGCGTGCGTCATCACCAGCTGCAGGCGCTGGCGCTGCTGCGGATGGATAATATTGATGAAGAGGCACTGCATCAGATTTGGGCCCGCTGCCGCGCCAACTATTTTGTCCGCCATAGCCCAAACCAGCTTGCGTGGCACGCGCGGCATCTGCTCAAGCACGATCTGTCCCAGCCGATGATCCTGCTGAGCCCGCAGGCTACCCGCGGCGGGACGGAGATTTTCATCTGGAGCCCGGACCGACCTTATCTGTTTGCTGCGGTCTGCGCCGAACTGGACAGGCGTAACCTGAGCGTTCACGACGCGCAGATTTTCACCACCCGCGACGGCATGGCGATGGACACCTTTATCGTGCTTGAGCCGGACGGCAGCCCGCTCTCGTCGGACAGGCATGAAGGGATACGTTTTGGTCTGGAACAGGCGATTACCCAGCGCAGCTGGCAGCCCCCGCAGCCGCGTCGCCAGCCGGCGAAATTGCGCCACTTTACCGTCGATACCGAGGTCAATTTCCTGCCGACCCACACCGACCGTAAATCGTTCCTGGAGCTGATCGCGCTCGACCAGCCAGGGCTGCTTGCCCGCGTCGGCCAGGTTTTTGCCGATCTGGGAATTTCGCTCCACGGCGCCCGAATTACAACGATTGGCGAGCGAGTAGAAGATTTATTTATAATCGCAACAGCGGACCGGCGTGCCCTTAATAATGACCTGCAGCTTGAAGTGCAACAACGGTTGACAGCAGCCCTCAATCCAAACGATAAAGGGTGATATGTTTTTTAGTGAAATGGAAAGAGTAAACAATGCAGCAGTTACAGAACGTTATTGAGTCCGCTTTTGAGCGTCGCGCCGAGATTACCCCGGCAAATGTGGATACCGTGACCCGTGAAGCGGTAAACCAGGTGATTTCCCTTCTGGATTCCGGCGCGCTGCGCGTGGCAGAAAAAATCGACGGTCAGTGGGTCACTCATCAATGGCTGAAGAAAGCCGTGCTGCTCTCTTTCCGTATCAACGATAACCAGGTTATCGACGGAGCAGAAAGCCGCTACTTCGATAAAGTGCCAATGAAATTCGCTGACTACGACGAAGCGCGTTTCCAGAAAGAAGGCTTCCGCGTGGTACCGCCTGCGGCGGTTCGTCAGGGCGCATTCATCGCACGCAACACCGTGCTGATGCCATCCTACGTGAACATCGGTGCCTACGTTGACGAAGGCACCATGGTTGACACCTGGGCGACCGTCGGTTCCTGCGCGCAGATCGGTAAAAACGTTCACCTGTCCGGCGGCGTGGGCATCGGTGGTGTTCTGGAGCCACTGCAGGCTAACCCGACCATCATCGAAGACAACTGCTTCATCGGCGCGCGCTCTGAAGTGGTTGAAGGCGTGATCGTTGAAGAAGGCTCCGTGATCTCCATGGGCGTTTACATCGGTCAGAGCACTCGTATTTACGACCGTGAAACCGGTGAAGTTCACTACGGTCGCGTTCCGGCGGGCTCCGTGGTGGTTTCCGGCAACCTGCCGTCAAAAGATGGCAAATACAGCCTGTACTGTGCGGTTATCGTGAAGAAAGTGGATGCGAAAACGCGCGGTAAAGTGGGCATCAACGAATTGCTGCGCACCATCGATTAATCGGGTATAACAAAAAGCGGGGGCAACCCCGCTTTTTTTATATCTGAGGGTGGCGAAAATAGATTTTTTCGTTAATTATTCAAAGGTTATGTTGAGATCAAGGGTACCGCTATGTACGATAATCTGAAAAGTCTGGGCATTACCAATCCTGATGAAATTGATCGTTACAGCCTCCGTCAGGAAGCCAATAACGATATTCTGAAAATCTATTTTCACAAGGACAAAGGAGAGTTTTTCGCCAAAAGCGTGAAGTTTAAATATCCACGCCAGCGTAAGACCGTTGTGGCTGACGGTGTAGGACAGGGCTACAAAGAAGTACAGGAAATCAGCCCTAACCTGCGCTATGTGATTGATGAACTCGATCAGATCTGCCAGCGCGACCGCACCGAAGTCGATCTCAAGCGTAAGATCCTTGACGATCTGCGTCACCTTGAAAGCGTTGTGACGAATAAGATCAGCGAGATTGAAGCGGATCTTGAGAAATTAACGCGGAAATAAAAGCAAAACGGCAATCCTTGATTGCCGTTTTTAGTGTTTGCGCCCTCTCCCCGTGGGAGAGGGATGGGGTGAGGGCACCAGACCGCACTCAGTCATCTCTGTTCGTCCAGCTGCAGCGCCACATACAGCAGCAGCCTGTCGTCAAAGTTTCCTAGATCCAGACCCGTCAGCTCTGAAATCCGGTTTAACCGATACTCAAGCGTATTGCGGTGAATAAACAGCGCCTTCGAGGTCGCCAGCGGCTGCACGTTATGGCGGAACCACGCCTGCAGCGTCCGGCGCAGCAGACCATTGTTGTCCATGGCTTTCAGACGCGCTAATGGCCGCGCCAGCTCATTGGCCTGCCAGCCCCCGCGCAGGCTGTCGAGCAGCACCGGCAGCATCAGATCCTGATAGAAATAGCAGCGGCTCTCCGGCATCCGCTGCTTGCCCACCATCATGGTGGTGCGCGCGGTACGCCAGGAGCGGGCGATACTGCCCGGCCCGGTAAAGTAGTTGCCCAGCGCAACGCGAAAACGCAGCTGGCCATTCTCCTCCATCCGGGAGATCAGCTGCTCCACGCGACGACGATGATCGTCGGCATCCCAGCGGCCGAACGCATTGAGCGCCGGTTTGAGGACCACCATTTCCGTCAGAGAAACGATCGCCACCAGGTTATCGCGCTCCGGCGTCGCCAGCGCATTTTGCAGCTGCTGCAGCTCGGCCATCGCGCTGTCCACGCCAAGCTGGCCGCTATCGACCTCAATGACCGCCACCACGCGCGGCTGGTTTAAATCGATCCCCAGACGCTGCGCCCATTCGCTGAGCGCAGGCGTATGCTCTTCCGCCTGAATAAGGTTCATTACCAGCTCTTCACGCAGGCGGCTGTCCTGAGCGAGCAGGTGCATCAGGCGCGACTGCTCCAGCATCATCTCTGCCGTCATACAGACCAGCTCACCGTATTTTCGCAGTGACTCGGGCTCGCCGGTGAGGCCGATTACCCCCACAATTTCGCCTTCAAGACGCAGCGGTAAATTGATGCCCTGACGTACGCCGTGCAGGTGTTTCGCTACCGCATCGTCGATATCCACGACCCGCCCCTGAGAAAGCACCAGCAGCGCACCTTCGTGCAATTCCCCAATACGCTCGCGATCGCCGCTGCCAATAATGCGCCCGCGGGCATCCATTACGTTGATATTGGTATCAATAATGCGCATGGTGCGCGCCACGATATCCTGCGCCATTTTGGTATCAAGATGCCAGCCAGCCATGTAACCCTCCCGTGAGCAGAGCTCAAGCATAGGGAAGTTCAGCGACGGCTGCATTGTGCGAATGCACAAAGAGAGAGGAAGAAGTATGGAGTTGTGGCAAGAATCACAGAAACGAGAAAGCCCCTGCGAACAGGGGCTTCAGAGGATTACTGCATCAGCAGATAAAGAGAGGTATCACCACGCTGGATATTCAGCGCCAGCACGGAAGGCTTGCTGTCGAGAATTTTGCGCAGTTCAGCGATGTTTTTCACCGGCTGCTGGTTAGCACCCATGATCACATCGCCTTTTTTCAGGCCGATACGGGCTGCCGGTGAATTCGCTTTCACGTTGTTCACCACCACGCCTTTGTCTGCGCCTTTATTGCTCATCTCGGCACCTTCAATACCGCTGAAGATGGTGCTGGAATCCACCTGATTCTGGCTGCTCTGCTGCAGCTCCAGGCTCACGTTAACCGGCTTACCGTCGCGCAGCAGGCCGAGGGTCACTTTACTGCCAATCGGCATCGAGCCCACTTCGGCACGCAGGGCGGCAAAGCTGCTGATCGGTTTACCGTTCAGGGAGGTGATTACATCCCCCGCTTTAATGCCCGCTTTCGCCGCAGAAGAATTTGGCATCACCTGGCTGACGAATGCCCCGCGCTGAGCGTCAACTTTCATCGCCTTAGCCAGTTCGGAGTTCAGCTCCGTACCGAGGATACCCAGCTCGCCGCGTTTCACCTGGCCATACTGCACCATCTGCGCGGTCAGGTTTTTCACCATGTTACTTGGGATAGCAAAACCGATCCCGATGTTGCCGCCGTCCGGTGCCAGGATAGCGGTGTTGATACCGATCAGCTCACCGTTCAGGTTCACCAGCGCACCGCCGGAGTTACCGCGGTTGATCGCCGCATCCGTCTGGATGAAGTTTTCGTAGTTCTCAGCGTTGAGGCCGCTACGGCCCAGCGCTGAGACGATACCGGATGTCACGGTTTCACCCAGACCGAACGGGTTACCGATCGCCACGGTATAGTCGCCCACGCGCAGCGCATCGGAGTCGGCAATTTTAATCGCCGTCAGGTTTTTCGGATCCTGAATCTGGATCAGCGCGATGTCGGAACGCGGGTCTTTACCCACCACTTTGGCATCGAACTTGCGGCCATCGCTCAGCTGAACCTTAATGCTGTTCGCGTTATCGACAACGTGGTTGTTAGTGACGACGTAGCCTTTCGCCGCATCAATAATTACCCCCGAGCCAAGCGCCATGAATTTCTGCTGCTGGCCGCCGCCCTGGCTGTCATCCCCGGCACCGCCGCCCTGACAGAACGGAGAGCTCTGGAATGGCGAACCGTCCTGGCAGAACGGCGAGTTGTCGCCGAAGAACTGCTGGAAGTTACGCGGCATACGCGGCGTATTGACGGTCGTGCTGCCCTCAACGTTAATACTCACCACCGATGGCATCACTTTTTCGAGCATCGGTGCCAGGCTTGGCATCTGCTGCGCGGTTGCTGCCGACGACGCGGTCTCGGCTGCAGTAGCAGTCAGAGGAGACAGCGCTAAACCTAAACTCAGAGCCAGTGCACTCATTGCTAATGTGGTTTTTTTCATGTTTCTCAATCTCGATTTACAGGTAACGCAAAATTGCTGTGTAACTCAGATTCATTTTATACCGCTTAGTTCCGGCGATAAGTTTATGGAAAAGGTAAAAATTTATTGGCCGTCTTTACAAAACTCCGGAATTATTCCACCGCCATGAGCTTGCGGTATTCATCCCAGGCATACAAATCCGTCATGCCGCTGATATAGTCCTGGATAAGACGGCAGCGATAATAATATTCCATCACCGGCCATTGGGGAGAGTTGCGTTCCAGCTTGCCAATCGCTTCGACATACGCCAGACGATGCCGGGTAGAAAGTTTCTGATAAAGCCGCGATTCGATGGGTATTCTGCGCACGCGCTCGTGTTCCACCAGTTCGCTGAATTCATCGACCGACAGCTGAAGCAACGGGGAATAAATTTCCAGTAACCCACTGATTACCCGATAGCCCTGCAGTTCCAGCTGCTCGACATCCGGATGGCTGAATACATGCCGCATCGCCACATGTTTATAAAGCTCAAGGAGTTGACTGAAACTGCTGTCATCTTCCAGCAACGCGTGGTTGAATTCCCCGCTGAAAATGAGCGGCAAATTATCAATAAAACGCGACGCCGCATACGGCACCAGTTTATTTAATGTATTGACCCGCAAATACATAAAGAACTGGTCTTCCGTACTGCGGCTTAATGTATTTGAGCGCGATTTTTCCCAGGCATTTTCGACAACCTGCGCAAACAGCGAACCTTTTTCATGGGTACCCCAGGCCGCATAAAGATGTTGATAAAGCTCCTCGACGCTGAAGATTCTTTTCTCCACGGCATCTTCCAGATCGGCCACGCAATAGGAAATATCATCGGCGGCTTCCATAATCCACGTCAATGGAAAGCGGCCGTTTGGCGTCAATGAAAGTTCTTTACGTAACCGTTCAATATAGACCTCTTCGGAAAGGTAATAGCCCGGTTTTTTCATTAAATAGCTGTGGGACGCGGGCGTATCCCCCATCCACCACGCGGGACGCGTGTATTTCAGAATGCAGCCGACCTGTGCCCAGGTCAGGTTCATGCGCATCAGGGAATGAACCAGCCGGATCCCCTGCGCGTTGCCCTCGAAGTGACACAAATCCTGGCGCACTTTGCGGCGCAGATCGTTCAGCCCCTCTTCACCTTCACGCAGGCGTAAATCGCGTACGATGCAGCGATCATCGCTGAGGGGCTGGCTTACCGCATCCGAAGGATAAAGCCGCTGCTTAAACCAGTCATTGATAGCCGCCTCACCAAAGTGGCCGAAAGGCGGGTTGCCGATGTCATGCATCAGGCAGGCCATCTCAACGATGCTCTCGAAGGGCCCCGTCAGCTCGTCCAGACCATAGGTTTCCAGTAAACGCTGCTCTTTGAGACGGCTCAAAATCTCTTTGGCAATGTAGCGCCCGACCTGCTGCACTTCCATCGAGTGGGTTAAGCGCGTGCGCACCGCGGCGTTACGCTCCAGCGGGAACACCTGAGTTTTTTGCTGCAGACGGCGGATGGCAGGCGAGTTAACGATCCGCCCGCGATCGCTTTCGAAGATACGCAGGATCTCATGTTCGCTCTTGTCGCCCTGCGGCGAACGGAAACGTCGGTGCCAGTTTATTTTGGTGCGAAAATCGATTGGTGACATGTGCTCCCCCGCGTGAGAATGCGTTTCCCCTTAACCGCATGATAGACTATGCATCTTAACAAGGCACATCGCGAGTAAATCTATGAAAATCGGCATTATTGGTGCAATGGAAGAAGAAGTTACGCTGCTGCGTGACAAAATTGAGAACCGTCAGACCCTCTCTCTGGGAGGTTGTGAGATCTATACAGGCCAGCTGAACGGTGTTGACGTGGCTCTGCTGAAATCAGGCATCGGTAAAGTGGCTGCCGCGCTGGGTGCAACCCTGCTGCTTGAGCGCTGCAAGCCGGACGTGATCGTGAATACCGGCTCTGCGGGCGGCCTGGCGCCGACGCTGAAAGTGGGCGATATCGTTGTTTCCGACGAAGCGCGTTACCACGATGCCGACGTCACCGCGTTCGGTTACGAGTACGGCCAGCTCCCGGGCTGCCCTGCTGGTTTTAAAGCTGACGACAAACTGATTGCGGCGGCAGAGACCTGCATCGCAGAACTCAACCTCAACGCGGTACGCGGTCTGATTGTCAGCGGTGATGCCTTCATCAACGGCTCCGTTGGGCTGGCGAAAATCCGTCATAACTTCCCTCAGGCGGTTGCCGTTGAGATGGAAGCGACCGCGATCGCTCACGTTTGCCATAACTTCAGCGTACCGTTCGTGGTGGTTCGCGCCATCTCTGACGTGGCAGACCAGCAGTCCCACATCAGCTTCGACGAGTTCCTGACCGTTGCGGCAAAACAGTCCACCGTGATGGTGGAGCGCCTGGTGCAGAATCTGGCACGTGGCTAAACATACCGTCAGGGCGCTGGCCGCCCTGCTTCTTCTCGCACCGCTGTGGCTCTATGCGTTACCGCGCGTGATTACCCTCTCTCCCGCAAATACGGAACTGGCGTTTGCCGCCGGGATCACGCCCGTTGGCGTGAGTAGTTATTCGGATTACCCACCGCAAGCCGCGGGTATTGAACAGGTGGCAACCTGGCAGGGGATGAACCTTGAGCGCATCGTGGCGCTTAAACCGGATCTCGTGCTGGCCTGGCGCGGCGGCAACGCCGAGCGGCAGGTCAACCAGCTCACCTCGCTTGGCATAAAGGTCATGTGGATTGATGCCGTCAGTATTGAGCAGGTCGCTCAGGCGCTACGCGCCCTGGCCCCCTATAGCCCGACGCCCAAAAAAGCCGAGACTGCGGCGAAACAGATGCTGAGCGACTATGCCGCGCTGAAATCCCGATACGATACCCCTGTTAAAAAGCGCATCTTCCTGCAGTTTGGCAGCCAGCCGCTGTTCACCACCGGAAAAGGGTCGATTCAGAACCAGGTGCTGGAAGTCTGTGGCGGTGAAAACATTTTTGCTGCCAGCCGGGTGCCGTGGCCTCAGGTGAGCCGCGAACAGGTGCTGGCGCGCCAGCCGCAGGCCATCGTCGTGGTCGGAAATGCGAGCGAGATTCCTAAAATTGAACAATTCTGGCAAAGACAGCTAAAAATTCCGGTGATCCCACTCAACAGCGACTGGTTTGAACGCGCCAGCCCGCGTATTATCCTCGCCGCAAAACAGCTCTGTGCCGCGCTGGCAGAGAGTCACTAACATAAGACCCTTTTCGAGGATTTAACGATGCTCGTTTATTGGCTGGATATTCTTGGCACAGCCGTTTTTGCTATCTCCGGCGTTCTGCTCGCCGGAAAACTACGCATGGATCCGTTTGGTGTGCTGGTGCTGGGCGTCGTGACCGCCGTCGGCGGCGGGACTATCCGCGATATGGCGCTGGCAAATGGCCCGGTGTTTTGGGTGAAAGATCCTACCGATCTGGTGGTCGCGATGGTCACCTGCCTGTTAACCATTGTGCTGGTTCGCCAGCCCCGCCGCTTACCCAAGTGGATATTGCCGGTACTGGATGCCGTGGGTCTGGCCGTGTTTGTCGGTATTGGCGTCAACAAGGCGTTTAATGCCGGTACCGGTCCGATGGTGGCAATCTGCATGGGCGTATTAACCGGCGTGGGCGGTGGGATCATTCGCGACATTCTGGCGCGTGAAGTGCCGATGATCCTGCGTACTGAAATTTACGCGACGGCCTGCATCGTGGGCGGGATTGTTCACGCTACCGCGTACTACACCTTTGCCCTCCCGCTGGAAAATGCCGCGATGCTGGGGATGGTCGTGACGCTGGTGATACGCTTAGCGGCGATACGCTGGCACCTGAAGCTGCCGACGTTTGCGCTGGATGATAATGGCAGGTAAAAGCAAAACGGTAACCGCAAGGTTACCGTTTTTAGTCTTTTCACCCTCTCCCTGTGGGAGAGGGACGGAGTAACGGCATCAGCCCGCACTCTCTTAGATGCTGAACGAAGATCCACACCCGCAGGTGCTTGTCGCATTCGGGTTCGTGACCACAAAGCGCGAACCTTCCAGACCCTCGGTGTAATCCACCGAGCCACCCACCAGATATTGCAGGCTCATCGGGTCAACCACCAGCGCGACGCCCTGTTTCTCGATGGTCATATCGCCATCGTTAACCTGATCGTCAAAGGTAAAACCATACTGGAAGCCGCTGCAGCCGCCACCGGTAATATAAACACGCAGTTTCAGATCCGGATTGTCTTCGTCGGCAATCAGGACTTTCACTTTGTTGGCTGCTGCTTCGGTAAATTCGAGCGGTACAGCTACTACGTCATCACTCATCTTATGCTCCCATGAATACTGCTATTGGGTAAAATTCACCCAATTCTTTGTCTCATTATCTAATACCCTGGTAATTCATTCAAGTATTCTACGTGGCGGCCCGCTCAGCCTCTTGTTTCGCCAGGGTACGCGCGAGGATGGTGGAGTATAGCGGTTTTCCACCCAGGAACTGGGCTAATAGTGTCGCGCCGAGACAGGTAATGATCATTGGCAAAATGAGCTGGTAATTGTCCGTCATCTCCAGCACCAGCACGATCCCGGTTAAGGGCGCGCGCAGGGACGCGGCCAGCAGCGCCCCCATTCCGGCCACGGCAAAGGTCCCGGCTTCAAGATGATAGGCGGGAAAGCCCACTTCAGCCGCCATACCAAACGCGGTGCCGAGCAGCGTACCCAGCGCCAGCATCGGGGCAAAAATCCCCCCGGGCGCGCCGGAAGAGAAGCACAGTACCGTCGTGATAACCCGGGAGATAAACATAAGCAGCAGCAGACCCACGCTGAAATTCCCCGCCGCCGCAATGGGAATCAGCCCGAACCCGCCGCCTGCGGCATTCGGCTCGATAAACCCGAGTACGCCGCACATTCCACCCAGCAAACCGCCCATCAGCACCCATTTCGTGGTGTTCCCGCCGTGAATGCGCTGGAACATATCCTGAGCGCGCAGGATAAAGGTGTTAAACAGCGGCCCCACCACGCCAAAAATCATGCCGAGGATCAGGTAAAGCCACAGGGTGTTGACCGGCGCGTTGGTCAGTTTACCCACCTCAATGACCGCTCCCTCGCCATTAAAGATGCGAAACACGATGCTCGACATAATGACGCCGGTGAATACCGCTTTAATTGAGATCAGGTTGTAGCGGAACTGCGCGCGCATCTCTTCGATAATGAATAAAATGCCCGCCAGCGGCGCGTTAAACGCGGCGGAAAGCCCCGCCGCCGCGCCGGTTGCCAGCAGCGTATGGCGCGCTTCGGCGCTTCGCATCCGAAACAGATCGCCCACCATGCGGCCCACGTTCCCCCCCAGCTGTACCGTGGGTCCTTCCCGTCCAAGCACCATTCCCGCGCCCAGAGTCCCCATGCCGCCGATGAACTTAACCGGAATCACCCGCCACCAGCGTACCGGACGCAGCTCCTCCAGCGCGCCTTCAATTTCCGGGATGCCCGATCCCCCCGCTTCCGGCGCGAATTTACGCACCAGAAAATACCCCACCATGGCAAACAGCGCGGACAGCCCGAATGCCCACACCCAGACCAGCCATTCGCTGTCGGCGAAACCGGCCACGGTGCCCACTCGCCAGTTGAGTACGGCATTAACCGCTTTTTCAAACGCTACGCCAACCAGGCCCGCGAGAGTGCCCACCACGGCAGCGGCCAGCAGGATCGCCAGCGGCGTTTTATCGCGATTGAGCAGCCGCCGAATGCTGATTCGGTGCTGGGCGCGCGTAAACTGTTGTTCTTCAAAAGACGGAGAATCTGATTTCATGTCCTGTTCTTATTTGTCACACAAAAAGCCGCGAGGATTTTACCAGAGACGGCCCTACCGTCTCCTGAAAATTACTTAACAAATCTTAAAGCATTGCCCGGCTAAAAATTTCATAACCTTCCCCGAATCACATAGAATAGTGGGCTTAACCATTTTATTCGAACCAGGAACGACGCCATGAGCAAGTCTGAAAACCTCTACAGTGCAGCCCGCGAGCTTATTCCGGGTGGCGTGAACTCACCTGTGCGCGCCTTCACCGGCGTGGGCGGTACGCCGCTGTTTATCGAACGTGCTGACGGCGCGTATCTGTATGATGTCGATGGCAAAGCCTATATCGATTATGTGGGTTCCTGGGGACCGATGGTGCTGGGGCACAACCACCCGGCCATTCGTAACGCGGTAATTGAAGCCGCCCAGCGCGGCCTGAGCTTCGGTGCGCCAACCGAAATGGAAGTGAAAATGGCGGAGCTGGTGACCGAACTGGTGCCGACCATGGACATGGTGCGTATGGTGAACTCCGGTACCGAAGCGACCATGAGCGCCATCCGCCTGGCGCGCGGTTTTACCGGTCGCGATAAAATCATCAAGTTTGAAGGCTGTTACCACGGCCATGCGGACTGCCTGCTGGTGAAAGCCGGTTCCGGCGCGCTGACGCTCGGCCAGCCGAACTCGCCTGGCGTACCGGCAGATTTCGCGAAGCACACCCTGACCTGCACCTACAACGATCTTGCTACCGTTCGCGCGGCGTTCGAGCAGTATCCGCAGGAGATCGCCTGCATCATCGTTGAGCCGGTTGCCGGCAACATGAACTGCATCCCACCGCAGCCTGACTTCCTGCCGGGTCTGCGTGCCCTGTGCGACGAGTTCGGCGCGCTGCTGATCATCGATGAAGTCATGACCGGCTTCCGCGTGGCGCTGGCGGGTGCTCAGTCTTACTACGACGTCGTGCCGGACCTGACCTGCCTCGGCAAAATCATCGGCGGCGGCATGCCGGTCGGCGCATTCGGTGGACGCAAAGACGTGATGGAAGCCCTGGCCCCAACCGGCCCGGTTTACCAGGCGGGCACGCTTTCCGGTAACCCTATCGCCATGGCGGCGGGCTTTGCCTGCCTGACCGAAGTGGCTCAGCCAGGCATTCACGAAACCCTGACCGACCTGACCTCGCAGCTGGCAAACGGTCTGCTGGAAACGGCAGAAGAAGCGGGTATTCCGCTGGTGGTTAACCACGTGGGCGGCATGTTCGGGATTTTCTTCACCGATGCGAAAACCGTGACCTGCTATCAGGACGTGGTGAAGTGCGACGTTGAACGCTTCAAGCGCTTCTTCCACCTGATGCTGGAAGAAGGCGTGTACCTGGCGCCGTCCGCGTTCGAAGCGGGCTTTATGTCCGTGGCGCACAGCGAAGATGATATCAACAACACCATCGACGCGGCGCGCAAGGTGTTTGCGAAGCTGTAAGGGCATTGCCGGGTGGCGCTAACGCTTACCCGGCCTACGATGTTCTCCCTCTCCCCGTGGGAGAGGGTCGGGGTGAGGGCAACAGGCCGCACCTGACTACCGACTCTGCTTTCTCAACAGATAAATAAAGTACGGCGCACCGATAAAGGTCGACAGCAGACCCGCCGGGATCTGATACGGGAACAGCACCATTCTTCCGCACCAGTCCGCGAACACCAGCATCACCCCGCCCGTCAGGGCCGACATGACGATATGCGGCATCGTCCGGCGGAATCCCATCATTCTGGCAATGTGCGGCGCCATTAATCCGACAAAACTCAGCGGTCCAATCGTCAGGGTTGCCACAGCCGTCAGGCACGCCGCCAGCAGCAGCAGGGCCACGCGCGCTGGCGTCAGCGCCATTCCCACCGCACGCGCGGTTTCGCCGCCGAGCGGCAGAATGGTCATCCAGCGGCGGCACAGCGGCACCATCGCCAGCAGCACGAGCATCGCGATCCCGGACCAGACCACCTGGCTGCCGGTGGCGTTGTAGGTTGAGCCGGAAATCCATGTCAGGATCTTCGCCATACGCGGATCGCCGCTGGCCTGCAGCATCATCAGCAGCATGGTAAATGCGGTGCTGAGCGCCATCCCGGCCAGCAGCATGCGGTGCGGCGAAAACCCGCCGCGACCGGCGGCAATCAGGATAATCATCAGCGTGATTGCCGCGCCGATACTGCCGGCAGGCATCAGCCAGCCAAATGCATTCCCCGGCACAAAGAACAGCATCAGCACCACGCCAAAGGCGGCGCCAGAGCTGATCCCGAGCACTTCAGGGCTTGCCATCGGGTTGCCGGTCAGACGCTGAATAATGCACCCCGCCACCGCCAGCATCACCCCTGCGATCAGCGCAGCGAAGATACGCGGCCAGCGCCATTGCACTAGTTCATTGAGTAAATCACCCGTTGCCCAGTGCCAGCCCATGGCATCGCGTCCGAATGAGAGCGCCGCAAACGAGGCGATAATCAGCACCGCCAGACCGGCAAGGCTAAACCACAGCACCGACTGACGTTCAGCGTAGACTTTATCGCCGGCGTCCATCGCCGGTGCGCTCATGCTGCGCAGGCGCGGGAGCAGCCACAGCAGCAGCGGCGCCCCGATAAGCGCGGTCACAGAGCCGGTGGAGACTTCCCTCCAGACCTGCGCCAGCCAGAGAATAAGCTGATCGGAAAGCCAGAGGATCAGCGCTCCAATCAGCGGCGCCAGCATCAGACGCGCCAGCAGGCGACGCGCCCCGAGCATTTTCGCCAGCAGCGGCGCAAACAGGCCGATAAACCCGATGATGCCGACCGCGTTGACCAGCAGGGCACTCAATACAATCGCCAGCGTCAGCGCCGCCAGACGAGCCAGCGACAGCGCCAGCCCCAGGTTACGCGCCACGCCATCATCCAGCCCCATGAGCGTCAGAGGGCGCAGGAGCAGCAGCGTCAGCACGACGCCGCCAGCCAGCTGCGGCCAGAGGTGCTCTACAACGCTCCAGTCGGTCTGGGTGAGCGTGCCGGTACTCCACAGAAACATGCTTTGCAGCCGATCGTGATGGAACAGCACCAGCAGCTGGTTAATCGCCCCGCAGTACAGGCTCACCACCAGCCCGGCCAGAATAAGCGTCACAGGAGAAAGGCGCTTGCCCCAGGCCACGCCAAAGACCAGCGCGCCCACCACGCACGCCCCCGCGAGTGCCGCAAACTGCGAGGTTAACGCTCCCGGCAGCGCCCACAGCGTGGTGATGGTGATCCCAAGCTGCGCGCCGGTCGCGACGCCGAGCGTGGTTGGCTCTGCCAGCGGGTTACGTAAAACCTGCTGGAACAGCACGCCCACCAGCCCTAAGCCGGCCCCGACCAAAAGGGAGATCGCCAGACGCGGCAGCAGGCTGTAGTGGAACAGCATCTGCTGAATATTGTCGATATCCGGCGAGGCCAGAGCGGCCCCCCACTGCGCGCGCGGTAAGGCCGCGGAGAGATTGAAGCCGGTTAATACCAGCGCAACCAGAAAAAGCAGGGATAACAGCAGCGCCGGGAAGCGGGCGATACGCGTACTCATGCTTTACCTCCCAGGGCGTTATCCAGCACGCGGGCAAAATGCATGGCCGACAGCGTCGCGCCGTAGAACCAGACAGCCGGGGCGCGCTGGAAGCGCTTCTCGCGTACAAACGGCATCGCCTGCCAGAGCGGGGTCGCCATCAGGGTTTGCATGTCGCGTTCATTACCGTGGTCGAAACAGAGCACGTCCACATCGCGAAACGCCGCCAGGCGGTCGATACCCACGGCGGTACTGCCCCAGAAGGTCATTTCCCCTTCCCAGGCGTTGCGAATGCCGAAGCTGTCCAGCACCTCCTGGAACAGACAGTTTTTACCGAAGACCAGCATATGGCGGGCATCCAGCAGCGTCACCATCAGCAGCGGACGATCGCCCCGGTGAGCAAAGCGCGGCTTCAGGGAGTCTATCAGGGCATCAAATTCGTCGAGATGCTTTTTGGCCTCCGCTTCGCGGTTGAGAAAGTGCGCCATCTCGTTAATCGAGTTTTTCGCCACGGCCAGCGGTTTTTTACCGTCGCTGAAAGCAAATCCACGTCCCGGCGCAATGTGCGCCATGGTCTCCTCTGACGGGCCGTAGCCCGCGGACCAGAACAGGAACGAGGGTTTCATCTGGGTGAGCAGCTCAAGGTTTGGCTCCGTTCGCAGGCCGACGTCGATCACCGAGTCCGGCAGCTTTGGCTCGTTCACCCAGAGGTTATAGTTAGGAATGTCCGCCACGCCATAGGGCGTGACGCCGAGCGCCATCATCAGTTCGACCGGCAGCCATTCCAGGGCCACAATACGGTGCGGATCGACGGCGGCGGCACGCGCCGTATTCATTTTTAACAGCAGCGGCGAGAGCGCCATCGCCGTCAGCAGGCGACGGCGGCTAATGCGTGTGTTATTCAGCATCAGTAGACAAAGCTCACCGGTGCAGCCCCGGCCGGGTGAGGCAGAATACCCATCGGAATACCGTAAATATGTTCCAGCGTTTCGCTGCGCATCAGCTCTGCCGGTGTCCCCTGGGCAATCATCTCGCCCCCGCGCAGCGCGACGAGGTAGTCACAATAGCGCGCGGCCATGTTGATGTCGTGCAGGACCGCAATGACCGTCAGGCCACGCTGCTGGCTCAGGCGATGCACCAGCGCCAGGACGTCGACCTGATGGGCGATATCCAGCGCAGAGGTCGGTTCATCCAGCAGCAGACAGCGGCTGTCCTGCGCCACCAGCATCGCGATCCACGCGCGCTGACGTTCGCCGCCGGACAGGCTATCCACCAGACGGTGCGCCAGCGGTTTTAGCCCGACCAGCGCAATCGCCTCTTCCACCTTCTCTCTGTCGGCGACGCCGAAACGCCCAAGCGCTCCGTGCCACGGATAACGCCCAATCGCCACCAGCTCGCGCACCGTCATCCCTTCCGCCTGTGGCAGCTGCTGCGGCAGATAGGCCACTTTGCGGGCAAAGGCTTTACTGCTCCAGCTCTCCAGCGGTTGGTCATCCAGCAGAATATCGCCTTCTGAAGGCGGCTGATGGCGCCCCAGCATTTTGAGCAGCGTGGATTTACCGGAACCGTTGTGACCAATCAGGCCCGTCACTTTACCGGCAGGGAACGTCAGAGAGAGCGGATGCAGCAGCGTGCGCCCGGGTACGCGAAAGGAGAGATGATTGAGCGTAAAGGTGGTGTCGGGTTGCGTTTGAATATCCTGCATATCAGCCAACTTAAATAAAAAGGGCACGGCGAACCGTGCCCGAAGAGAGATTAGAAGCGGAAGGTCGCGGTGGCAACAACCTGACGTTCAGCACCCCAGAAGCAGCCGTAGGTATTGAAGCAGCTGGCAACGTACTCACGATCGAACAGGTTGTTCACGTGCAGCGCCACGTTTGAGCCCGCCATGCCAACGCGTGCCAGATCGTATCTGACCAGCGCATCGACAACGGTATAGCTGCCCACCTTGAAGGAGTTCGCCGGATCGCCATAGCTTGAGCCCGTGTAACGCACGCCGGTACCCAGCGTCAGACCCGACAGCGCACCGTCAAACAGGGTGTAATCGCCCCACAACGATGCCATGTGTTTTGGCACCTGAGCAGGCGTGTTGCCTTTGTAGGTGGTGTCCGTGGTGTATTCCGCATCGGTATAGGTATAAGAACCCACCAGGTTGACGCTTGCAGACAGGGCCGCTTTCGCTTCCAGTTCTACGCCACGCGCGCGGATTTCACCGCCCTGAACCGAGAAGAAGGAGCCCGCCGGGTCCGCCATCAGGTTGTTGGTTTTGGTCAGCTGGTACAACGCACCGGTGACGACGATCGGACGATCGTTCGGCACGTATTTCACGCCCGCTTCGTACTGTTTGCCTTTAGACGGGGAGAACAGCTTGCCCTGGGCATCGGTCTGCGAAGCCGGTTCAAACGATTCGCTGTAGCTAAAGTACGGAGTTACACCGTTATCAAACAGATAGTTAACGCCACCGCGCCAGGTGAACTGGGTATCATCACGTTTGGAGGTGGTGTTCGTCACGCGGTTGTAGGATTCCTGATCGGCCCAGTCATAACGGCCGCCCAGGGTTACCAGCACTTTATCCCACTGCGCCTGATCCTGAACGTACAGCCCCGTCTGTTTCTGACGGTTGAGGATCTGATATGGGCCGGAGGTCGCGGGATCTTTTGAGCCGAAATCAAAATCGCTGTTCACCGGGTTGTAGAGATCCAGCAGCGGAACAGAGTCGTCGTAACCGAACCAGGAGTTGATGTCATTCCGCATGCGCATAAAGTCAACGCCGGTCAGCAGGACGTGGTCCACCTCGCCGGTTGAGAATTTGCTCTGCAGCTGGGTATCAACGGTAAAGTTCTGCAGCTTTTCGTTATCGACAACGTATTTACGCGCCAGATAATGGCCTTTGTCCGATGGCGCTAACGCGGCACACTGTTTGTTGCCGCTGTTTGCCGGATCGGTACAGACGCCATAACCATATACGCTGTTTTGCGAGGTTTTGTTCTCGGCAAAGCGCAGGTTCTGACGCACGGTAAAGGTATCGTTGAACTCGTGGTCGAAGCTATATCCCACCATTTTCTGGTTACGGGAATAGGTATTGTTCTTCGCGCCTTCGTTGAAGTTCGTCGGCAGACGATCGCCGTTCGGCAGCGGCTCAACCGTTCCCTCTTTTGGCAGCCAGCCGTAGTAGCCCGTTTCAGGCTCGTTCTGGAAGTAGGAGAGGAACGTGAAGGTGGTTTTATCATCCGGACGCCAGGAGAACGATGGCGCGATGGCGTAACGCTGCTCTTCCGCACGCTCCTGCTGAGCGTTATTAGAACGCGCAACGCCCGTTAAGCGATAAGAGTAAACGCCGTCGTCGTCGATCGCATCGCTAAAGTCAAACCCGGTCTGGAACAGGCTATCCGTGCCGACTTTGAACTGGATCTCTTTCAGCGGCTCGGTTGTTGGGCGCTTACTGACCATGTTCAGCAAACCGCCCGGGCTGCTTTTGCCGTACAGAACGGAAACCGGACCGCGCATGATTTCGGCGCGCTCCAGCATATAAGGATCAATCACCGCGTCGTTATAGAAGTTCCCCTGCATTTTCATGCCGTCGAGGTAGTTATTCTGCGTCTGGCCATCGGCCGCGAAGCCGCGGATGATCAAATAGTCATAGGTGTTAGACGCGCCGCGCGTGCCTACCGCAACGCCCGGCGTGTAGCTCAGGGCTTCTTTCACCGAGCGCGGCTGATGCAGCGCCATCTCTTCGGCAGTGACTACCGAAATAGACTGCGGAACCTTTTGAATAGGGGTATCCGTTTTGGTTCCGGTCGCGGATTGCCGTGCGGCGATGGTCGCAGCAGGCCCCCAGGCACTTTCCTGTGCCGCAGGTGCTGCGGTAACCGTAATGGTTTCTTCTTTTTTCGGGGTTTCGGCCGCGTGAGCATAAGCAGACATGCCGGCAACCGCTGTGGCGACGACGACCGCGAGCTTACGCAGCGACGTGTTCATTGGCTGAGCAGTATTGGAAAGCGCCATGTTGAATCTCTGATGTGAAAGTGAATGATAACGTAAACGAGAATTATTATTATGAGCGCCAGAATAATATGCGAAACGCTGGTTGCATAGCAAGCAGTAAGCGGCCCTATGAGAATTAAGGGTTTAAGAAATCATCAAGAGAAAACGAAGGGTTAATCAGAGTTAAAGCGAGGGTTAACGAAATGAGGTTTACGGGTAAAAAAAGCCCCCTTCCAGGGAAGAGGGCTTTAAAAGGTTAGTTACCGCCGAACATGTCTTTAATCCAGCCCGCGACACCGTCGCTGTCTTTCTTCTCATTCTGCTGCTGCGGCTGTTGCTGCTGCGGCTGCTGTGGCTGAGAAGACTGGTCGAACGGGTTACCCGTTGGCTGTTCTGGCTGGCTTTGCTGGCACAGCGAGTCCGGGTTTGCGGTCCAGACAGGCAGCGTACGCATCCCGCCGCCGCAGACGAAGTTACCGGAGCTGTCAACGCCCATATCGACGATATCTTCCGGCGCAACCAGATTCAGCGGCACAGGAGACTGATTTGCCAGATAGCGCTGGTAAATCGACATCGCCCCGCTCGCCCCGTACAGTTTGGTCGGCTGGTTGTTGTCGCGGCCTACCCAGGTGATCACCACTTCACGGCCATCAATACCGGCGAACCAGGTATCGACGTTGTTGTTGGTGGTCCCGGTTTTACCCGCCAGATGCAGACCCGGATACTTCGCGCCCAGCTGACGGCCGGTACCGCGCTGCACGACCTGCTGCATCGTCCACAGCGTCATATAGGCGGCCTGAGCGGGAACGGCACGCTCCGCCTGCGGGAAGCTCTGATACAGCACGGAACCATCTTCGGCAATCACTGAGCGCAGGGCAGACAGCGGCGCGCGGTTGCCCCCGCTGGCAATGGTCTGGAACGCCTGCGCCACTTCGATCGGCGTCAGGTTAAGCGCGCCGAGGATCATCGCCGGCACCGGGTGCAGCTGATCTTTCGACACGCCCAATTTTTGCCAGGTATCGACAATCGCCGGCAGTCCCAGCGACATGCCCAGGTTCACCGTTGGCACGTTCATGGAACGGGTCAACGCATCCACCAGCATGACCTGGCCGCTGAACTGTTTATCATCGTTCTGCGGTGACCAGACCTGGCCGTTAGGCTGGCGCAGGGAGATCGGCGCATCCGCAATCCAGGTATTCAGGCGATACTGATTTGGCTGGCTCAGGGCTGTGAGGTAGGTTGCCGGTTTTGCCAGAGAGCCGATTGAGCGACGCGCCTGCATCGCACGGTTGTAGCCCGCAAACTGCGGCTCGGCCCCGCCCACCATCGCGCGCACTTCGCCGGTGTTACGGTCAACCACCACCATCGCGGTTTCCAGATCGGAGAGCTTACGCTGTTTCTTCAGTGCCGGAATGCCTTCCACCGCCGCTTTTTCGGCCGCATCCTGCGCCACGGAGTCAAAGGTGGTGAAGATCTTCACGCCGGAGAGATCTTTGACCTTATCACCGAGCTTGCTTTGCAGCTCCTGACGCACCAGCTGCATAAACGCAGGCTGAGGCGAAATCACGCCGCCGCGCGGCTGAACGCCCAGCGGACGCGCGCTCAGCATGTCGTACAGCTCCTGGTCAATCACCTGCTGCTGTTGCAGCAGACGCAGAACGAGGTTACGACGCTCCAGCGCCAGTTTCGGGTTACGCCACGGGTTATAAATGGACGCCCCTTTCACCATGCCCACCAGCAGCGCCTGCTGGTCCAGGCTCAGCTCTTCTACCGGGCGACCAAAGTAGTACAGGCTCGCCAGCGGGAAGCCGCGGATTTCGTTATCGCCGCTCTGACCGAGGTACACCTCGTTCATGTACAGCTCAAGGATACGATCCTTGCTGTAGCGCGCATCCATCAGCACGGCCATGTAGGCTTCGTTCGCTTTACGCCAGTAAGAGCGTTCGCTGGAGAGGAACAGGTTTTTCACCAGCTGCTGGGTCAGCGTACTCGCTCCCTGCACGGTGCGACCGGCAGTCAGGTTAGCCAGTACCGCACGGCCAATCGAGTAGAGGCTGATGCCATCGTGCTCGTAGAAGTGACGGTCTTCGGTTGCCAGCAGCGTATCAACCAGCAGATCCGGGAAGCCGTTACGCGCCACGAACAGGCGCTGCTCGCCGTTTGCTGACGAAAGCATGGTGATCAGACGCGGATCGAGACGGAAGAAACCGAACTGACGGTTGTTATCCATGTTCTCGATGGTGTCCAGACGATCGCCGTCAAAGGTCAGACGCGCGCGCACCTGCCCCTCTTTGCTGTCCGGGAAATCAAACGGACGACGAATCATCTCAATGCTGTTGGACTGCACGGTAAATTCGCCAGGCCGCGTCATTTTTGACACCTGACGATACTGGGTGGCTTCCAGCAGTTTAACCATCTCGTTTTTGGTGATGGACATATCTGGCTCAAGGTTCACCATACGGCCATACACTGCCGCAGGGAGCTGCCAGACTTTACCGTCGATACGGCTACGGATCTTCTGATCCAGATACACGCCGTAAATCGCCATCAGGACAACAAAAACAATAAACAGCTTCAGCAGCAGCCAGAACCAGCCGCGCTTGCCCCGAGGCTTACGCCCTTTGCCTTTTCCATTACGCGGCATCGGTTCTTCATCCTCATAATCGTCTTCATAGTCATCGTCATAGTCCTCATCTCTGAGGCGACGACGGCTTACCTTTTCTTTCGCCGGACGCGTTGGTTTTCCCTTACGTCCTATTGGCTCGCGGTCATTCCCCGCCATGCTTTTTCTCCGCAACTTTCAGGCGCAAAGGCCAGATTTTCTTTTCTTTCACAGGCCTGTGAAAGAAGAAATCTCTCAAAATAAACAGCAAGACTTTCCTGTCAGGAAAGTCTTTAGTGTTTTCTCCCTCTCCCCGTGGGAGAGGGCCGGGGTGAGGGCATCAGGCCGCACTCCCTCTTTCACCTAACCTACGAATATTTCTTCGTTCGCCGCGTCGGCGCCGTATTCGCCGGATCGTCCGGCCAGACATGTTTGGGATATCGCCCCTTCATCTCTTTCTGCACTTCACGGTAGCTTCCCGCCCAGAACGCTCCCAAATCTCGGGTGATTTGTAATGGACGATGCGCAGGCGACAGCAGCTCAAGCACTAACGGCACACGCCCTTCCGCAATGGACGGCGTGGTGGCTTCACCAAACATCTCCTGCATCCGAACCGCCAGCGCCGGCGGATTATCCTCATGATAACGGATGGCAATCCGGCTTCCGGTCGGCACAGTGTAATGCCCTGGCAGTTCACTATCCAGACGTTGACGTAATGACCAGTCCAGTAAATTCTGTAACGCGGTCTTAACATCAAGCGCCTTAAGGGCTCGCAGAGAGTGTACGCCGCTCATTTGCGGCAGTAGCCAGCGCTCAAGCGTAGCGAGCAGCGTCTCGTCATCCACCGCAGGCCAACCGTATTCCGGTAGCCACTTCGCGGCGCAGTGCAGACGAATGCGGTACTGCTCCGCTTCCGGCGTCCAGTTCAGGGCGCTCAGCCCTTTTTCCCGAATTCCGTTCAGCATCGCCTGATGAAGCTCGTCTTCCGACGGCTTCGCCAGCGGCTTCGTCCCAAGCGTCAACTTGCCAATCTGGCTGCGACGAAAGGCCTTCAGCGTGCCCTGGGCGTCATCCCATTCCACGGTATCAGATTGCTGAAGCAGCTGCGGACAGGCACGCGTCAGGGCGTCAATCTCTACGGCAATCGCCAGCAGGATACGCGCATCCGGAGAATGGCTGCCCTGCAGCAACAGCGGGGCGATCAGCCATTCGTGACGCGTCAGCGCATCATCGCTGTCCAGCATCGCCCCCATGCCGTTTGCCAGCTGGTAGCGACCGTCCAGCCCGCGCCGACGCGCAATCCTGTCCGGGAAAGCCTGGGCCAGCAGGAAGGCAATCTTGTCGCTGTCAGGCGCACCTCCCCGGCTATTCAGGCGTTTACTCAGCTGCTGCCCCCGCTGCTGCCAGTTCCCCTGGCTGCGCGAAAACGCCTGCCCCAGATCGCTGCTGCCACCGCGAGGCGGCTCCTCAAGAATAGCCGCCAGTTTTGCCGCCGTGGCAATTTCATCATCCCCTTGCGCGGCCACCAGCATCGCGGCCAGACGCGGATCGTTGCCCAGCGCCGCCATTTTCTGGCCGCGCGCCGTCAGACGCTCGCCTTCCAGCGCGCCAAGCTGGGTCAGCAACGTGCGCGCAGCGGTGAGGTTTACGACAGGAGGTGGATTAAGCCAGGTGAGCTGCTCAGGGTTCGGACAGCCCCACTGGAGCAGGTCCATCACCAGACCAGACAAATCGCTTTGTAAAATTTCCGGCGTGCTTTGCTGTGCAGCGCGTTCAGCCTGCTCCGCGCTGGTCAAATGCAGGCAGATGCCCGGCTCAAGACGCCCCGCACGGCCCGCGCGCTGCACCATCGACGCCTGGCTGATGCGCTGCGTCAGGAGTTTAGTCAGCCCGGTACGAGGGTCAAAGCTTGCCACTCTCTCCTGCGCGCTATCCACCACCAGGCGAATCCCTTCAATGGTCAAACTGGTTTCAGCAATGTTGGTTGCCAGCACCACCTTGCGCTGCCCCGCCGGTGCGGGAAGAATCGCTTTACGCTGATCCTGCAGCGACAACGCGCCGTAGAGCGGGCAAAGCAGCACGTCGGCGCCTGCGCGGGTAGAAAGCTGCTCCTGCACGCGCTGAATTTCGCCCACGCCCGGCAAAAACAGCAGCAGGGAACCGGCTTCCTGGCGCAGCAGCTCAGCGGTGGCAATGGCGACGGCCTCGTCAAAACGCTGGTGGGAGGGAAGCGGCTGATAGCGGCGTTCAACCGGAAACGCCCGCCCTTCCGAGCTGATGACCGGCGCATCGGGTAATGCCTGTCGTAGCCGCTCGTTATCCAGCGTGGCCGACATAATAAGCAGCCGGAGATCGTCGCGTAGCCCCTGCTGCACGTCCAGCAACAGCGCGAGGGCCAGATCCGCCTGCAGGCTGCGCTCGTGGAATTCATCGAGGATCACCAGCCCGACGCCGGTCAGCTCCGGATCGTTTTGCAGCATGCGGGTGAGAATACCCTCGGTGACCACTTCAAGACGCGTGGTCGGGCCAATGCAGGTCTCGGCACGCATCCTGTAACCTACCGTTTCGCCCGGTTTTTCATTCAGCAGCTCCGCCAGACGCTGCGCCACGTTGCGCGCGGCCAGCCTGCGCGGCTCCAGCAGGATAATTTTCCCGCGGATATTTCCGTCTTTCAGAATCTGCAGCGGCAGCCAGGTGGACTTGCCCGCGCCCGTAGGGGCATTCAGCAAAACCTGCGGGGCATGGAATAAGGCAGCGAGAAGCTCAGGAAGAATGACGGCGACCGGCAATGAGGACACTAACAGCTCCAGAGGGTTAACATTAGTCGGCGTACATTGTAGCATCGGCGCATATCATTACCGAGTCCTCCGTATGCCTGAGTCGAAACGGCTGTTTTTTGCCATTGAATTGCCCACCACCATACAGCGTCAAATTGTTCGCTGGCGCGCCGATTGCTTTTCGCCGGAAGCGGGCCGCCCTGTCGCGGCGGCCAACCTGCACCTGACGCTGGCCTTTTTGGGCGACGTCAGTGCCGAAAAACAGCGGGCGTTAGCCGCAATGGCCGGGCGTATTGCCCAGCCGGAATTTACGCTGCACCTCGACGACGCGGGCCAGTGGCCGCGTTCGCGCGTGGTGTGGCTGGGAACGCGCCAGCCGCCGCGCGGATTATTGCAGCTGGCGAATATGCTGCGCGCCCAGGCGGCGCGCAGCGGCTGTTATCAGAGCCCACAGCCGTTTCATCCACATATCACGCTGTTGCGCGATGCCGGTCAGGCCGTTGCCATCCCGCCGCCGGGTTTTCACTGGGCCTTTCCGGTCAACGCATTCGCGCTTTACGAATCCGTCTTTGCACAGGGACGCACCCGCTATACGCCGCTACAGCGCTGGACGCTGGGCAACACTGAAAGGAATTCTGATGAAGTTTAGTCCTCCCCTGCAGCACGCTACGCTTATCCAGCGCTACAAACGCTTCCTCGCCGACGTGATCACCCCCGAGGGGGTTCAGCTCACCCTGCACTGCCCCAATACCGGCGCCATGACGGGGTGTGCGACGCCGGGTGACAGGGTCTGGTATTCCACTTCAGAAAATAGTAAACGCAAATATGCCCATACCTGGGAAGTGACCGAAACCCAAAACGGGGCATTTATTTGCGTTAATACCCAGCGCGCAAATCAGCTGGTTAAGGAAGCGCTGACCCTTGGCGCCATTCCCGAACTGGTGGGATATGGCACGCATAAAAGTGAAGTGAAATATGGCGATGAAGGCAGCAGAATTGACTTCATGTTACAGGCGGAAGACAGGCCCGAGTGCTATATTGAAGTAAAATCAGTGACGTTAGCGGAACAGGAAAATGGCTACTTCCCGGATGCGGTAACGCTGCGTGGCCAGAAGCATCTGCGAGAGCTAATGAGTGTTGCGGCGGCGGGCAAACGCGCCGTATTGCTGTTCGCGGTGTTGCATTCAGCCATTGAACGTTTCTCCCCTGCCCGCCATATTGATCCTAAATACGCGCAATTGTTGAATGAGGCACAAAAGCAGGGGGTAGAGGTTTTCGCTTATAAAGCGGAACTTTCTGCCGATAATATGACTCTGAGATCCTCTCTTCCCATTGTCTTGTAAGGGATTAGACGATTGTCGAATAAGTGTTCTGGCCGCGTGCGCAAATACGCTTTTCCTCACAGGCTTGTCAAGTGTTACGTTTAGATAATTGCCTTACGGAAAAGCATCTGCTATTTATAGCGACCTGATTTTTCCCCCAACACGGGGATCGATAGTGCGTGTTAAGGAGAAGCAACATGCAAGAAGGGCAAAACCGTAAAACATCGTCCCTGAGTATTCTCGCCATCGCTGGGGTGGAGCCGTATCAAGAGAAGCCGGGCGAAGAGTATATGAACGAAGCCCAGCTGTCGCACTTCAAGCGTATTCTTGAAGCATGGCGTAATCAACTCAGGGATGAAGTCGATCGCACCGTTACTCATATGCAGGATGAAGCTGCCAACTTCCCGGATCCGGTAGACCGTGCCGCTCAGGAAGAAGAGTTCAGCCTCGAACTGCGTAACCGTGACCGCGAACGCAAACTGATCAAAAAGATCGAGAAAACGCTGAAAAAAGTCGAAGACGAAGATTTTGGCTACTGCGAATCCTGCGGTGTTGAAATCGGTATTCGTCGCCTGGAAGCGCGTCCAACCGCCGATCTGTGCATCGACTGTAAAACGCTGGCCGAAATCCGCGAAAAACAGATGGCCGGTTAATACCAGCGCTGTTTACACACTCCAAAGGCGGGAGTCTCTCCCGCCTTGTTACTGTTGATATGTCTGAATCACACTATATTGGGCGCTTCGCGCCATCTCCTTCCGGTGAATTACACTTCGGCTCATTGATTGCCGCGCTCGGCAGCTACCTGCAGGCTCGCGCCCGCCTGGGAAAATGGCTCGTACGCATTGAAGATATTGACCCTCCTCGTGAAGTTCCCGGTGCTGCAGACACTATTCTGCGTCAGCTGGAACATTACGGTCTTCACTGGGATGACGAGGTGCTCTGGCAGTCAAAACGTCACGATGCCTATCGGGAACGTCTGGCCTGGCTTCGCGATCGGGGGCTTTCCTATAACTGCACCTGCACCCGCGCGCGTATCCAGAGCGTGGGTGGCGTCTATGACGGCCACTGCCGCACGCTTAATCTTCCCCCGGAAAATGCCGCCGTACGTATAAAGCAGCGCTCCCCGGTGACGCGCTTTACCGATCTCCTCTCCGGTGAGATTCATGCCGATGAACGTCTGGCGCGTGAGGATTTTATTATTCACCGCCGTGACGGCCTTTTCGCCTATAACCTGGCGGTGGTCGTCGACGATCGTTTTCAGGGCGTGACGGAAATTGTGCGCGGGGCGGATCTGGTCGAACCGACCGTGCGACAAATATCGCTGTATCGCCAGTTTGGCTGGACGGCCCCGGACTACATTCATCTGCCGCTGGCGGTCAATGCGCAGGGCTTTAAATTGTCAAAGCAGAACCACGCCCCGGCCCTGCCAGACGGCGATCCGCGTCCTGTTTTGATCGACGCGCTGCGATTTCTCAACCAGAATGTAACCAACGAATGGCAGGATCAGCGTATTGACGAACTGCTGAAAATGGCCGTTGCCAACTGGACGCTCGCGGCAGTGCCAAAAATCCAGCATTCTCAAATGCGTTGCGCTGAGCTATGATTAGCCGCTTTTTTCATAACAAAACACACTACGAGGTGTACCATTTTTACCCGAGTCGCTAATTTTTGCCGTAAAGTGCTAAGCCGCGAAGAGAGCATGGCGAACGATGCTATTGCACAGCCACACATGTCGGTTATTCCGCGTGAGCAGCACACTATTTCCCGCAAAGATATCAGTGAAAATGCCCTCAAGGTGCTCTATCGTCTGAATAAAGCGGGCTACGAGGCCTATCTCGTGGGCGGTGGAGTGCGTGATTTACTGCTGGGCAAAAAACCAAAAGATTTCGACGTGACGACCAGCGCCACGCCTGAGCAGGTGCGCAAATTATTCCGCAACTGCCGTCTCGTTGGCCGCCGTTTCCGTCTGGCTCACGTGATGTTTGGCCCGGAAATTATCGAAGTGGCGACCTTCCGCGGCCACCACGAAGCGGGCGCATCCGATCGCACCACGTCACAGCGCGGCCAGAACGGCATGCTGCTGCGCGACAATATCTTCGGCTCTATCGAAGAAGATGCCCAGCGTCGCGACTTCACCATCAACAGCCTTTATTACAGCGTGGCGGATTTCACCGTGCGTGATTACGTCGGCGGCATGCAGGACCTGAAAGAAGGTCTGATCCGTCTGATCGGCACGCCGGAAACGCGCTATCGCGAAGATCCCGTGCGTATGCTGCGCGCCGTGCGTTTCGCCGCCAAGCTCAATATGCGCATCAGCCCGGAAACGGCAGAGCCGATTCCGCGCCTGGCGACGCTGATTAACGACGTGCCGCCTGCCCGCCTGTTTGAAGAGGCGCTGAAGCTGCTGCAGGCCGGCCACGGCTTTGAAACCTACAATCTGCTGCGCGAATACAACCTTTTCCAGCCCCTGTTCCCGACCATTACCCGCTACTTCACCGAAAGCGGTGACAGCCCAATGGAGCGGATGATTGCGCAGGTGCTGAAAAATACCGATACCCGTATTCGCAACGACATGCGCGTCAATCCGGCGTTCCTGTTTGCGGCGATGTTCTGGTATCCGCTGCTGGAAACGGCCCAGCGAATTACCCAGGAGAGCGGGCTTGCCTATTATGACGCCTTCGCGCTGGCCGCAAACGACGTGCTGGACGAAGGGTGCCGTACGCTCGCTATTCCAAAACGCATTACCACGCTGGTGCGCGATATCTGGCAGCTTCAGCTGCGCATGTCCCGTCGTCAGGGCAAACGCGCCTGGAAGCTGATGGAGCATCCAAAATTCCGCGCCGCCTTCGATCTGCTGTCGCTGCGTGCTGAAATTGAACGCAATCAGGAACTGCAGCGCCTGGCGCAGTGGTGGGCCGAATTCCAGGTTTCCGCCCCGCCGGAGCAAAAAGATATGCTCACCGGGCTGGATGAAGAGCCGGAACCGCGTCGCCGCCATCGCCGTCCGCGCAAACGCGCGCCGCGTCGTGAAGGGACAGCATGACCCTCGCGTATATCGCCATCGGCAGCAATTTAGCCTCTCCGCTGGAGCAGGTGAACGCTGCCGTACAGGCGCTGGGGGAGATCCCGCAAAGCAAGATCGTGGCGGTCTCCTCTTTCTACCGCACGCCGCCGCTGGGTCCGCAGGATCAGCCTGATTATCTCAATGCCGCCGTGGTGCTGGAAACTGTCCTTGATGCCGAAACGCTGCTGGATAACACCCAGCGCATCGAACTGCAGCAGGGCCGCGTACGCAAAGCCGAGCGCTGGGGACCGCGCACGCTGGACCTCGACATTATGCTGTTTGGTCACGAAACCATTAACACTGAACGTCTCACCGTTCCGCATTACGACATGAAAAACCGCGGGTTTATGCTCTGGCCGCTGTTTGAAGTGGCCCCCGATCTCATCTTCCCGGATGGCATCCCACTCCGGACCATTCTGGACAACCTCAGCGCGGAAAGACCCGCCCGCTGGTGATCCGGTTCCCCTGCCGATTAACCTCAAAATAATTGTGGCTAATCGGTTACCTAAAATCATTGTTCCCCCGAATGTTACTGTTAGAATGCGCAAAGATTCGCTTTTGGGCTATCAGGAAACAGTATGAAACCAACCACCATCTCCTTACTGCAGAAATGCAAACAGGAAAAAAAACGCTTCGCCACCATCACCGCGTATGACTACAGCTTCGCCAAACTCTTTGCCGAAGAGGGTATCAACGTCATGCTGGTCGGAGATTCGTTAGGGATGACGGTACAAGGACATGATTCCACCCTGCCGGTCACGGTTGAGGATATCGCTTACCACACGCGTGCGGTGCGCCGCGGGGCTCCAGCCTGCCTGCTGCTTTCCGATCTGCCGTTTATGGCCTATGCCACGCCGGAGCAGGCATTCGAAAACGCGGCAGCGGTCATGCGTGCTGGCGCTAACATGGTCAAAATTGAAGGCGGCGCCTGGCTGGTGGATACGGTGAAGATGCTCACCGAGCGCGCCGTGCCGGTGTGCGGCCATTTGGGCCTGACGCCGCAGTCCGTCAACATCTTTGGTGGATATAAAGTGCAGGGCCGCGGTGACGCCGCCCAGACGCTGTTTGATGATGCCCTGGCGCTGGAAGCCGCAGGCGCCCAGCTGCTGGTGCTGGAGTGCGTGCCGGTTGAGCTGGCGAAGCGTATTACTGAAGCCCTGTCGATTCCGGTGATTGGTATTGGCGCAGGCAACGTGACCGACGGTCAGATCCTGGTGATGCACGACGCCTTTGGCATCACCGGCGGGCATATTCCGAAGTTTGCCAAAAATTTCCTCACCGAAGCGGGCGACATGCGCGCTGCGGTCAGGCAGTATATTGCCGACGTTGAATCCGGTGTTTACCCGGGTGAAGAACACAGTTTCCATTAAGGAGTCTCGTTGTGCTAATCATTGAAACCCTGCCGCTGCTGCGCCAGCATATCCGTCGTGCGCGTCAGGAAGGTAAACGTATCGCATTGGTCCCGACCATGGGCAACCTGCATGACGGCCATATGAAGCTGGTTGACGAAGCAAGAGCCCGTGCAGATATCGTGGTGGTCAGTATCTTCGTTAACCCAATGCAGTTTGACCGCGCCGACGATCTGGCACGCTATCCGCGCACCCTGCAGGAAGATTGCGAGAAGCTCAAAAAACGCCATGCGGATATTGTCTTCTCTCCGGCACCGGCGGATGTCTATCCTCAGGGTACCGATGAGGCCACTTACGTTGACGTACCGGGCATTTCCACCATGCTGGAAGGCGCAAGCCGCCCGGGTCATTTCCGCGGCGTATCGACCATCGTCAGCAAGCTGTTCAACCTGGTGCAGCCGGACGTTGCCTGCTTCGGTGAGAAAGATTTCCAGCAGCTGGCGCTGATCCGCAAGATGGTTGCGGATATGGGCTACGATATCGAGATTGTCGGCGTACCGATTGTACGCGCCAAAGACGGTCTGGCGCTCAGCTCGCGAAATGGCTATCTGACCGCGGACCAGCGTAAAATCGCGCCGGGCTTAAGCAAGGTCATGAACACCATGGCAGAACAGCTGCTGGCGAAAGAGTTAACGGCCGAAGAGATTATTGCTCTGGCTGAACAGGCGCTGAACGATAAAGGCTTCCGCGCTGATGATATTCAAATTCGCGATGCCGATACGCTTCTGGAGCTTACACAGACCAGCAAACGTGCGGTCATTCTGGTGGCGGCATGGCTTGGTCAGGCCCGCCTAATCGACAACAAAGTGGTTGAACTGGCGTAGGTTTCTCTACCCGGAAGATGAAAGGTAAACGTAATGATTCGCAAAATGCTGCAAGGTAAGCTTCACCGTGTGAAAGTCACCCAGGCCGACCTGCACTATGAAGGCTCCTGCGCCATCGACCAGGATTTCCTTGATGCTGCGGGCATCCTTGAAAACGAAGCGATTGATATCTGGAACGTTAACAACGGCAAACGTTTCTCAACCTACGCCATCGCCGCCGAGCGCGGGTCTAAAATCATCTCCGTTAACGGCGCGGCAGCGCACTGCGCGGACGTGGGCGATATTGTGATTATCGCCAGCTTCGTGATGATGTCTGATGAAGAAGCGCGCCGCTGGCAGCCGAAAGTTGCCTACTTTGAAGGCGACAACGACATGAAACGTACCGCGAAGGCGATTCCGGTTCAGGTTGCATAAGCACTATCCCTGCGGCTGATTGCTGATCAGCCGCGACATTGTCTCCAGCGAATCCGTTCTTAAGATGTACAGGCGTTTCAGTAAGAACGGATTATCCCCCGGCTTCACCTTCCCTTTCACCGTCGTCACCGCCAGATGGAAACCGGCATCATTCGCCGCCTTTATCGCTTTATTGTCGTAGCCGCCAAACGGATAGGAAAGATAGAGCACGCGTGGATTAAACTGCGCCAGCGCGCGACGCGAGCGTTCAAAATCAAACAAAATCACGTGATAGCTGCGGCTCAGTAAAATCGGGTGCTTATACCCATCCACGCGGTGCAGGAAGTGGGTGTGGGACTGAATATCGAACACATCCTGAATCCCCTTAATCTCCTGCACGCTCATAAACTGCAGCGATTTTGGATCCCACTTCTGCGGATGGCCTTTTATGCGGGAAGAGATAATAAACGCGGTTGCCTTGAAGCCGTACTCTTTCAGCACAGGATAGGCATAGCGGCTGACGGATTTCAGGCCGTCGTCAAAGGTAATCACCACCGATTTTGCAGGCAGGTTCATTTTGTTACGCACGTACCCTTCAAGCTGGTACATCGTCAGGGTGGTATAGCCCTGATCGCGTAACCAGGCCATCTGGTTGTTGAACGCACGTACGCTGGTCGTTGTGGACGTATGTCGAAAGCGCGTGTTTTCTTCATCACGCAAAATATGGTGGTAGGTCAGAACCGGAAGTCCGTTATCTTCCTGCGCGTCCAGGCTGCTGATCCACGCCAGACGATTGCCGATGCGGATCTGGAACCAGGTCTGATTCAGACGGTCTCTCAGTTTATTCAGTATGGGATAGCGCAGATTGGCGCTTAATGTACCGAACGGCGCGCTGCCGCTCGACGGCGCGTTATACACCGGCGTGTCTTTCCAGGTAATGAGGTTCTGATTGCTCAGGGGCTTATTGAGATCCCCAAGGCTGTCCTCGACGCGCTGTTTCCCCTGAACCGGCTCCAGGTGCCCCTTGTCGATAAACCCCGTGCCAAAACCGAAGCGAAATTCGTAGTAGTCCGCCGCCGCGGGCACGACGGCCAGGATCTGCCCGGCGCGGACGTTACCGACGTTGATCACGCTGTTCCCCACCTGCGCCCAGATCGCCGCGTCTTCGGTGGTTTGCATGTACTGGGCAGGCAGCGTTTGCTGACTGAGTAAACTGGCTGAGCTGACGCCGGAAATGAGCATCAATAGCAAGAAAAGAATGCGCGGTAGCATGGTGTCTTAATCGGTGCGGAAAACTGCCGCTATTGTAACAAATGAGACATCAATACCCACGTTTAATTCTTATACAAATCGTGGAGCAGGACGAAGGGAGGATTTTTTTGCTGCTGATGCCACAAGCTGCTGACGCCCGGAACGCCCTGCGCCACGATGGCCTGGCGAAACTCTGCGCTGCTTAAGGATCCACGCTGCGGATACATTAACGCCAGCAGGGAGAGGTTAATACCCGAGATCACTTCACAGCACGCGTGCTTATGGCTCAGCAACGCGGCTGCGCGGTAAGGCGCCGCGCCCGATTTATCGGTAAGAAAAATCACGCCATCCCCGGTGTCCGTTTCATGCAGGGCATCGCACATCATGCGGCTCAGCATGTTGGTGCTCAACCCGCGCCAGTAGTTTACCGCCCGGCATTGCACCAGCGGGCCAAATCTGGCTTCAAGCTTATCCAGCATTTCCTGCGCCTGTTCATCGTGGCAGGTGATAACCCATCCCAGCATAACTCCCTCCTTAGCAGGCAAGTAGTTTAGCGGAGTGAAGGTTAGCTTACGGTGATAACTGTCAAAGAAAGTGCCCGGCAAACAGAGCGTCGCCGGGCAAAAGATTAGCTGCGCAGCCCGCGTCCGCGCTGAATCAGCGACCAGCAGAGCAGGTAGAAGGCGATGATGAACACCACCAGCACCGCCACCGTGGTAAACAGCGGCACATCGGTGATGCCGAGGAAGCCAAAGCGGAACCCGCTGATCATGTAGACAATCGGGTTCAGGTGCGACAGCGCCTGCCAGAACGGTGGCAGCAGCGTCAGGGAGTAGAACACCCCGCCGAGATAGGTCAGCGGCGTCAGCACGAAGGTCGGGATCAGGCTGATGTCGTCAAACGTTTTGGCGAACACGGCGTTCAGCAGACCGGCCAGCGAGAAGAGGATCGCCGTCAGGAGCAGCGTCAGCGCGACAAACAGCCACGAGTGGACCTGGAACGGCACGAAGAACAGCGAAATCGCCGTGACCAGGATCCCCACGCACAGCCCGCGCGCCACGCCGCCGCCAACATAGCCCGCGATAATGACGTGCGTCGGCACAGGCGCGACCAGAAGCTCTTCAATATTGCGCTGGAACTTAGCGCTGAAGAATGACGACGCCACGTTGGCATAGGCGTTGGTGATCACCGCCATCATAATCAGGCCCGGCACGATAAACTGCATATAGGTAAAGCCGTGCATTTCACCAATCCGGGAACCAATCAGGTTACCGAAGATGATGAAATAGAGCGTCATCGTGATGACCGGCGGCACCAGGGTTTGCACCCAGATACGCATAAAGCGGTTGATCTCTTTCGCCCAGATACTTTTCAGCGCGACCCAGTAAAGATGCGTCATGCCTTGTCTCCTTGTTTGTCATGCACCAGAGAGACAAACAGCTCTTCCAGTCGGTTCGCTTTGTTACGCATACTTAAAACCTGAATCCCCTGCGCGCTCAGCTGCGAGAACACGCTGTTAATCCCCTGCTCGCGCAGCACTTCCACTTCCAGCGTCGAGGTATCTACCAGACGATAGTTGTAGCCTTCAAGTTTTGGCAGCGCGCTTTTCGCCGCCAGATCGAGAATGAAGGTTTCGGATTTCAGCTTGGAGAGCAGATTCTTCATCGAGGTGTTTTCCACCAGCTCGCCGTTCTGAATGATGCCGATATTGCGGCACAGCATTTCAGCCTCTTCCAGATAGTGGGTGGTCAGAATAATGGTGGTGCCTTTGTCGTTGAGATCTTTCAGGAAGCCCCACATGGAGCGACGAAGTTCGATATCAACACCCGCTGTCGGTTCATCGAGGATCAGCAGCTTTGGCTCGTGCATCAGCGCACGGGCAATCATCAGGCGGCGCTTCATCCCGCCGGACAACATGCGCGCGCGTTCGTTACGCTTTTCCCACAGATCGAGCTGCTTAAGGTATTTTTCGCTACGCTCCAGGGCCTCTTTACGCTCAACGCCGTAATAGCCCGCCTGGTTAACCACAATCTGCTGCACCGTCTCGAACGGGTTGAAGTTGAACTCCTGCGGAACCAGCCCCAGCTGGCGCTTGGCGTTCACCACGTCTTTTTGCAGGTCGTACCCAAAGACGCTCACCCGGCCGGACGTTTTATTGACCAGCGAGCTGATAATCCCAATGGTGGTCGATTTCCCGGCCCCGTTCGGCCCCAGAAGCGCGTAAAAATCGCCGGCCTCTACTTTCAGATCTATTCCGCGTAGCGCCTGAACGCCACCCGGATAGGTTTTTTTAAGCTGCTCAAGCTCCAGTGCAATTGCCATGAAATTAACTTACCTTCAGTTCTTACACACGTTGTGTGGTTTCATTAAAAGTCGGGTTACCCTATAGTAGCGCAACGCAATAACTCGGTTACAGGTCGCTAACCTCCATGAACAACATAGATACACTCATCAGCAACAATGCACTATGGTCAAAAATGCTGGTGGAGGAAGACCCCGGATTTTTTGGAAAACTCGCGCAGGCTCAGAACCCACGCTTTCTCTGGATTGGATGTTCCGACAGCCGCGTACCGGCGGAGCGCCTGACCGGCCTTGAACCCGGTGAACTGTTTGTTCACCGCAATGTCGCCAATCTCGTGATTCACACCGATCTCAACTGTCTTTCTGTTGTTCAGTATGCCGTGGACGTTCTGCAAGTCGAGCACATCATCATTTGCGGCCATTATGGCTGCGGCGGCGTGCAGGCGGCGGTTGAAAACACGGAACTGGGGCTCATTGATAACTGGCTACTGCACATCCGCGATATCTGGTTCAAACATAGCTCACTGCTGGGCGAAATGCCGCAGGAGCGTCGTATGGATACCCTTTGCGAACTCAACGTGATGGAGCAGGTGTATAACCTGGGCCACTCAACGATCATGCAATCAGCGTGGAAACGCGGGCAGAAGGTCTCTATCCACGGCTGGGCGTACGGGATTCACGATGGCCTGCTGCGCAATCTGGAAGTGACCGCCACCAACCGCGAAACGCTGGAGCAGCGTTACCGTTCGGGGATTGCCAACCTTCAGCTTAAGCATGTAAATCATAAATAAAGCCGGGGATTTTCTCCCTCTCCCTGTGGGAGAGGGCCGGGGTGAGGGCATCAGCCCTCGATTACTCGTCCAGCAATACTACTTTCCCAACATACGGCAGATGACGATAGCGCTGCGCGTAGTCAATGCCGTAACCGACGACGAATTCGTCAGGAATCGAGAAGCCCACGAACTCTACCGGCACCTGCACTTCACGACGGTCGGGTTTGTCCAGCAGCGTACAAATCGCCAGAGATTTTGGCTCGCGCAGGCTCAGGATCTCGCGCACTTTTGACAGCGTGTTGCCGGAGTCGATGATGTCCTCAACGATCAACACATCTTTGCCACGAATATCTTCATCCAGATCTTTCAGGATTTTCACATCACGGGTAGTGGACATGCCGCTGCCGTAGCTGGAGGCGGTCATAAAATCGACCTCATGGGGCACATGCACCTCACGGCACAGGTCTGCCATGAACATGAAAGAGCCGCGCAACAGACCGACCAGCACCATTTCGCTGCCGCTGTCCTTGTAATGTTCGGTGATTTGACGACCCAGTTCGGCGATACGCGCTTTGATCTCGGCTTCCGGGATCATCACTTCAACAGTATGTTTCATATTACTAACCAAATGATTTTAGTGAAAATCTCTCAATACGGATGAGTTAATATCCAGCACTGATACGCAAGCCAGCCATTATATCAGCAAATGGATAAGCCTGGCGTATGAGTTATAAAAAGCAAATATTGTGATTCCGATCACACTTGTTAATACCTATAATTAGTTGCTAGCAAATTATTAACAAAAACTGACGAGTACACTTTCTATGGCTGAAACAAACTCTAAACAGCCGCGTCTACTGGTGACATTAACAGCCGCATTCGCAGCCTTCTGCGCGCTGTATCTGTTAATCGGTGGCGTCTGGCTGGTCGCTTTAGGCGGCTCCTGGTACTACCCGATTGCGGGTCTGGTTATGGTTGGCGTAACCGTCCTGCTGTTGCGTAGAAAACAATCTGCACTGTGGCTGTATGCCGCCCTCCTCCTTGCCACCATGATCTGGGGCGTCTGGGAAGTTGGTTTTGACTTCTGGGCACTGACGCCGCGCAGCGACATCCTGGTCTTCTTCGGTATCTGGCTGATCCTGCCGTTCGTCTGGCGTCGCCTGATTGTGCCTTCCAGCGGTGCTGTGGCGGGCCTGGTTGTTGCCCTGCTGATTACCGGCGGCATTCTGACCTGGGCCGGCTTTAATGACCCGCAGGAAATCAACGGTACGCTGAACGCGGAATCCACGCCTGCGGCAGCTATCTCCCAGGTCGCTGACGGCGACTGGCCAGCGTATGGTCGTAACCAGGAAGGTCAACGTTACTCCCCGCTGAAGCAGATCAACGCGGACAACGTTAAAAACCTGAAGGAAGCCTGGGTATTCCGTACCGGCGATCTGAAGATGCCGAACGATCCGGGTGAACTGACCAACGAAGTCACGCCGATTAAAGTCGGCAATATGCTCTACCTGTGTACGGCGCACCAGCGTCTGTTCGCGCTCGACGCGGCCACCGGTAAAGAGAAATGGCACTTCGATCCGCAGCTGAATTCCAACCCGTCCTTCCAGCACGTCACCTGCCGCGGCGTCTCTTACCACGAAGCGCGTGCCGATAATGCGAGCCCGGAAGTCATTGCCGACTGTCCTCGCCGCATCATGCTGCCGGTGAACGATGGCCGTCTGTTCGCCATCAATGCCGAAACGGGCAAGCTGTGTGAAACCTTTGCCAACAAAGGGATCCTGAACCTGCAGACCAACATGCCGGACACCACGCCGGGTCTGTATGAGCCAACCTCACCGCCAATCATCACCGATAAAACTATCGTGATTGCCGGTTCGGTAACGGATAACTTCTCCACGCGTGAAACCTCCGGCGTAATCCGTGGTTTCGACGTGAACACCGGTAAACTGCTGTGGGCCTTCGACCCGGGCGCGAAAGATCCCAACGCGATCCCGTCGGACGAGCACACCTTTACCTTTAACTCGCCAAACTCCTGGGCACCCGCGGCGTATGACGCGAAGCTGGACCTTGTCTATCTGCCAATGGGTGTGACCACGCCAGATATCTGGGGCGGTAACCGCACGCCGGAGCAGGAGCGTTATGCGAGCGCTATCGTGGCGCTGAACGCGACCACCGGCAAGTTGGCATGGAGCTACCAGACCGTTCACCACGATCTGTGGGATATGGATATGCCGTCCCAGCCGACGCTGGCGGACATTACCGTTGATGGCAAAACCGTTCCGGTGATTTACGCGCCGGCCAAGACGGGCAACATCTTCGTGCTGGATCGCAGCAACGGTAAGCTGGTTGTGCCAGCACCGGAAAAACCGGTTCCGCAGGGCGCGGCGAAAGGCGATTACGTCAGCAAAACCCAGCCGTTCTCTGACCTGAGCTTCCGTCCGAAGAAAGACCTCAGCGGTGCGGACATGTGGGGCGCCACCATGTTTGACCAGCTGGTGTGCCGCGTGATGTTCCACCAGCTGCGCTATGAAGGCATCTTCACGCCGCCGTCTGAGCAGGGCACGCTGGTCTTCCCGGGTAACCTGGGGATGTTCGAGTGGGGCGGGATCTCCGTTGACCCTAACCGTCAGGTGGCGATTGCCAACCCGATGGCGCTGCCGTTCGTTTCCCGCCTGATCCCACGCGGTCCGGGCAACCCAATGGAGCAGCCGAAAGACGCGAAAGGCAGCGGTACCGAAGCCGGCATTCAGCCGCAGTACGGCGTGCCGTTTGGCGTAACGCTGAACCCGTTCCTGTCGCCGTTTGGTCTGCCGTGTAAACAGCCTGCCTGGGGTTATATCTCCGGTCTGGATCTGAAAACTAACCAGATCGTATGGAAAAAACGTATTGGTACGCCACAGGACAGCATGCCGTTCCCGATGCCTGTTCCGGTGCCGTTCAATATGGGTATGCCAATGCTGGGTGGCCCAATCTCCACCGCCGGTAACGTGCTGTTCATCGCGGCAACCGCAGATAACTACCTGCGCGCGTACAACATGACCAACGGTGAAAAACTGTGGCAGGGCCGTCTGCCGGCGGGTGGACAGGCCACGCCGATGACCTATGAAGTGAATGGCAAGCAGTACGTTGTCATCTCAGCGGGTGGTCACGGTTCGTTTGGCACGAAGATGGGCGACTATATCGTCGCGTATGCGTTGCCTGACGAAGGCAAATAAAAGCAAAACGGCAACTTCGGTTGCCGTTTTTGTGTTTGTTCCCTCTCCCTGTGGGAGAGGGTCAGGGTGAGGGCATCAGGCCGCACCTGCGAAATCCAGGCCGGGTAAGGTGAAGCCGCCACCCGGCTTTTTTTATACGGTAAAGCCGAGCATCATCCCCGTATCTTCATGCTCCAGCAGGTGGCAGTGCGCCATATAGGCAAACTCTTTCGGCGCCTCATGGTCAAACTTCACCAGCACCTCGCTGACGCCGCCCTCCACTCTCACCGTATCTTTCCAGCCCGCGCGATGCGCATCCGGCGCTTTACCGTTTTCTGTGAGAATGCGGAACTGTGTGCCGTGGATATGGAACGGATGCAGCATCATATCCCCTTCGCCTGAAATCACCCAGCGCTCAAGCTGACCCTTTGTCGCAGTAAACATCGGCGTATTCATGTCGAACGCTTTACCGTTGATCATGTTGGCGTTGTGGAAATCAAAGCCATGGTCGCCGTGATTCATGTTCCCCATGCCGCCCATTTTGCCGTGGTCCATATTCATGTGGCCCATCATCTGGCCGTGCTGCATCCCCGCCATCGCCTTATCGCCATATTTCGCCATCAGCGCCTGCATGCCCATCATATCGAGCATCGGGTTCATGGAGAGCTGCAGCTTGCGCTGCGTAAGCCCATCCAGCGACGGGAGGGCTGGCAGGGTGGTTAACGTATCAGGCAGCGTGCCGGAAGCGGCCACCAGCAGCGGCTGAATACGCAGCACCGGATGCGGCTTATCAAACGGTGCGACCGCCATCCCCATCTGGCTCACCGGCAGGGTTACGAGGTCAAACGGCTTGCCGTCGCTGATATCCACCAGCACCTCAAAGCGTTCGCCCATGAGCATCGGCAGCTCGCTCACCTTCACCGGCTCCGGCAGCAGCCCGCCGTCGCTGGCGACCACATACAGCGGGCGTTTATCGCTGGCGGCGAAATTCAGCGAGCGCGCGTTACAGCCGTTGAGCAGGCGCAGGCGCAGCCAGCCTTTCGGCGCGGCATGCTGAGGGTAAATGGCTCCGTTGGTCAGCAACGTGTCGCCAAACCAGCCTACCGCCGCGCTCATCACGTCCAGCTGATAGTCAATTTGCCCGTCAGCGTTGAATTTCTTGTCCTGCACAATCACCGGTACGTCGTCAATGCCCCACTGTTTCGGCAGGCGCAGCAGGCGGCTTTCGTCGTCTTCAATCAGCACCAGCCCCGCCAGCCCCATCGCCACCTGATGGCCCGTTTTGCCATGCTGATGCGGATGGAACCAGCAGGTCGCCGCGCGCTGATCGGGCGTAAAGGTCACGCTGCGCGTACCGCCCGCTTTGATGATGCCCTGCGGCCCGCCGTCCACCTCGCCCGGCACTTCCAGCCCGTGCCAGTGCAGCGTCGTCTCTTCGGCGAGCGTGTTGTGGATATCCACCGTCACCGCTTTCCCTTTACGTAGCTGAAGCGCCGGACCGAGCAAATTGCCGTTATAGCCCCATGTCGTGGCGTTGTGCTCGCCGAACGTCGTTTTACCGGCCTGAACCACAAGCTGGATACGGCTGCGGGCGTCAGCGGTCAGTAAGTCAGGGATGGGTAAGGCAGGCCTGTCGGCCGCGAAAACCGCGCGGCTCCAGAGAGGTAATGCGCTGGCAGCCCCCAGCACAGCGGAATATTTTAAAAAATCACGACGTTGCATGTTCATTTCCTTATTTCCAGCAGGCGATCTTTTGAGCATAAACCCTCCCCTTACCGGAAGGTCAAGTAAAGCGGCAATAATAAAGATCGTCGCACCGGCATCAAGTATGCTAACGTTAATTTTCCGTGAAGAAGTGGTAGAAGCAATGAAGACGTTTTTCAGGACAATTTTGTTCGGAAGCCTGATGGCAATGTGTGCGAACAGCTATGCGCTAAGTGAAAATGAAGCGGAAGATATGGCCGATTTAACGGCGGTTTTTGTATTCCTGAAAAATGATTGTGGCTACCAGAATTTACCCAACGGGCAGATTCGCCGCGCGCTGGTCTTTTTTGCCCAGCAAAACCAGTGGGATCTCAGCAACTACGACAGCTTCGACATGAAGGCCCTCGGCGAAGACAGCTACCGTGACTTGAGCGGTATTGGTATTCCCACCGCCAAAAAATGTAAAGCGCTGGCTCGCGACTCACTCAGCCTGCTCGCCTACGTCAAATAACCTTCCCGACGCCCCCTGTTGAACCTATAGCCGTGCAACCACGGTTATAGTTAGCTATCATGTTTCGCTCATTTTTTGTGAGCGTAACGGATGTTAACAAAGGAGGAGTCCGCGTATGGCCGACCACACGTTGTGGCATGAAACACTGCATGACCAGTTTGGTCAGTACTTTGCCGTTGATAACGTGCTCTATCATGAGAAAACCGATCACCAGGATCTCATTATCTTCGAAAACGCCGCCTTTGGCCGCGTGATGGCGCTGGACGGCGTGGTGCAAACCACCGAGCGCGACGAGTTTATCTATCACGAAATGATGACCCACGTTCCGCTGCTGGCGCACGGACACGCGAAGCATATTCTGATTATCGGCGGCGGCGACGGCGCAATGCTGCGTGAAGTGTCCCGCCATCGTTCCATTGAAACCATCACCATGGTGGAAATCGATGCGGGCGTCGTCTCTTTCTGCCGCCAGTATCTGCCCAACCACAATGCCGGTAGCTATGACGATCCGCGCTTTAGCCTGGTGATTGACGACGGCGTTAACTTTGTTAACCAGACCTCGCAGACCTTTGACGTCATTATCTCCGACTGCACCGACCCAATCGGCCCCGGCGCGTCGCTGTTTACCTCCTCCTTCTACGAAGGCTGCAAGCGCTGCCTGAACCCGGGCGGGATCTTCGTCGCACAAAATGGCGTCTGCTTCCTGCAGCAGGATGAAGCGCTCGACAGCCATCGTAAGCTGAGCACCTATTTCGATGATGTCAGCTTCTATCAGGCCGCTATTCCGACGTACTACGGCGGGATCATGACCTTTGCCTGGGCGACCGATAACGACGTATTACGCCATCTCTCCACCGAAATTATTCAGGCCCGCTTCCATCAGGCCGGTCTTCAGTGCCGATACTACAATCCGGCTATCCATACCGCAGCGTTTGCTCTGCCGCAGTACCTGCAAGACGCATTATCCACTAAGGGGGTGAGCTAATTGAAAAAGCTTAAACTGCATGGCTTTAACAACCTGACGAAAAGCCTGAGTTTTTGTATTTACGATATCTGCTATGCCAAAACAGCGGAAGAACGCGATGGTTACATCGCCTATATCGACGAACTCTACAACGCCAACCGTCTGACCGAGATCCTGTCAGAAACCTGTTCCATTATTGGCGCAAACATCCTGAACATCGCCCGACAGGATTATGAACCTCAGGGCGCCAGCGTGACTATTCTGGTCAGCGAAGAGCCGGTCGACCCGAAGCTTATCGACAAAACTGAACATCCGGGCCCGCTGCCGGAAGTGGTCGTGGCCCACCTGGATAAAAGCCATATCTGCGTGCACACCTACCCGGAGAGTCACCCGGAAGGCGGGCTGTGCACGTTCCGCGCCGATATTGAAGTGTCGACCTGCGGCGTGATTTCACCGCTGAACGCGCTGAACTATTTAATCCACCAGCTGGAATCGGACATCGTCACCATTGACTATCGCGTGCGTGGTTTTACCCGCGATATCAACGGCATGAAGCATTTCATCGACCACGAAATCAACTCCATCCAGAACTTTATGTCCGAGGACATGAAATCGCTGTACGACATGATGGACGTGAACGTGTATCAGGAAAATATCTTCCATACCAAGATGTTACTTAAGGAATTCGACCTTAAGCACTATATGTTCCACACGAAGCCGGAAGATTTGAGCGAAGAAGAGCGTAAGGCGATTACTGACCTGCTCTGGAAAGAGATGCGCGAGATTTACTACGGCCGCAATATTCCGGCCGTGTAAAAGCAAGCCGGAGCAGGGATGCTCCGGGCTGTTATTTCTGTTTCATAAAGTCGCGGTAGGCATTTACCACCTGAAGGAAATCCTCTACGCCGCACATCGACAGGCTTTCTTCGTCATAGTAGCTCATCCCCTCTTCCATCTCGTCACCTGAAAACTCGAGCTGGTTGGCACGCACCATGACCTCTTCACCGTCCATCCACAGCGTATATTCATGCCCGGCGCGCTGCCAGGATCGTTCACTGCCTTTCACCGTATTTGCCGCCTGTTCAACCTCATCAAGAAGTGCGAGATTTTCTTTCACCTCTTCGTTAAACCAGTGTCCAACGGCTTCGTGGCCCATCGACATACGCACTTTCACCACTCCGGTGATGTCGCGCAGAAATTCGTAATCCATAGTGTTTTCCTCTGCAAAGCCATTAAGGTAATTATCGCAGCAGCGAGGAAGAAAAAAAGCGGGAGAGGTGGGAGGAATGAAAATAAAAAGGTGAGAGCAAGACCCTGCGGCCTGATGCCCTCACCCCGTCCCTCTCCCACGGGAGAGGGTGCAAACACTAAAAACCGTCTCATGGAGACGGTTTTGCTGTTTATACCGCCGTCTGGAAGATAACCCCGTCGGCCTTCTCGGTGTACTGAGAAAGCTGATCGAAGTTCAGATAGCGATAGGTATCCACCGCGGTCTTATCCACCTGAGCCACAAAGGTCTGGTACTCTTCCGGCGTTGGCAGTTTGCCAATCAGCGCCGCAACCGCCGCCAGCTCCGCAGAGGCCAGGAAGACGTTCGCACCGGTACCTAAACGGTTCGGGAAGTTACGGGTAGAGGTGGAAACCACCGTCGCACCGTCGGCTACGCGCGCCTGGTTGCCCATACACAGGGAACAGCCAGGGATTTCGATACGCGCCCCGCTCTTACCAAACACGCTGTAGTAGCCCTCTTCGGTCAGCTGAGCCGCGTCCATACGGGTTGGCGGCGCTACCCACAGACGGGTTGGCAGCTGGCCTTTGTGGGTATCCAGCAGCTTACCGGCAGCACGGAAGTGACCGATGTTGGTCATACAGGATCCGATGAACACTTCGTCGATCTTCTCGCCCTGAACCTCAGACAGCGGACGCGCGTCGTCCGGATCGTTCGGCGCACACAGGATTGGCTCTTTGATATCCGCCAGATCGATGTCGATCACCGCCGCGTACTCTGCGTCAGCATCGGCTTCCAGCAGCTGCGGATCGGCCAGCCATTTTTCCATGCCCTGGATACGACGCTCCAGCGTACGACGGTCGCCGTAGCCTTCTGCAATCATCCACTTCAGCAGCACGATGTTGGAGGTCAGATACTCGATAATCGGCTCTTTGTTCAGCTTGATGGTACAGCCAGCCGCAGAGCGCTCGGCGGAAGCATCGGTCAGCTCGAACGCCTGCTCCACTTTCAGATCCGGCAGACCTTCAATTTCCAGGATACGGCCAGAGAAGATGTTTTTCTTCCCTTTCTTCTCAACGGTCAGCAGGCCCTGTTTAATCGCATACAGCGGGATCGCGTGAACCAGGTCGCGCAGGGTGATGCCCGGCTGCATTTTACCTTTGAAGCGCACCAGCACCGATTCCGGCATATCCAGCGGCATCACGCCGGTCGCAGCAGCAAACGCCACCAGACCGGAGCCCGCCGGGAAGGAGATACCGATTGGGAAACGGGTATGGGAGTCACCGCCGGTACCGACGGTATCCGGCAGCAGCATGCGGTTCAGCCAGGAGTGGATTACGCCGTCACCCGGACGCAGGGAAACGCCGCCGCGGTTCATGATGAAGTCTGGCAGCGTGTGGTGCGTGGTCACGTCAACCGGCTTCGGATAGGCCGCCGTGTGGCAGAAGGACTGCATCACCAGGTCAGAAGAGAAGCCCAGGCACGCCAGGTCTTTCAGTTCGTCACGGGTCATTGGGCCAGTGGTGTCCTGAGAGCCCACGGAGGTCATCTTAGGCTCGCAGTACGCGCCAGGACGAATACCGGCTACGCCGCACGCGCGCCCCACCATTTTCTGTGCCAGAGAATAACCGCGGTTGCTTTCAGCAACGTCTTTCGCCTGACGGAACACGTCTGAGTGCGGCAGCCCCAGCGCTTCGCGCGCTTTGGTGGTCAGGCCACGGCCGATGATCAGCGGGATACGGCCACCGGCGCGCACTTCGTCGATCAGCACGTCGGTTTTCAGCTCGAAGCTTGCCAGCAGCTCGTTGGTCTCGTGGTTGCGCACTTCGCCTTTGTACGGGTAAACGTCAATCACGTCACCCATGTTCAGGTTAGAAACGTCCACTTCGATCGGCAGGGCGCCCGCATCTTCCATGGTGTTGAAGAAGATTGGCGCAATTTTGCCGCCGAGGCACAGGCCGCCGCCGCGCTTGTTCGGCACGTGCGGAATGTCGTCGCCCATGAACCACAGCACGGAGTTGGTTGCGGACTTACGGGAAGAACCGGTACCCACAACGTCACCCACATAGGCCAGCGGGAACCCTTTTTTCTGCAGGGCTTCGATCTGTTTGATCGGGCCGACGCTGCCCGGCTGATCCGGCTCAATACCTTCACGGGCGTTTTTCAGCATCGCCAGAGCGTGCAGAGGGATATCCGGGCGAGACCACGCGTCCGGTGCCGGAGAGAGGTCATCGGTGTTGGTTTCACCGGTCACTTTAAAGACGGTAACGGTGATTTTTTCAGCCAGCGCAGGGCGGTTCAGGAACCATTCGGCATCAGCCCAGGACTGCATCACCTGCTTCGCATAGACGTTGCCTGCTTTGGCTTTTTCTTCCACATCGTAGAAGTTATCGAACATCAGCAGCGTGGAAGAGAGCGCTTTAGCGGCAATCGGTGCCAGCTTGTCGTTATCCAGCGCGTCAATCAGCGGATGAATGTTGTAACCACCCTGCATGGTGCCGAGCAGTTCAATGGCTTTTTCAGGAGTAACCAGTGGGGAGGTGGCTTCGCCTTTGGCGATAGCAGCAAGGAATCCGGCTTTTACGTAGGCAGCTTCATCTACGCCAGGCGGTACGCGGTTGATCAGCAGATCTAACAGGAATTCTTCTTCGCCCTTAGGCGGGTTCTTCAGCAGCTCGACGAGCGCGGCCATTTGGGTTGCATCTAAAGGTTTGGGTACAATTCCCTCGGCGGCACGTTCTGCTACGTGCTTACGGTATTCTTCTAGCACGACGGTTCTCCTCGCTCTCATTGTCATATGCGGCGGGCGTTCTCTTCACGCTCCTGTGAGACAGCAGTTTGTAGGGTAAATGCCCGATACCGCGTCGGGCAGCATAGCAGGATTTCTGCACAGTGTTAATCCGTTTACAAAAAAGCAACATTAAAAAATTTGCTGAATCGTTAAGCATGGTGTAGCGGGGATTCAGGGCATCTTTTTGCGATATCTTCTGCACCGTGACGCTTCAGTTTTTTCTTCATCAGATATAATTGTGTAATAAATACTCACTCTCTTTATCCGGACGTCCCGGACGCTTCCCAATAAAAGTCAAAACAGTAAAAGACGGGTGAATAATACTCACGCCAACCGTAACGCCTCACGGCACAGCGCTTGTCTCGTTGGAGTCATTTTATGAAGTTGCCCTTTAAGCCACATCTGCTCGTCCTTGTGTGCAGTGCCGGGCTGTTTGCCGCCTCGGGCGTCATGTTTGTCAAAGGCCGCGCCACGGAGCCCGCTGCGCCGGCTCCCGTCGCACAACAACAGGCTGCACCTGCGCCTGCAGCAGCCCAGCCCGCCCCTGTTGTCGCGCCAGCCTACACTGCCGCGCAAATCGATCAATGGGTTGCTCCCATCGCGCTCTACCCGGATGCCCTGCTGTCGCAAATTTTAATGGCGTCGACCTATCCGGCCAACGTGATCCAGGCGGCGCAGTGGTCCAAAGACAACCCTAAAATGGAAGGGGACGCCGCGATTCAGGCCGTTGCCAGCCAGCCCTGGGATCCCAGCGTAAAATCGCTGGTCGCGTTTCCTCAGCTTATGTCCCTGATGGGTGAAAACCCGCCGTGGGTACAAAATCTGGGTGATGCGTTTCTCGCGCAGCCGAAGGACGTGATGGATTCCGTTCAGCGCCTGCGCGCGCTGGCGCAGAAGACCGGCGCTTTACAATCCACGCCCCAGCAGACCGTCACCACCGTGACTAAACCGGCGCCAGCGAAAACCAGCACCGCCGAGGCAACGACAACCAAGACGTCCGCGCCCGCCCCAACGGTAATCAAAATTGAATCTGCCGACCCGCAGGTTGTTTACGTCCCGACCTATAACCCCAATACGGTTTACGGGACCTGGCCAAACGCCGCCTATCCGCCCACCTATCTCCCGCCTGCACCCGGGGAGCAGTTTGGCAACAGCTTCGTAAACGGTTTAGGCTTCAGCCTGGGCGTCGCCACAACCTATGCCATCTTCAGCAACATCGACTGGGATGATGACGATGACTGGGATCATCACCATGGCGACTGGGATAATCACGGCGGCTATAACCGCAACGGCGATAACAATATCAATATCAACGTTGAGAACTTCAATAAAATCAGCGGACAGCGCCTGACGGACGCCAACCGCACCTGGCAGCACAACCCGGCCTATCGGGAAGGCGTGCCCTACCCGACTAACCAGCTTAACACTCGCTTCCACGCCACCAACACGGCCACAGGGCTCAGCTCAGCGCAGCAAAAACCGGTAAATCGCGATAGCCAGCGTCAGGCCGCGCTGAGCCAGATGGAGAAATCCACGGGCAAAACCTTCCCCCAAACGGCGCGCACCGGAACGAAAGACGTGCAGCGTCAGGCCTCAGGCGAACAGCTGAAGCAGATTTCGCAGCGCAATAACTACCGTGGCTACGACACTAAACCGCAGATGGCGAAGCGGAGCACCGCGCAGCAGCGAGAAAACCGCCAGACCACCGCGCAGAGACAAGAGAAGCGGGCTTCGCAGCCCGCGCAGCAACGCACGCTCCAGCAGCGAAGCAGCCAGCCGCGGGCCAATGCGCTGAGCGGTAACGACAGCCGCTCGGCGAACTGGCAGGCGCAGCAGCAGCGCGGTGCGCAAAGCAGACAGCTCGCAGCTCGCCAGCAGCAGCCGCGTCAGGCGTCTGGTGGACGTGCTGAACGCCGTGAAATTCGACATCGCTAAGGGAACCGACATGAAACGTAAACTACTCAGCGGAATGGTGTTATTTATGCTTTCGGCCCCGGTGATGGCGCAGCAGTCTTTTAGCACACCCGCTCAGGCAACCGATGCGCTGACCAAAGCCATCAGTGAGCAAAATGAGAGCGCGATGACCAACCTGCTTGGAGAGAACTGGCGCGATTTTCTCCCGCCTGAGGGCGTTGATCCGGATGCTGTCGATCGCTTCCTGCGCGACTGGAACGTCCGTCATACCACGGTTGTCGAGGGAGATACGGCGCATCTGGTTGTCGGAGACAGCGGCTGGCAGCTTCCCATCCCGGTGATCAAAACCTCGGCAGGCTGGCAGTTCGACATCAAAGAAGGCGCTGAAGAGATCCTGACCCGTGAAATCGGGCGTAACGAGCTCGCCGCCATTGAAGCCTTGCATGCCTATGTTGATGCGCAGCAAAGCTATTTTGCGATGAACCAGAAATATGCGCAGAAGATTGTCAGCTCGAAAGGCAAAAAAGACGGTTTGTACTGGCCTGCCTCGCCCGGCGAAGCGCCCAGCCCGCTCGGCCCGGCATTTAGCCCAAAAGAGCCAGGTACCGGCTATCACGGCTATCGCTTCCGCATCCTGCCGGACAATCACGGTTTCGCGATGGTGGCCTGGCCGGTCAGCTATGGTCAGACGGGCGTCATGAGCTTTGTGATAAACCAGGACGACAAGGTGTACCAGTCCGATCTCGGCAGCGATTCAGAGCAGAAAGCCCGGGCGCTAGCCGCCTATAACCCTGATAAAACCTGGCAGCCTGTGGCCCCCTGAACGCAGCGCATAAAAAAAGCGGCCATTGGCCGCTTTTTTTCATCTGAAGAAACTTATTTCTTCTTCGCTTTCGCGTTTGGCAGGTCGGTGATGCTGCCTTCAAACACTTCTGCCGCCAGGCCCACGGACTCGTGCAGAGTCGGGTGAGCGTGGATGGTCAGCGCGATGTCTTCAGCGTCACAGCCCATTTCGATAGCCAGACCGATTTCACCCAGCAGCTCGCCGCCGTTGGTACCGACAATCGCACCACCGATGACGCGGTGAGTCTCTTTGTCGAAGATCAGTTTGGTCATACCGTCAGCGCAGTCGGACGCGATAGCACGGCCAGAAGCAGCCCACGGGAAGGTGGCGGTTTCGTAGCTGATGCCTTTCTCTTTCGCTTCTTTCTCAGTCAGACCCACCCATGCCACTTCTGGCTCGGTGTACGCGATAGATGGAATGACTTTCGGATCGAAGTAGTGCTTCATGCCGGCGATAACTTCAGCGGCAACGTGACCTTCGTGGACACCTTTGTGCGCCAGCATTGGCTGACCGACGATATCGCCGATAGCAAAGATGTGCGGCACGTTAGTGCGCAGCTGCTTGTCAACGCGGATAAAGCCACGGTCATCCACTTCCACGCCAGCTTTGCCCGCGTCGAGGTTTTTACCGTTCGGCACACGGCCGATAGCCACCAGCACGGCGTCGTAACGCTGTGGTTCGGATGGGGCTTTTTTGCCTTCCATGGAAACGTAAATACCGTCTTCTTTCGCTTCAACGGCAGTCACTTTGGTTTCCAGCATCAGGTTGAATTTCTTGCTGATGCGTTTGGTGAAGACTTTAACGATGTCTTTGTCGGCAGCCGGGATAACCTGGTCGAACATTTCAACCACGTCGATCTCTGAACCCAGCGCATGGTACACGGTACCCATTTCCAGACCGATGATACCGCCGCCCATGACCAGCAGACGCTTAGGAACGGTTTTCAGCTCCAGCGCATCGGTGGAATCCCACACGCGTGGATCTTCATGCGGAATGAATGGCAGTTCGATTGGGCGAGAGCCTGCCGCGATGATCGCGTTGTCGAAGTTGATCACGGTTTTGCCGTTTTCGCCTTCCACTTCCAGGGTGTTCGCACCGGTGAATTTACCCAGACCGTTTACCACTTTCACTTTACGGCCTTTGGCCATACCCGCCAGACCGCCGGTCAGCTGAGTGATAACTTTCTCTTTCCAGGTACGAATTTTGTCGATATCGGTTTTCGGCTCGCCGAAGACGATACCGTGTTCAGCCAGCGCTTTGGCTTCTTCGATAACTTTCGCTACGTGCAGCAGCGCTTTAGAAGGGATACAGCCGACGTTCAGACAAACACCGCCGAGGGTGCTGTAACGTTCTACGATGACGGTTTCCAGACCTAAATCCGCTGCACGGAATGCTGCGGAGTAACCTGCCGGGCCTGCCCCAAGTACTACGACCTGAGTTTTGATTTCTGTGCTCATCATGACCTCTTAATTTATACCCGTCGTCCACCGGGTCGTTCTATCCGCCCGCAGTTTACAAAATTGTTAACAATTTTGAAACAACAAACGGCTCACGAATTGTCGCTTTCGCCAATAACCTCACAAACACCATGAGATTATCAGAAAAAAGCCGGCCGACTGGCCGGCTTTTCGATTACATCACCAGGCGGCGAATGTCGCTCAGCATGTTGTTGATGATGGTGATGAAGCGCGCACCATCAGCACCGTCGATCACGCGGTGGTCGAAGGACAGAGAGATTGGCATCATCAGACGCGGCACGAACTCTTTGCCGTTCCACACCGGCTCCATCGCGGACTTGGACACACCGAGGATAGCCACTTCCGGCGCGTTAACGATCGGCGCGAAGTGGGTGGTACCCAGGCCGCCGATGCTGGAGATAGTGAAGCAGCCACCCTGCATTTCGCCGGCAGTCAGCTTACCATCACGCGCTTTCTTGGAGATCACGGTCAGTTCACGGGACAGCTCAGTGATGCTCTTCTTGTTCACGTCTTTGAAGACCGGAACAACCAGACCATTTGGCGTATCAACCGCAACACCGATGTTGATGTATTTCTTCAGCGTCAGCTTCTGGCCGTCTTCGGACAGGGAGCTGTTGAAGCGTGGCATCTGCTCAAGGGCAGCGGCAACGGCTTTCATGATGAAGACCACTGGGGTGAATTTCACGTCCAGTTTGCGCTTCTCAGCTTCAGCGTTCTGCTGTTTACGGAACGCTTCCAGATCGGTGATATCGGTTTTGTCGAAGTGCGTAACGTGCGGGATCATCACCCAGTTACGGCTCAGGTTAGCACCAGAGATTTTCTGGATACGGCCCAGCTCCACTTCTTCGATTTCGCCGAACTTGCTGAAGTCCACTTTCGGCCATGGCAGCATGCCCGGGATACCGCCGCCAGCGGCTGCAGCTGGTGCAGCTTCGGCGCGTTTCACCGCGTCTTTCACGTAGGTCTGAACGTCTTCGCGCAGGATACGACCCTTACGGCCGGTCCCTTTCACTTTCGCCAGGTTCACACCGAACTCGCGCGCCAGGCGACGAATCAGCGGGGTAGCGTGGACGTAAGCGTCGTTTTCAGCGAACTCAGATTTTTCTGCTTTAGCAGCAGGGGCAGCGGCTGGTTTAGCAGCCTGAGCCGGTGCAGCAGCCGGTGCTGGAGCAGCCGCGGCAGCCGGAGCTGCGGCAGGCGCAGCGCCTTCCACTTCGAAGACCATGATCAGAGAGCCGGTAGACACTTTGTCGCCGGTGCTGATCTTGATCTCTTTAACGGTACCCGCGAACGGCGCAGGCACTTCCATAGAAGCTTTGTCGCCTTCAACGGTGATCAGTGACTGTTCAGCGGCAACTTTGTCGCCCACTTTCACCATCACTTCGGTCACTTCAACTTCGTCACCGCCGATGTCCGGTACGTTAACATCTTTCGCGCCGCCAGCAGCTGCTGGTGCAGCAGCCGGAGCCGGAGCAGCGGCCTGCGCAGGCGCTGCAGCAGGTGCAGCACCCGCCACTTCGAAGACCATGATCAGGGAGCCGGTAGACACTTTGTCGCCGGTGTTGATCTTGATCTCTTTAACGGTACCCGCGAACGGAGCCGGCACTTCCATAGAGGCTTTGTCGCCTTCTACGGTGATCAGTGACTGCTCAGCCGCAACGGTGTCGCCCACTTTCACCAGGATTTCAGTGACTTCAACTTCGTCACCGCCGATGTCAGGCACGTTCACTTCTTTCGCGCTCGCGGCAGCTGCTGGAGCAGCGGCGGCCGGAGCGGCTTTCTTCTCTTCCTGCGCAGGTGCAGCAGCTGCTGCACCGTCGGCGGAATCGAAAATCATGATCAGTTTGCCGGTCTCGGTTTTATCGCCAACAGAGACTTTGATCTCTTTAACGATGCCAGCCTGAGGAGACGGGACTTCCATAGAGGCTTTGTCGCCTTCTACGGTGATCAGCGACTGTTCAGCTTCAACTTTGTCGCCTACTTTGACCAGGATCTCGGTGATTTCAACTTCATCAGCCCCGATGTCCGGTACATTGATTTCGATAGCCATTATTCTTTTACCTCTTACGCCAGACGCGGGTTAACTTTTTCTGCATCGATGTTGAATTTGGTGATTGCGTCCGCAACCACTTTCTTATCGATTTCGCCACGTTTAGCCAGTTCGCCCAGTGCTGCTACAACCACGTAAGAAGCATCAACTTCGAAGTGGTGACGCAGGTTTTCGCGGCTGTCAGAACGACCGAAGCCGTCAGTACCCAGAACGCGATAATCATCAGCTGGAACGTAAGTACGAACCTGCTCAGCGAACAGTTTCATATAGTCAGTAGACGCCACCGCTGGCGCGTCGTTCATCACCTGAGCGATGTACGGAACGCGTGGAGTTTCCAGTGGGTGCAGCATGTTCCAGCGCTCACAATCCTGGCCATCACGCGCCAGTTCGGTGAAGGAGGTCACAGAGTACACGTCGGAACCCACGCCGTAGTCTTTCGCCAGAATCTGCGCTGCTTCACGTACGTGACGCAGGATAGAGCCGGAGCCCAGCAGCTGAACTTTACCTTTGCTACCTTCGATGGTTTCGAGTTTGTAGATACCTTTACGGATACCTTCCTCGGCACCTGCTGGCATTGCCGGCATGTGGTAGTTTTCGTTCAGGGTGGTGATGTAGTAGTAAATGTTCTCTTGCGCTTCACCGTACATGCGCTGCAGACCGTCATGCATGATGACTGCCACTTCGTATGCGTAAGACGGATCGTAAGAGATACAGTTAGGGATAGTCAGAGACTGAATGTGGCTGTGGCCATCTTCGTGCTGCAGACCTTCACCGTTCAGAGTCGTACGACCGGAGGTACCGCCTACCAGGAAGCCGCGAGCCTGCTGGTCGCCTGCCTGCCAGCACAGGTCACCGATACGCTGGAACCCGAACATGGAGTAGTAGATGTAGAACGGGATCATCGGCAGGTTGTTGGTGCTGTAAGAGGTCGCAGCAGCCAGCCAGGATGCGCCTGCGCCCAGCTCGTTGATACCTTCCTGCAGGATCTGACCTTTCTCGTCTTCTTTGTAGTATGCAACCTGCTCACGGTCCTGCGGGGTGTACTGCTGGCCGTTCGGGCTGTAGATACCGATCTGACGGAACAGACCTTCCATACCGAAAGTACGCGCTTCGTCGGCGATGATTGGAACCAGACGATCTTTGATCGACTTGTTCTTCAGCATCACGTTCAGGGCACGAACGAAAGCGATAGTGGTGGAGATCTCTTTGTTCTGCTCTTCCAGCAGCTGAGAGAAGTCTTCCAGCGCCGGCAGTTCCAGCTTCTCGGTGAAGTTAGGCTGACGAGCTGGCAGGTAGCCTTTCAGCGCCTGACGACGTTCGTGCAGGTACTTGTGCTCTTCAGAACCTTCCGGGAAGGTGATGTAAGACAGGTTTTCTACCTGCTCATCGGTCACTGGAACGTTGAAACGGTCGCGGATATAACGCACGCCGTCCATGTTCATTTTCTTAACCTGGTGAGCGATGTTTTTACCTTCTGCGGTATCACCCATGCCGTAACCTTTGATGGTATGGGCCAGGATTACAGTCGCTTTACCTTTGGTTTCGCGCGCTTTTTTCAGTGCAGCGTAGACTTTCTTCGGATCGTGACCACCGCGGTTCAGAGCCCAGATCTGCTCATCAGTCCAGTCTGCAACCAGTGCTGCGGTTTCAGGGTATTTGCCGAAGAAGTGCTCACGCACGTAGGCACCGTCTTTGGATTTGAAGGTCTGGTAGTCACCGTCAACGGTTTCGTTCATCAGCTGGATCAGCTTACCGCTGGTGTCTTTACGCAGCAGCTCATCCCAACGACCGCCCCACATGACTTTGATCACGTTCCAGCCAGCACCAGCGAAGATGCCTTCCAGTTCGTTGATGATCTTGCCGTTACCGGTTACCGGACCATCCAGACGCTGCAGGTTACAGTTGATGATGAAGCACAGGTTGTCCAGCTTCTCACGGGTTGCGATGGTGATCGCACCTTTGGATTCTGGCTCATCCATTTCGCCGTCGCCCAGGAAGGCGTAAACGGTCTGCTCAGAGGTGTCTTTCAGACCACGGTGTTCCAGGTATTTCAGGAATTTAGCCTGATAGATCGCACCGATTGGCCCCAGACCCATAGATACGGTCGGGAACTGCCAGAATTCAGGCATCAGTTTAGGGTGCGGGTAAGAAGACAGACCTTTACCGTGTACTTCCTGACGGAAGTTGTTCATCTGCTCTTCAGTCAGACGACCTTCCAGGAATGCACGTGCATAGATGCCCGGAGAGATGTGGCCCTGGAAGTACACCAGATCGCCGCCGTCTTTCTCGTTCGCTGCACGGAAGAAGTGGTTGAAGCACACTTCGTAAACGGTTGCAGAAGACTGGAAGGACGCCATGTGGCCACCCAGTTCCAGGTCTTTCTTGGATGCGCGCAGAACGGTCATGATGGCGTTCCAGCGGATTGCAGAACGGATACGACGTTCCAGATCCAGATTGCCCGGGTATTCCGGTTCGTCTTCGACGGCAATCGTGTTTACGTAGTTGCTAGCCCCTGCACCTGAAGCAACCTTCACACCGCCTTTGCGGGCTTCAGAAAGCAGCTGATCAATCAGATACTGAGCGCGCTCAACACCTTCTTCACGGATGACCGATTCGATCGCCTGTAGCCAGTCGCGAGTTTCGATCGGATCCACGTCATTTTGGAGACGTTCTGACATGGGGGTATTCCTTATCTATCTAATACGTTGATTTGTCTGGAACCTGTCCCATTGTGCTCTTTGTTCTTAATATTTCGGGTTATCTCTTTGTTGGCTGCGCTTTCTCACCCCGGTCACATAGTTCGCTATGCTCCCGGGGATTCGCGCGCTTGCCGCCGCGATATAACCCGAACTATTTGAACAACCAAAAGCACAATAAGACAGGTTCTGCGTTTAGTTGCCGCGCTCTAAAAGTACCTGGCGCTTAATCCTTTCGTTGCTGTATGCGGCGTAATGAACGTTCGCGACGCGATTGTTCACGGCTGCGGTCCAGCAAGATTTCCTCAATGAAAGCCAGATGTCGGTGCGACGCTTCGCGCGCCTGCTCCGGTTCCCCGGCCATTATCGCCTCGAATACTCGGGTGCGATGGTTGCTTACCAGTGGGAGCATGTCCCGACGGGCATACAACAATTCAAAATTCTGACGAACGTTCTGGGCCAGCATCGGCTCCATGCAGCGTAGCAGATGGAGGAGCACCACGTTGTGGGCCGCTTCGGTGACGGCGATTTGATACTGGACGACGGCGCTGGACTCGGCGTCTAGATCGCCGGACTGCTGTGCCCGTTCAATGGCCTGATGCAGTTCGCGGATACGCACGCGATCTTCATCAGTGCTGCGAAGGGCGGCGTAATAGGCCGCAATACCTTCAAGCGCGTGACGGGTCTCAAGCAGGTCAAACTGGGATTCTGGGTGGTCAGAGAGAAGTTCTACCAGCGGATCGCTGAAGCTCTGCCACAGGCTGTTTTGCACAAAGGTTCCGCCGCCCTGGCGACGAAGCAGCAAGCCCTTTGCTTCGAGACGTTGAATCGCCTCACGCAGAGAGGGACGTGAAACGTCGAACTGTTTTGCCAGCTCGCGTTCTGGCGGAAGTTTCTCACCCGGGCGCAGAGTCCCTTCGAGGATTAAAAACTCCAGCTGCTGCTCAATCACATCAGATAGTTTTGGTTGGCGAATTTTGCTGTAGGCCATATTCCCTGTCTTACGCCTTTTTGCCCGGAGTCAATTGGTCTTACCAATTTCTATTTCGTATCGCTAAAGTAACAAAGTATTCACCTTCTGTCCATATTGGTTTTGATTGAAATCAGTAAACCCTGCACATTTTAACAACCTTACAGAAATAACGTTTCAGAAATGTAACTTTGCACAAATGAGTTGATTACTCCCAAAGAGGGAGTTTTAACCATAATGAAACGAGGGCTTTTGCAATCTGAAGCGATTCAACAAGGCAAATAATGAAAATTCGCCCACTTATGGAGCATTTCTATTCTATAGGTTGGGTTAGGAAGAATGAGCGGGCCGATTTACAAATGCTTTCTTTTTATTCAAGTCGTCATCACCCCTTCATAAAGCAGGTGCATTCGCAGGCGCTTACCACTATTCTTGCGCTTACGGAAGTCATGTCCGCTTTTTTCGGTCTCGTTAACCGTAAAGAAATAAATACAGAATATGGATTTTCATAATTACACACGCACAGCGTGAACATAACAACCACACACGAGGTTTCAAATGGAAGCTCAACAGCACGGCGATCAGCTAAAGCGCGGGCTTAAAAACCGCCATATACAGCTCATCGCACTGGGCGGTGCGATTGGTACCGGCCTGTTTCTGGGCAGCGCATCCGTTATCCAGTCAGCCGGTCCCGGCATTATTTTGGGTTACGCGATTGCCGGCTTTATTGCCTTTCTGATTATGCGCCAGCTGGGTGAAATGGTCGTTGAAGAGCCGGTCGCAGGCTCCTTCAGCCACTTTGCCTATAAATATTGGGGCAGCTTTGCCGGTTTCGCCTCGGGCTGGAACTACTGGGTGCTGTACGTTCTGGTTGCCATGGCCGAGCTTACCGCCGTCGGGAAATACATTCAGTTCTGGTATCCCGAGATCCCAACCTGGGCCTCCGCAGCGGCTTTCTTCGTCATTATTAACGCCATTAACCTGACCAACGTAAAAGTGTTCGGTGAGATGGAGTTCTGGTTCGCTATCATCAAGGTCATTGCCGTTGTGGCGATGATCATCTTCGGCGGCTGGCTGCTGTTCAGCGGCAACGGCGGCCCGCAGGCAACCGTGCGCAACCTCTGGGAACAGGGCGGCTTCCTGCCTCACGGCATGACGGGCCTGGTGATGATGATGGCCATCATCATGTTCTCCTTCGGCGGACTCGAGCTGGTGGGCATCACCGCCGCTGAAGCCGACAACCCGGAGCAGAGCATTCCAAAAGCCACTAACCAGGTTATCTACCGCATTCTGATCTTCTATGTGGGCTCGCTGGCCGTGCTGCTCTCCCTGCTGCCGTGGACGCGCGTGACCGCCGACACCAGCCCGTTTGTGCTGATCTTCCACGAGCTGGGCGATACCTTTGTAGCAAACGCACTCAACGTGGTTGTTCTGACAGCAGCGCTCTCCGTTTACAACAGCTGCGTATACTGCAACAGCCGCATGCTGTTCGGCCTGGCCCAGCAGGGCAACGCGCCTAAAGCGCTGCTCAACGTCGATAAACGCGGCGTGCCGGTAAACACAATTCTGGTTTCGGCGGTTGTGACCGCGCTGTGCGTGCTCATTAACTATATGGCACCGGAATCGGCGTTTGGCCTGCTGATGGCACTGGTGGTCTCTGCCCTGGTCATCAACTGGGCGATGATCAGCCTGGCGCACATGAAGTTTCGCCGCGCCAAGCAGCAGCAGGGCGTCACCACCCGCTTCCCTGCCCTGCTCTATCCGCTGGGCAACTGGGTGTGCCTGGTGTTCATGGCGGCCGTGCTGGTGATCATGCTGATCACCCCGGGTATGGCGATTTCCGTCTACCTGATCCCGGTCTGGATTGCGATCCTTGGCGTAGGCTATCTCTTCAGCCAGAAAAGTCGTAATGCCATGAAAGCACACTAAGCCTCTCTCCGCGGCGCCTGCTTTTGCGGGTGCCGCGCGTTGTTACCTCCCTCACACTTTCACGCCCACAGCCCATTTATCCATATCACCGCCCTGATACTGCAACGCATATATTCCTTTGCCAGCAAATAATTCTCTCCATACCGTAAACCGGAGAGCTGTCGATGGATAACAACACACTGTCAGTAAAAGAAAAGATCGGCTATGGGATGGGCGACGCGGGATGCAACATCATCTTCGGTGCCATCATGCTGTTTGTTAACTATTTTTATACGGATATTTTTGGCCTCGCCCCTGCGCTGGTTGGCGTGCTGCTGCTTTCCGTGCGAGTGATTGACGCCGTAACGGACCCGATCATGGGCGCGATTGCTGACCGTACCCGCAGCAAATATGGTCGGTTTCGTCCATGGCTGCTGTGGATCGCTTTCCCCTACGCGCTGTTCAGCATTCTGATGTTCACCACACCGGAGTGGAGCTATAACAGCAAAGTTATCTATGCGTTTGTCACCTACTTCCTGCTCTCTTTGACCTATACGGCCATCAACATTCCCTACTGCTCGCTGGGCGGGGTGATCACCAACGATCCAAAAGAACGCGTGGCCTGCCAGTCGTATCGCTTCGTGCTGGTCGGCATCGCCACGCTGCTGCTCTCATTAACGCTGCTGCCGATGGCCGACTGGTTTGGCGGGGATAACAAAGCCAAAGGTTACCAGATGGCGATGACCGTCCTGGCGCTGATTGGAACCTGCATGTTCCTGTTCTGCTTCGCCACCGTGCGCGAGCGCGTGCGCCCGGCGGTACAGACCAACGACGAGCTGAAAAACGATCTGAAAGACGTGTGGAAGAACGACCAGTGGGTACGTATTCTGCTCCTGACCCTGTGCAACGTCTGCCCGGGCTTTATCCGCATGGCAGCCACCATGTATTACGTCACCTGGGTGATGGGCCAGAGCACCCATTTCGCCACGCTGTTTATCAGCCTGGGCGTGGTCGGCATGATGCTCGGCAGCGTGCTGGCAAAAGTGCTGACCGACCGCTGGTGCAAGCTCAAGGTCTTCTTCTGGACCAATATCGTTCTGGCGATTTTCTCAACCGCCTTTTATTTCTTCGACCCGAAAGCCACCGCCACCATCGTGGTGCTCTACTTCCTGCTGAACATCCTGCACCAGATCCCGTCTCCGCTGCACTGGTCGCTGATGGCCGACGTGGACGACTACGGCGAGTGGAAGACCGGTAAGCGCATCACCGGGATCAGCTTCTCCGGCAACATCTTCTTCCTGAAGCTGGGGCTAGCGATTGCCGGGGCGATGGTCGGCTTCCTGCTCTCCTGGTACGGTTATGATGCGGGAGCAAAAGCGCAGAGCGCGGACGCCATTAACGGGATCGTGCTGCTCTTTACCGTCATTCCCGGCATTGGATACTTAATTACCGCGGGTGTAGTACGACTGCTGAAGGTGGATCGTGAAACCATGAAGCAGATCCAGTCCGATCTGGAAAAACGCCGCAACAACTATCAAGAGCTGAACGATTATCAGGAACTGAAAGCTGCTGAGACTAAATAAGGAAAGCCGAATGCAAACCTGGCCAAACCCGTTTATCGAACAACGCGCCGATCCGTACATTTTACATCACGAGGGGCAGTACTATTTTATCGCCTCCGTGCCGGAGTACGACAGGCTGGCGATCCGCCGCGCAGCGTCGCTGGAAGGCTTACGTCATGCCGAAGAAGTGGTGGTCTGGTGTAAACCCGAGACCGGACCAATGAGCCAGCTGATTTGGGCGCCGGAACTGCACCACATTGACGGGAAGTGGTACATCTATTTTGCTGCGGCGCACACCCAGGCGCTCGACGCGCTCGGGATGTTCCAGCACCGCATGTTTGCCATTGAATGTGCCGACAGCGATCCGCTTACCGGCACGTGGGTGGAAAAAGGGCAGATCAAAACGCCTTTCGATACCTTCGCCCTGGACGCCACCACCTTTTTGCATCAGGGGAAACGCTGGTATCTGTGGGCGCAAAAAGCGCCGGATATCACCGGAAACTCCAACCTTTATCTGTGTGAAATGGCGGACCCGTGTACGCTGAAAGGCGAGCCGGTGATGCTCAGCAAGCCGGAATACGACTGGGAGCGTCGCGGGTTTTGGGTCAACGAAGGCCCGGCGGTACTGGTTCACGGCGATAAGCTGTTTATCAGCTATTCCGCCAGCGCTACCGACGAGAACTACTGCATGGGGCTGCTGTGGATAGACCTGAACGCGGATCCGCAAAACCCATTGAACTGGCAAAAATCTCCGCATCCCGTATTCGTGACCAGCTACGAAAATCGCCAGTACGGCCCGGGCCATAACAGCTTTACGCAAACGCCGGAAGGGGACGATGTGCTGGTGTATCACGCGCGGAATTACACCGAAATTGAGGGCGACTCGCTGTACGATCCGAATCGCCATACCCGACTGAAGCTTGTCCGCTGGAATGAAAGCGGGATGCCTGATTTCGGCATCCCGCCCGCGGATACGCTTTAGCCTTTGCGGCGCGCTGGCCTACACCAGCGTGCCGTAGATAGTCAGCAGCGCCACGATAACCACCACCACAAACGACGTTTTCTTCGCCATGGAAACAGCGGCTTTCGGCGTTTCAATCTTGTCGGTATGCGGCTCACGCGCCAGCGAGAACTGCGCCAGACGCGTTAGCACCTGGTACTGCGACGTATGGCGATCGGCAAGAGAAGCGAACCATGCGGGCAGCGCTTTTTCACCGTGACCAATTAACGCGTACACCACGCCTACCAGACGCACCGGGAGCCAGTCGATCACGTGCAGGATGGCATCAATACCGGACTGCAGGCGTTCATGCGGCGTCAGATAACGGGCAAGCCAGGTCTGCCAGGCGCGCAGGAACGCATATCCCATCAGCAGTACCGGCCCCAGCGGGCCCCCCACTACAAACCAGAACAGCGGCGCAAGATAGTAACGGAAGTTAATCCACAGCAGCGCGTTTTGCAGCTCGCGCAGGAATTCGCGCTCGTCACAGTCCGGCGGCACGCCGTGGATCATCGTCAGCTCGCTCGCCATGGCACCGCGCGCATGGGCATCGTCACGGGAGGCGGCTTTCAGGTATGCGTGATAGTGTAAACGCACCTTGCCTGCGCCAATGCACAGCACCCCAAGCAGGATCCATACCACCAGCAGCGGCACGTTGAAAAAGAGTCCGTACAGCGAACGCAGGAGCAGGAACGTAATGGCCATCACCCCTGCCATCATCAGCAGCGTGCGCAGCATGGAAAAATGTTTGATACGGCGGAATAATACCTCCAGCCGGTGATCCAGATGCCAGTGCTCGCCGAGCTTAAACAGGCGTTCAGCGATGATAACCAGCAGCATGGTAAACAACGTCATGGTATCTCCTTATTCTGACGACGCGGTGAGCATGGCGCGAAACCGGGACCAGTCAAAGGCCGGGCCGGGATCGGTTTTTCTCTCCGGGGCTATATCACTGTGTCCCGTGATATTTTCGGCGATAGCCGGGTAGAGTCCGATAAGCGTGCGGGTCACTGCCGCTAGCTGTTGATACTGTGAATCGGTGTAGGGCGTCGTATCCGTGCCTTCCAGTTCGATTCCGATAGAAAAATCGTTGCACCGTTCGCGCCCGTGATACATCGACACGCCGGCATGCCAGGCGCGCTTATCAAAGGGAACATACTGAACCACTTCACCATCGCGACGAATCAGGCAGTGAGCCGATACGCGCAGATGTGCAATTTCAGCAAAGAAGGGATGAGCATCGGGATCAATCGTTCCTGTGAATAACGCATCGATCCACGGGCCGCCAAATTCACCCGGCGGGAGACTAATATTATGAACCACCAGCAGTGTGGGCTTTTCATCCTCCGGGCGGCAATCGTGGTGCGGCGAGGGCACGTGCCGCGCATCCACCAGCCATCCGTTTTCTAACAACATGCTGGAACTCCTTCTGTATGGTGCAATGACTCGGTTCAGAGTAGCATGTTTCAATATTATGATTCGTTACCAATTTGGAGTTTTATCATGCCGCCTCGCCGCTACAACCCCGACCACCGACGTGAAGCGCTTCTGGAACGTATTAATATGGATATTCCGGCAAGCGTCTCCCATGCTTTGAAAGAAGATCTGGGCGGTGACGTTAACGCTGATAAGGATATTACCGCACAATTGTTGCCAAAAGAGACGCGCTCGCACGCGGTCATTATCACCCGTGAAGACGGCGTTTTTTGCGGCAAGCGTTGGGTTGAAGAGGTCTTTACCCAGCTGGCGGGTGATGATGTGCAGATTATCTGGCACGTTGAAGACGGCGATGCAATTACGGCAAACCAGCCGCTGTTTGAACTGGACGGTCCTTCCCGCGTCTTGCTGACCGGCGAACGTACCGCGCTCAATTTTGTACAAACGCTCTCTGGCGTGGCCAGCGAAGTGCGTCGCTACGTTGACCTGCTGGCCGGTACCCGCACCCAGCTGCTGGATACCCGCAAAACGCTGCCGGGCCTGCGCACCGCGCTGAAGTATGCGGTGCTGTGCGGCGGCGGCGCAAACCATCGCCTGGGCTTATCCGACGCCTTCCTGATTAAAGAGAACCACATTATTGCCTCTGGCTCCGTGCGTCAGGCGGTGGAGAAAGCCTTCTGGCTGCACCCGGATGTGCCTGTCGAGGTAGAGGTCGAAAGTCTGGAAGAGCTGGAGCAGGCGATTAAGGCCGGGGCCGATATCATCATGCTCGATAACTTCGAAACAGAGCAGATGCGCGAGGCGGTAAAACTGACTAACGGCCGGGCCCAGCTTGAAGTGTCCGGGAACGTCACTTTCGAAACGATCCGTGAATTCGCCGAAACCGGCGTGGATTACATCTCCGTCGGCGCGTTGACCAAACACGTTCGCGCCCTCGACCTCTCAATGCGCTTCAAATAACGCATTCTCCCCTCTCCACCCGGAGAGGGGAATTTCAGCCCCGCTCGCAGATCCGCTGTTCTTCCCTGCAACACTGAATAAATTCTCTGAAGCCTCCTTCCCGTTCCCCTTTTTGCCTCTCGTTTCTGCTCTTTCTCGCTGACAAAGTAGCGCCACTTTGCATAAGGAGCAGATATGGACAGACAACAAGGCTTCACACTCATTGAGCTGATGGTGGTCATTGGCATCATTGCGATTCTGAGCGCTATCGGCGTTCCCGCCTATCAGAACTACCTGCGCAAGGCGGCGCTGACCGATATGCTGCAAACCTTCGTTCCCTACCGCACGGCCATCGAGCTTTGCGCGCTGGATCACGGTGGCGTGGAGAGCTGCGACGCCGGCAGTAACGGTATCCCTTCCCCCACCACGACACGCTACGTTTCAGGAATGAGCGTGGCGAAAGGGACCGTGACCTTAACAGGACAGGAGAGTCTTAACGGGCTGACGGTAACCATGACGCCACGGTGGAGCGACGGCAACGGTATGACGGGCTGGACGCGCGACTGCAACATCAGTGCTGACAGCGCCCTGAAACAGGCCTGCGAAGACGTTTTCCGCTTCGACAATAACTGAGGAGCGGATAATGAATACCGATCAACTCGTGGCGCTTTGTCAGCGCCATCACGCACTGCTGCTCACCAGCGACAGTGACATGGTCAGCATCGCCGTCGTGGGCAGCCCCGCGGCTGAACTCATGGAGGCGCTGCGCTTCGCGACCCAGAAACGGATTGATATTGAGTGCTGGAGCGCTGAGCGCATGGAAAAACACCGGCAGCTAACGTCACAATCGCATCTGCCCGTCGTTTCGCAAACACACTCGACGGTGGATATCCTCAACCACACGCTGCAGCAGGCAATCAACCAGCGCGCCTCCGACATTCATATCGAACCGATGGAGCATGCATGCCAGATTCGGTTACGCATCGACGGGGTTCTTTGCCCCCAGCCTCCGCTTTCCGCCTCGCTGGCAAGCCTGTTCAGCGCACGTTTAAAGGTGCTGGGTAACCTGGATATTGCTGAACGTCGTTTACCTCAGGACGGTCAGTTTACGATTGAGCTGGCAAACGAGCCGGTCTCGTTTCGGATCGCGACGCTTCCCTGCAGCGGTGGCGAGAAAATTGTGCTGCGTCTCCTGCATCAGGTTCAACAGGCTCTTGAGCCGAAAGCGCTTGGCATGAGCGCAGAACAACTGGCCTTTTTCAATGAGGTTCTCCACCAGCCGCAGGGGCTGATTCTGGTCACCGGCCCTACCGGCAGCGGCAAAACCGTGACGCTGTACAGCGCGCTGCAGGCGCGTAATACCCCTGACGTCAACATCTGTAGCGTGGAGGATCCGATTGAGATCCCCCTTGCGGGATTAAACCAGACGCAGATTAATCCCCGGGCGGGTTTAACATTCCAGAGCGTGCTGAGGGCGCTGCTGCGTCAGGATCCAGACATCATTATGGTCGGCGAAATCCGTGACGGTGAAACGGCAGAAATTGCCATTAATGCCGCCCAGACCGGTCATCTGGTGCTGTCAACGCTGCACACCAACTCGACGACGGAAACCCTGATTCGCCTGGAGCAGATGGGCGTCGCGCGCTGGATGATATCTTCCGCGCTGTCGATGGTGATTGCCCAGAGACTGGTCCGGCGTTTGTGTCCGCACTGTCGCCGGGAAGCCAGCGAGCATGCTGAATTACCGCGCGCCGTATGGTCCAGACCGCTTCCACGCTGGCAGCCCACCGGCTGCGATCGCTGTTATCACGGTTTTTATGGCCGCGTTGCCATTTTTGAAGTACTGGCGATCGACAATGCCCTGCGCCAGGCCATTGCCAGCGGGGCGGGAATCGAAGTGATAGAGGCGAGTGCCCGGCAGGCGGGAATGATTTCTCTTTTTGAGCACGGCTGCATGGCCGTCGAAAAAGGGCTGACCACGATCGAAGAGCTGGTGCGCGTGCTGGGAATGCCGGATGGCTGCTAATCAGCTCTGGCGCTGGCGAGCGCTCACCAAAGAAGGTGAACCCCAAAGCGGAACACTCTGGGCCACAGACCGCAATGCCGCCTTCACCAGGCTGATGCGTAGCGATCTCCATCCTCTGGCGCTTACCCGATGCGCTCAGCGGCACCGCTGGCGGCCGCATCACTGCTACGAGATGTTTCGCCAGCTCGCAACGCTTCTGCAGGCGGGGCTGACGTTGTCCCACAGCCTGCAGATGCTGGCAGAGCAACATCCGTTAAAACCGTGGCAGGCGCTGCTGCAAAGCATTGCCGATGAGCTCAGTGAGGGATCCCCCTTTTCTGAGTCGCTAAAAAAGTGGCCAGCGGTGTTTAGCCCACTGCATGTCTCGATGGTGAAAACCGGTGAGCTCACAGGGAAACTGGAGGAGTGCTGCCGCCAGCTCGCGCAGCAGCAAAAAGCGCAGCAGCAGCTCAGAGATAAGGTGAAAAAGGCCCTGCGCTATCCGGCGATCGTCCTGACGCTGGCCGTACTCGTGGTGCTGGCGATGGTCATTCTGGTCTTGCCCGAGTTTGCCGCGATCTACAAAACGTTTAACACGCCGCTTCCGATGCTGACACAAATGGTCATGGGGATGGCCGCATTTATCCAGTCCTATGCCCTCGCGTTGTTCGTCGCGTTATTAATGCCCTTAGCCGCCGCCTGGGCTTTGAGGCAGAACCCTCGCTGGCAGCGCATGCTGATCCATACGCCCGTGATGGGCGCGCTGGCAAAAGGCCAAAAGCTGGGACACATCTTTACCGTGCTGTCACTCACGCAGCAGGCAGGTATCCCCTTTTTACAGGGCCTGGAGAGCGCAGAGGAGACCGTTGAAAGTCGCTATTGGCGGGGAATACTCCGCAGCGTTCGCGAGGACATTGAAAAAGGTCTCCCCGTCTGGTCATCCTTTCAGAAAGCGGCCATCTTTACCCCGCTGTGTATTCAGCTTTTACGAACCGGCGAAATGTCAGGTGCGCTGGACATCATGCTGGAAAATCTCGCCCGGCACCACACGGAACAGACCTTTCAACGGGCAGATAATCTGGCGGCACTTCTCGAGCCAGTGCTTCTGATTGTGACAGGGGTCATCATCGGCACGCTGGTGGTGGCAATGTACCTGCCGATTTTCCATCTGGGAGATGCGATGAGCGCGGGTTAGTGCTAAACAGTGCTGGCGCACGGGCATGCGCCAGCAGAAGCCATTACAGACTATTGAATACGCGGTTTTCCTGTTCCTGAACGCGAATAAACGTCGTACGTTTCGTCAGCTCTTTCAGGCGGGATGCCCCAACGTAGGTGCAGGCCGAGCGCAGGCCGCCGAGGATATCGCGCGCGGTGTATTCAACCGGGCCGCGCAGAGGCAGCTTCACGGTTTTGCCTTCTGCCGCACGGTATTTTGCCACGCCCCCGACGTGACGGGTCATCGCGGATTCAGAGCTCATGCCGTAGAACAGCATAAATTTCTCTCCATTTTCTTCAACAACGGTACCACCGCTCTCTTCGTGTCCAGCCAGCATACCGCCGAGCATCACAAAGTCGGCGCCGCCGCCGAAAGCTTTCGCAACGTCGCCCGGCATGGTGCAGCCGCCATCGCTGATGATCTGGCCGCCCAGACCGTGCGCCGCGTCGGCGCATTCAATGACTGCAGAGAGCTGCGGATAACCGACGCCGGTTTTGACGCGGGTCGTGCACACGGAGCCCGGGCCAATACCCACTTTCACGATATCTGCACCGGAAAGGATCAGCTCTTCACACATTTCACCGGTCACCACGTTGCCCGCGATGATGGTTTTCGTCGGCCAGGCTTCACGCGCCTTGCTGACGAACTGCACGAAGTGCTCGGAGTAACCGTTCGCCACGTCAATACAAACGAAGTTGAGCGCCGGGTTAGCGTTCAGGATCTGTTTGGTCTTCTCGAAATCCGCATCGGAAGTGCCGGTAGAAACCATCACATGCTTCACCACGTCAGCAGGCGCGGACGCAACAAACGCATTCCACTCTTCAGGGCTGTAATGTTTGTGCACGGCGGTGAGAATGTCGAACTGTGCCAGGGCGGTTGCCATCTCAAAGGTTCCCACAGTATCCATGTTGGCAGCGATGATCGGCACGCCAGACCAGGTCTGACCGGAATGCTTAAAGGTGAATTGACGTTCGAGTTCAACGTCTGAGCGACTTTTCAGTGTAGAGCGTTTAGGGCGGATAAGAACGTCTTTGAAACCTAACTTCAGATCTTCTTCGATACGCATGTGCGGATTCCTGGGGTTAGAGGCAAATATGTTAAAAGCACAACTCCAGTGACGTTATCATACGCACTAATACCTGCTCCGCAAGACTGCGAAATTCTCTTTTTTTACGCTACAATCCTATAAATTTACCTGGTAAAAAGCAGGTAAATAGGGCCAAACAGTTGCCGGCGCACCTAAGCGTTTTAATTAATTGATTTTAATAATGAATAATTCCCAGGATTTGAATTAATGGGGTATATCGTCGCATTAACCGGCGGCATCGGTAGTGGCAAAAGTACCGTTGCGGACGCGTTCTCTCGTTTGGGTATCACGATTATTGATGCCGATATCATTGCCCGCCAGGTGGTAGAGCCCAATACACCCGCGCTAAAGGCCATCGCAGAACATTTTGGTCAGGCAGTCATCAGTGCCGATGGCACACTGAATCGCCGTCAGCTTCGCGAATGTATTTTTTCTGATTCTGCGGAAAAAGACTGGCTTAATGCCCTGCTCCACCCCATCATCCACCAGGAAACTCAACGTCAGATAGCCGCAGCCCGCTCGCCCTATGTCCTGTGGGTGGTTCCGCTACTGGTTGAAAATCAGCTGCAGAAGAAAGCCGATCGTGTGCTGGTGATTGATGTCGCACCCGAAACGCAAATCCAGAGAACCATGACGCGCGATCGCGTCTCGCGGGAGCATGCTGAACAAATTCTTGCCGCTCAGGCTACGCGCGCTCAGCGCCTTGCCGTGGCGGATGATGTTATTGATAATAACGGCGCACCAGATGCCATTGCATCGGATGTTGCCCGTCTGCACGCGCAGTATCTGACGTTCGCCGCGCAGGCCGTTGCACAGGAAAAACCATAATGTCGACACACATCCTTTTTGAGCATCCGCTCAACGAAAAAATGCGCACCTGGCTGCGCATCGAATTCCTTATTCAACAACTTTCACAACATCTGCCTGTTAACGATCATGCCACCGCGCTGCACTTCTTCCGCAACGTAGGCGATCTGCTGGATGTGATTGAACGCGGCGATGTCCGCACAGAATTACTCAAAGAGCTGGAGCGCCAGCAGCGTAAATTACAGGCATGGACGGAGGTCCCCGGCGTAGATCAGAGCCGTATCGACGCGCTCCGCCAGCAGTTGAAAAGCAGCAGTGCCGTCCTGATGGCCGCGCCGCGCGTCGGGCAGTTTTTGCGTGAAGACCGCCTGATTGGCCTGGTGCGCCAGCGTCTGAGCATCCCTGGCGGCTGCTGTAGCTTCGACCTGCCGACGCTGCATATGTGGCTACATATGCCACAGGCGCAGCGTGACGCACAAGTAAACAGCTGGCTGGCAAGCCTGGAGCCAATGCACCAGACGCTGTCGCTGATCCTCGATCTGATCCGTAACTCTGCGCCGTTCCGCAAGCAAACCAGCCTGAATGGTTTCTTCCAGGATAACGGTGATGATGCCGATCTTCTGCGTCTCAACCTGTCTCTCGGCGAACAGCTTTACCCACAGATTTCCGGGCATAAGAGCCGCTTTGCGATTCGCTTTATGCCGCTGGACAGTGAAAATGGCACCGTGCCGGAACGTCTCGATTTTGAACTGGCCTGTTGTTAAGGAGTGCCGATGTCTGATGTCACCACCGTAAGCTGCCCAACCTGTGGCAAAACCGTTGTCTGGGGCGAAGTCAGTCCGTTCCGCCCATTCTGCTGCAAGCGCTGCCAGCTCATTGACCTGGGCGAATGGGCGGCGGAAGAGAAACGCATACCTAGCGAAGGCGATCTCTCGGACAGCGATGACTGGAGTGAAACCCAGCAGTAATCTGTAAAGCCTGCTGGCGCTTCGCTCAGCAGGCCTACGGTTGTGCGACTAACCGCAGGATCACGGGTTCATTAGCTGGCGGGAATTTTTCGGCATCACTTGCCTGAAGTTCCACCCAGTTACCCGGCTGTCCCTCTTTTCCCCAGGGTTCTCCCTCCCAGTTTTCCACCAGCCAGAACCACAGCGTAATGTGCCTGTCCGGAAACTGGTACTCAAGCTTATCAAACAGCGTTGCGCTAAGCGGCGTGATCCCCACCTCTTCCTGAAGCTCCCGAACCAGCGCCTCTTCCGGCGTTTCACCTGACTCGATTTTACCGCCTGGAAACTCCCACTTGTTCGCCATATGGGCGTCGGCGGCGCGCTGAGTGATGAAGATTTGGTTTTGCGGGTTGCGAATAATCCCGACGGCAATTTGCAGTATTTTCATATTGTCACTTCCATAAAAAAGGCGCAGATATCTGCGCCTTTTTGTTTTTTTATGAACTTAGCTCAGGCGGCCGTGGCACGCCTTGTACTTTTTACCGGAACCACACGGGCAAGGATCGTTACGACCCACTTTACGATCGCCGGTCTGCGCGGCGATCGCCGCTGCGGCTTCGCTGTCGTCGGTCTGATGACTCAGCTGTTGCATCTGTGCCAGACGCTCGGCTTCTTCACGACGCTGCTGCTCCATCGCTTCCACTTCTTCCGGCATACGCACCTGAACCTTGCTCAGGGTGCTGATCACTTCGTACTTCAGTGATTCCAGCATCGAGGCAAACATGGAGAAGGATTCACGCTTGTATTCCTGCTTCGGATCTTTCTGCGCATAGCCACGCAGGTGAATACCCTGACGCAGGTAGTCCATCGCCGCCAGGTGCTCTTTCCACAGGGAGTCGAGCGTCTGCAGCATTACGCCTTTTTCGAAATGACGCATCATTTCAGCGCCAACAACCTCTTCCTTACGCTTGTAGACGTCCAGCGCGGTTTCAAAGATACGTTCGCGCAGGGTCTCTTCGTGCAGCTCAGGCTCTTTATCCAGCCACTCTTTGATTGGCAGATCGAGGTCAAAGTCATTTTTCAGACGTTCCTGCAGGCCTTCGATATCCCACATCTCTTCCAGAGACTGCGGTGGAATATGCGCGTCGATGGTGGCTTTAAACACATCTTCACGAATGCTGTTGATGGTTTCGCTCACGTCGGACACGTCCAGCAGTTCGTTACGCTGAGTATAGATTGCACGACGCTGATCGTTAGCCACATCATCATATTCCAGCAGCTGCTTACGAATATCAAAGTTGCGGCTTTCCACTTTACGCTGTGCGTTAGCGATCGCTTTAGTCACCCACGGGTGCTCAATGGCTTCGCCAGGTTTCATCCCCAGCTTACGCATCATGCCGGACACGCGGTCGGAGGCGAAAATACGCATCAGCGCATCTTCCATAGACAGGTAGAAGCGGGATGAACCGGCATCACCCTGACGACCCGCACGGCCACGCAGCTGGTTATCGATACGACGAGACTCGTGACGCTCTGTACCGATGATGTGCAGACCGCCGGAAGCCAGGACGGCGTCATGACGAACCTGCCAGTCGGCTTTGATCTGCGCAATCTGTTCTGGCGTTGGGTTTTCAAGCTCCGCCACTTCAGCCTGCCAGCTACCGCCCAGCATAATATCGGTACCACGACCCGCCATGTTGGTGGCAATGGTTACGGCAGCCGGATAACCCGCCTGCGCAACAATGTCCGCTTCTTTGGCGTGGAATTTGGCGTTCAGAACGTTATGTTTGATACCTGCTTTAGTCAGCTCGTGAGAAACCACTTCAGATTTCTCGATGGAGATGGTCCCCACCAGAACCGGCTGGCCATTGGCAGTGCGGTCGCGAATATCTTCGATGATCGCCTGAATTTTTTCCGCTTCGGTCATGTACACCAGATCCGGCATATCCTTACGGATCATCGGACGGTTGGTTGGAACGACCACGGTATCCAGCTTGTAGATGGAGCTGAATTCAAACGCTTCGGTATCAGCAGTACCGGTCATCCCCGCCAGCTTCTCGTACAGACGGAAGTAGTTCTGGAAGGTGATAGACGCCAGCGTCTGGTTTTCATTCTGAATATCCACACCTTCTTTGGCTTCCACAGCCTGATGCAGACCGTCAGACCAGCGACGTCCCTGCATGGTACGGCCGGTGTGTTCATCGACGATGATCACTTCGCCGTCTTTAACGATGTAATCGACGTCGCGGGTGAACAGCGCGTGGGCGCGCAGTGCAGCGGTCACGTGGTGCATCAGCATGATGTTGCTCGGGGAGTACAGGGACTCGCCCTCTTCCATGATGCCTTCAGCTACCAGCAGCTCTTCAATTTTCACCAGACCACGTTCGGTCAGGTTCACCTGGCGCGCTTTTTCATCTACGGAGAAGTGACCTTCACCCTGGAAGGTATCCGAGTCCTCTTTCTCCTGGCGCAGCAGGTGTGGAATGATTTTGTCGACTTTACGGTACATCTCGGAGCTGTCTTCAGCCGGGCCGGAGATGATCAGCGGGGTACGCGCTTCATCGATCAGGATGGAGTCAACCTCATCCACCAGCGCATAGTGCAGCTTACGCTGTACGCGCTCTTCCGGGCTGAACGCCATGTTGTCACGCAGGTAGTCGAAGCCGTATTCGTTGTTGGTGCCGTAGGTGATGTCCGCGTTATACGCTTCGCGCTTGGCTGGCGCAGGCAGGCCGGACATGTTGATGCCGACGGTCATACCGAGGAATTCGAACAGTGGACGGTTGTTTTCGGCGTCACGCTGCGCCAGATAGTCGTTGACGGTAACCACGTGAACGCCTTTACCGGTCAGCGCGTTCAGGTAAGCCGGCAGCGTTGCGGTCAGGGTTTTACCTTCACCGGTACGCATTTCCGCGATGCAGCGCTCGTTGAGCACCATACCACCCAGCAGCTGGACGTCGAAGTGACGCATGCCGAATACGCGCTTACTCGCTTCGCGCACGACAGCAAACGCTTCCGGGATCAGACTTTCTAAGGTTTCACCTTTTTCCAGACGCGCACGGAATTCCGCCGTTTTCGCTTTTAGCTCGTCATCAGAGAGCTTCTCCATCGCCGGTTCCATACCGTTGATGACGGCAACAGCTTTGCGCATACGGCGCAGGGTACGATCGTTACGACTACCAAAAACTTTAGTTAACAATTTGATTAGCATAATAAATTCTCAAACGCCCCATTGTGGGCAGATAAATTAAGGTATTGAAAAAGTTAATTTAGCTGAGGCGTTGCGGCCCGGCACGAATGCCGTGAGCCTGGCTAATCCAGGTTGAAACAGAGAATGAAGCTGGTGAAACAAACGCACGCTGCGTTGTCTGACGAACCATGACCGGCGGCTGGCTGTCCTGCGTGAGCAGCGCGTTGAGCGTGTCCAGCAGGGCAAGATGCTGAGCCTGCACCGGCAGCGCCTCTTCCGCAACAGGCATGGCCTGCGGTGCCATCGCAAAGGACAGATGGCGGATAACGGTGCGGATAGCGTGCTGGTGCCAGTAATCGACGGTGAAGTTTGGGCGGCGACTGGCTTCAAGCCACGCGAGGTTAGTAAAGTTAACCCGCGTGTTGAGATCGTGTTTAGTGGTGGAGGTTTTTGCGGGCGCCGCCGCTTCGGCACTGTTGCTGAGCGCAGGCAAGCCGAAACTCGCCGCGACCATCCCTAATAAGAGATGCGGCCAGAAGTAACGTCTGCCAAATTGTCGCCAGCGCGTCAGTATTCCGCTCACCTGCTCCACCCAATAAGCCAGCCTTGCAGAGGCTGAGTTCAGTTATTCATTTTAGCGCCCAGATAGTACCACTAAAGCCAATATACATCAGCAGGAATGAGGTGCCGCCGCGGAGAAAAACGGTCAAGAATGCAGCTAACGCACATAATTTTCTGAGTAAGACAAACGAGAGATACCGCAGGGGTAAACGAAGAAGGGTAAAAATAAAAACGACTGGTCTTCCTGGTCGGAGAGAGTACCAGGTTAACCAGTCGATTTTTTTACGAAACGGTTTGAACCGTTACGCCAGAACCATGCTTGGTGCTTTGAAAGCCAGCGGCAGTTCAGCTTCGTCTTCGAAGGTCACATATTCCCAGGCTTCCTGTTTTGCCAGGACGGCTTGCAACAGTTTGTTGTTCAGCGCATGACCGGATTTGAACGCGGTAAATGCACCAATGATGTTGTGACCACACATGAACAGGTCGCCGATAGCATCCAGCATTTTGTGACGAACGAATTCATCTTCGAAACGCAGGCCGTCTTCGTTCAGTACGCGATAATCGTCAACAACGATGGCACAATCGAAGCTGCCGCCCAGGCACAGGCCGCGGGACTGCAGATATTCGATATCACGCATGAAGCCAAATGTACGGGCTCGGCTGATCTGGCGCATAAACGCATCGGCAGAGAAGTTCATCGCATAGCGCTGGGTGCTGGAGTCAATCGCCGGATGGTTAAAGTCGATGGTAAAGTCCAACGAGAAACCATTGTACGGTTTGAATTCAGCCCACTTGTCGCCATCTTCGACGCGAACGGTCTCTTTGATGCGTACAAATTTCTTCGCGCAGTTCAGTTCTTCGATGCCGGCATCCAGCAACAGATAGACGAACGGTGCAGCACTGCCATCCATAATCGGGATTTCTGGCGCATCGACTTCAACAATAATGTTGTCGATACCCAGACCCGCCAGGGCGGCGTTCAGGTGCTCTACGGTAGAAATCCGCACGTCATGCTCGTTCACCAGACAAGTACAGAGCATAGTATCACGCACAGATTTGGCATCGGCCGGAAAATCTACCGGTGGATTCAAGTCGGTGCGACGATAGATGACCCCGGTATTGGCCGGCGCAGGGCGTAACGTCAGCGTGACTTTCTTGCCGGTATGTAAACCGACACCAGTCGCCTGAACGATACGTTTAAGTGTCCTTTGTTTGATCATCGTATAATCTCGCCAAATTAACTATCCAACCGAGAGTGTATATCACTAACGGTGGGCCAGTTTAGCACAAAGAGCGCAAATCCCCTAATTCCAGCCAATTCTTAGTCAGCTTGCTTACGCAGGAACGCCGGGATATCCAGATAATCTGGCTCTTTCGCCGTTTGCGGCGTTGGGTCGTTCACCACTTTCGCGGCCGGTTTCTGCTCCTGAGTCAGAGGAGACATACCGTGCTGCTGGTAACGATCCATTACCGGTTGCTGAGTCTGCTTGTTGGTCACTAAGGTGATCTCAGGACGCTTGTCCATACCGATACCGGTCGCAACAACGGTAACACGCAGCTCGTCGTTCATTTCAGGGTCAAGGGAAGTACCGATTACCACGGTAGCGTTGTCAGAGGCGAACGCACGGATGGTGTTCCCCACGGTTTCGAACTCATCCAGACGCAGGTCAAAGCCAGCGGTAATGTTGACCAGCACGCCGCGCGCACCAGACAGATCGATATCTTCCAGCAGTGGAGAAGAGATAGCCATTTCAGCCGCTTCTTCAGCACGGTCTTCACCGCTCGCCACGCCAGAGCCCATCATCGCGTAGCCCATTTCGGACATCACGGTGCGAACGTCTGCAAAGTCAACGTTCATCAGGCCAGGACGGGTAATCAGTTCAGCGATACCCTGAACCGCGCCTTTCAGCACGTCGTTTGCTGCACCGAATGCGTCCAGCAGGGAAATACCGCGACCCAGAACTTTCAACAGCTTGTCGTTAGGGATGGTGATCAGCGAGTCCACATGCTTGGACAGCTCGGTGATACCCTGCTCCGCGAAGGCCATACGCTTCTTGCCTTCAAAATTGAAAGGCTTGGTCACGACAGCAACGGTCAGGATACCTAAATCTTTTGCCACTTCAGCCACAACAGGTGCTGCGCCGGTACCGGTACCGCCACCCATGCCTGCTGCGATGAAGACCATGTCCGCACCTTCCAGTGCAGCGCGCAGCGCTTCACGATCTTCTTCAGCCGCATTACGGCCGACTTCCGGGTTAGCCCCTGCTCCCAGCCCTTTGGTGATACCACCGCCGATCTGGATAGTCTGGCCAACAGCTGTCTTACGCAGTGCCTGCGCATCGGTGTTAACTGCGAAGAATTCAACACCTTCAATGCGTTCACGCACCATATGCTCTACGGCGTTACCGCCGCCGCCACCGACGCCGATGACTTTAATCACCGCGTCGTTGGTCAGTTCCATAGGTTCAAACATAATTTCTCTCTCCGTTGTGCCTGTCGCCCGAGACCGCTAATTCTCTCCGGTCTCTTAAAAAAATTAAAACTCTTTTCGCAACCAGTTGTTCAGTCGTTTGACCCACGACCCCACTGAGACGCGTTTTTCCACTTCTGCTTCACCACTGAGATGAGATTCCTTCCCGTAGTGGAGCAGGCCCACAGCCGTTGAATAATACGGCTCCTGAGCATAATCCGTTAAACCGGTGATATTCAGCGGCGCACCAATACGCACCTGCGTATGGAACACGCGCTGAGCACAGGCCGCAAGACCTTCAATTTGCGCTGCACCGCCGGTTAATACAATCCCCGCCGCAAGATGATGTTTAACGCCCTGCTGACGAAGCTGTTCCTGTAACTGTAAAATCTCTTCGTTGACCAGGTTGAGCAGCTCGGTATAGCGCGGCTCTATCACCTCTGCCAACGTCTGGCGCTGCAGGCTACGCGGTGGACGACCACCGACGCTCGGCACTTCAACGCTCTCATCTTTGCCAACGATAGACCCCAGCGCGCAGCCGTGGCGCACTTTAATCGCTTCTGCATCGCTCGGCGGCGTACCAAAAGCGTAAGCAATATCGCTGGTCACAACGTTCCCGGCATAAGGGATCACTTTCGTGTGGCGCAACGCACCGCCGGTATACACGGCGATATCCATTGTACCACCACCAATATCGACCACACAGACACCCAGTTCACGTTCATCTTCGGTCAGCACGGAATAACTTGCCGCCAGACCGGCGAAAATAAGTTGGTCAACTTTCAGGCCACAACGTTCAACGGCTTTTACAATGTTCTTCGCCATATCGTTGTGACATGTGATCAGGTGCACTTTTGCCTGCATACGTACGCCAGAAAGACCGACCGGGTTCTTGATCCCTTCCTGGTAGTCAATCGCATATTCCTGCGGAATGACATGCAGCACGCGATGCTCGTCGCGGACACGCACGGATTTCGCCGTGTGCACGACGTTTTCAACGTCTTCCTGCGTCACTTCTTCTTCGGAAATCGGCACCATACCGATTTCGTTCTGGCAGCTAATGTGCTTACCAGAAAGGGCCAGATAGACAGAAGAAATCTGGCAATCTGCCATCAGTTCAGCCTGATCGATGGCGCGCTGAACGCATTTCACCACCGATTCAAGATCGTTTACCCCACCTTTATCCATACCACGGGACGGGCAACTGCCTACGCCAATGATATTGACCATACCGTCGGGCAGAACTTCCCCTACTAAAGCGGCAACCTTCGCGGTGCCAATCTCCAGTCCAACTACCAGTTTTCTGTCCGTCGCCTTGATCATTGTTGTTCTGCCTGTACCTGTGCCTGATTCTGTTGCTGATTAGGTTCCTCGACCGGAGCCGGTACCCAACCGACTGCTGCGCCTGAGTCATAGCGCAAATCAACGTAGCTTATCCGTTTGCCGTCAGTCTGTGCCTGCTGCTGTAAAACCGGGTAAAGTTCGACAAAACGCGCCAGACGCTTCATTGTGTCGCCGCGTCCCAGGTTGAGCTTAATGCCGTTCGTTAACGTCAGCTGCCAGGAACGGCGCGCCGTCATGGCAGCATCTTTTAACGTAAACCTGTCCTTCGCCAGCACCTGACCCATTTCGCGAAAACCTTGTAACACCTCGTTTTCGCTACCTTCCGGGCCATACAACATCGGTAAATTTTGCTTGTTGACACGATCGGCCGGGACGCTGAAGGAGTTTCCGTCTGCGTCAACCATGTGCTGATCATTCCAACGCGCAATGGGCACATATTCAACCAGATGAATCTTCAATTCATCAGGCCATTGCTTTCTTACGCTCGCCTGTTTTATCCATGGCAGACGTTCTATCTGGCTCTGGATAATGTTGACGTCCTGCGTCATAAAAGTGCCAGGCGAGCCCAGCGCCAGAATTGACTGGCGAATATCGTCGTTACGCGTGTAGTGACGCTCACCGGTGACCACCAGCTTAGAAAGCGGCAACCGCTGCGCATCTTCCATCCAGCCCAGGACCATCCAGCCGCTGATAAACACGGTGCACAGCACCCCGAGCAGGAAAATGATGCCTGCAAGACGCGTTCCATTACTGCGGCGTGAGGAGGCGTATTCGTCCTCGTCATCGCGGTTGCGCGTGTTCAATGCAGCCTGAGACATATCAGCCCGCCTGGTCCAGAATGCGTACGACTAACTGCGAGAAGCTCATCCCCGCCTGACGCGCGGCCATCGGCACAAGGCTGTGGCTGGTCATTCCCGGAGAGGTATTCGCTTCCAGCAGATAAAATTGTCCGTCACTGTCCTGCATCACGTCGATGCGTCCCCAGCCCTGACAACCCAGAATATGCCAGGCTTTAAGCACCAGGGACTGTAAATCTGCTTCACGCTCAGCTTCAAGACCACAAGGGCAGAAATATTGCGTCTCATCAGAGAGATACTTCGCCTCATAATCATAGAAGGTTCCGGCCGGTTGGATACGAATTGACGGTAAAATTTCTTCGCCAAGCATCGCGACGGTAAATTCCGGCCCGCTGAGCCATTTTTCAACCAGAACTTCTTCATCATGTTGAAATGCCAGTGCTAAAGCGGACGAAAGATCTTCAGCTTTCTCGACTTTGGACATTCCCACGCTCGAACCTTCCCGGCTGGGCTTTACAATAACCGGTAAGCCCAGCTCAGCAATGCGTGTATTAACGCTATCCGGCAGGCCCAATTCAAATTCGCGACGCGTCAGTGCTACCCATGGCGCAACGGGTAACCCCGCGCCCTGCCACAGAAGCTTGCTGCGCAGTTTGTCCATAGAGATAGCGGAGGCCATCACGCCGCTGCCGGTGTACGGCATGCCGAGCAAATCCAGAAGCCCCTGCAGGGTGCCGTCTTCGCCGCCGCGACCATGCAAAGCGATAAAGACTTTATCGAAACCCATGGCTTTTAATTGCGTCACGTCGACCTCTTTTGGGTCGACCAGGTGCGCATTGACGCCACCTTCGCGCAGGCCCGCCAGCACAGCCGCGCCGGAATTCAGGGAAACCTCGCGCTCGGCGGAGGTGCCGCCAGACAGGACAGCAATCTTATCAGCCATGATGCTCATCCTCCTGGGTTTGCGGCTTCAGTTTGATTTCAGCTAAGGTACGGGCGATTTTGCCGATATTTCCCGCGCCCTGAATCAGAATCAAATCATTACCTGTCAGGACCGGTGCCAGAATTTCCGCCACCTGTGCTGGGTCAGAAACCAGAATAGGGTCAACTTTACCGCGTCCACGGATGGTACGACACAGGGAACGGCTGTCGGCCCCCGGAATCGGCGTCTCGCCTGCGGCGTACACGTCCAGCATTAACAGGGTGTCTACCTGTGACAGGACGCTGGCGAAATCGTCGTACAGATCGCGCGTACGCGTGAAGCGGTGCGGCTGGAAGACCATCACCAGATTTTTGTCCGGCCAGCCTGCACGTGCGGCTTTAATGGTGGCGTCGACTTCGGTCGGATGGTGGCCATAGTCGTCCACCAGCATCGCAGTGCCGGCTTTACCGTTCACGGCGTCCAGCGGGAATTCACCGAGGAAGTCGAAGCGACGGCCGGTGCCCTGGAAGCTTTCCAGCGCGCGCAGAATGGCATCATCATCAATGCCTTCTTCCGTCGCGACGGCCACAGCCGCTGCGGCATTGAGGGCGTTATGGCGACCTGGCGCATTCAGCGTGACGTGCAGCAGTTCTTTGTCCTGACGCGCCAGCGTGAAATGCCCCTGCGCACCAATCTGTTTGTACTCTTCCACGCGGACGTCAGCGTCTTCGCTGAAGCCGTAAGTGGTGATTTGACGACCCACGCGCGGCAGCAGCTCGCGGATCACCGGATCGTCTACGCACATCACCGCGCGTCCATAGAATGGCAGGTTGTGCAGGAAGTTGATGAAGGTCTGCTTTAAGTTCTCGAAGTCGCCCTGGTAGGTATCCATATGGTCAGCTTCGATGTTAGTGACAATCGCCACCATCGGCTGCAGGTGCAGGAACGACGCGTCGCTCTCATCCGCTTCGGCAATCAGATAACGACTGTGGCCCAGACGCGCGTGTACGCCTGCGGCTTTGACCAGACCGCCGTTGACGAACGTCGGGTCGAGACCCGCTTCCGCATAAATACTGGAGACCATCGCCGTGGTCGTGGTTTTACCGTGGGTCCCGGCAATGGCGATGCCGTGACGGAAACGCATCAGTTCCGCCAGCATTTCTGCACGGCGGATCACCGGAATGCGCGCTTCGTGCGCGGCAACGATTTCCGGGTTGTCAGAGGAGATGGCGCTGGAGACCACCACCACGCTCGCATCGCGCACGTTTTCCGGACGATGGTTGAAATAGATAGTCGCCCCAAGCGACGCCAGCTGCTGCGTAACAGGGTTTGGCGCCAGGTCAGACCCGCTGATCTGATAACCTTCGTTAGCTAACACTTCGGCAATACCGCCCATGCCAGCACCACCGATGCCAACAAAGTGAATGTGCCGGACGCGACGCATCTCGGGCACGATTGAACGCAGTTTTGCCAGTTGTTGTGTATTCATTCTCTAAACGCCATCGACTACTTAAAATTCGTGCAGCGCAAAACGCGCTGCGAGGGTTAAGCCTGGGCTGCCAGGCTCACTTCTTTTGCCACCCGTTCCGTCGCATCAGGGATAGCGGCCGCGCGTGCGCGTTGCGCCATCTCCAGCAGTGCGTCTCTGTTCCAGCCCGCCAGGGTGGTGGCGACCGCGTCGGCGGTAAATTGTGGCTGTTCAAAAATCTTCGCGGCACCGGCTTTCTCAAGCGGCAGCGCATTCCAGTACTGCTGTCTGTCTTTGTGCTGGAACGGCACAAAAAGGGCCGGCAGACCGGCGGCGGCGATCTCGCTCACCGTCAGCGCGCCTGAACGACAGACCACGACATCGGCCCAGGCATACGCTGCCGCCATGTCGTCGATAAATTCTGTGACTTTATGCTGCGGCTGGCCTTCGTCTGCGTAAGCTTGCTCAACGGTCTGCTGAGCGCCTTTTCCGCTCTGGTGCCAGATGGTCACGGTATCCCCCAGCTTTGCGGCAACCTGCGGCATCGTCTGGTTTAGAACACGCGCCCCCTGAGAGCCGCCGACGACCAGTACACGAACCGGCCCTTCACGGCCCGTCAGGCGAGCGTCCGGCAGCGGGAGCGCCAGCACGTCCACACGCACCGGGTTACCCACCACGTCCGCTTTCGGGAACGCACCGGGAAACGCCTGCATAACTTTGGTAGCGATTTTCGCCAGCCACTTGTTGGTCAGACCAGCAATACCGTTCTGTTCATGTAGCACAACGGGAATGCCTAACGACCACGCCGCCAGCCCGCCAGGACCAGAGACATAGCCGCCCATGCCCAGCACCACATCTGGCTTAAAGCGCTTCATGATGGTGCGCGCCTGACGCCAGGCGTTAAAAATACGCACCGGAGCCAGCAGCATTGCCTTGAGGCCTTTGCCCCGAAGGCCGGAAATACGAATAAAGTCGATCTCGATACCGTGCTTCGGTACCAGATCGGCTTCCATGCGGTCTGCGGTTCCCAGCCAGCGTACCTGCCAGCCCTGATCCATTAAATGGTGCGCAACCGCCAGCCCCGGGAACACGTGTCCACCGGTACCGCCTGCCATCACCATTAACCGCTTCGGTTGATTCATCGTGAACCTCGTGTAAACGCCTGGGCTTTTTCCAGACGCGTCTCATAATCTATACGCAACAAAAACATGATGGCCGTCGACATAATCAACAGACTCGAACCACCATAACTGATCAACGGCAGCGTCAGACCTTTGGTCGGCAGCATACCCGCTGCGGCCCCGACGTTAACCAATGCCTGGAAGCTAAACCAGATACCAATTGAACAGGCTAAGAATCCTGAGAAGCGGTGATCGATCTCCAGCGCTTTCCGGCCGATAGACATGGCGCGGAAAGCGACGAAGAATACCATTAATAGCGCTAATACCACACCGATATAACCCAGTTCTTCCGCAATAATGGAGAAGATGAAGTCAGTGTGCGCTTCCGGTAAATACTCCAGTTTCTGTACCGAGTTACCCAGCCCCTGTCCCCAGACTTCACCGCGACCAAAGGCCATCAGCGACTGCGTCAGCTGATAACCGCTGCCGAACGGATCTTCCCACGGGTTCCAGAACGAGGTCACACGGCGAATACGGTAAGGCTCGGCGAGGATCAGCAGCACAACCGCCGAAATCCCCATCCCGATGATAGCGATGAACTGCCACAGCTTCGCGCCCGCCAGGAACAGCATGGCCAGGGTGGTAACGAACAGCACGACAACGGTACCGAGGTCAGGCTGCGCCAGCAGTAATACCGCCAGCACCAGAATCACGCCCATCGGTTTTAAGAAGCCGCGGAGGTTGTTACGCACTTCATCTACCTTACGCACCAGGTAGTTAGCCAGGTAGCAGAACAGGGAGAGCTTGGTAAATTCTGCAGGCTGAATGCGCAGCGGGCCAAAGGCGATCCAGCGTGAAGCCCCGTTAACAGAGCTCCCCACCACCAGTACGATCAGCAGCATAATAATCGAGGCGATCAGCATCGCCGTACTGTGCCGCTGCCAGAACTCCATCGGCAGGCGCAAGGTCACCAGCGCCAGGCAGAACGCCAGGATGATGTAAAGACCATCTCGCTTGGCAAACAGGAAAGGATCGTTCGCCAGACGCTGCCCGACGGGCATTGAGGCTGACGTCACCATAATGAAGCCGACCGCCGCCAGCCCCATCGTGAGCCAGAACAGCGTGCGATCGTACATGACCAGGCTGTCGTTATCTTTTTGACGAGAGCCCATCACCCAGCCTTTGAGCGCCGCAAACACCCATGCCAGGATCCCAAATCCTGGCAGGCGCGGCATTTTCAGGCGAGGGAGAGATAAACGCATCAGCCTAACTCCTTCGCCAGGCGGGTAAAGACATCACCACGCTGTTCGAAATTCTTGAATTGATCGAGGCTGGCACAGGCCGGAGAGAGCAGCACCATATCGCCTGGCTTCACGCGAGGGGCAATCAGCCGCATCGCCTGTTCCATGGTTTCAGTTTGCTCGGCAACCTCAGGGCGCAGTTCAGCCAGCTCCCTGCCGTCACGGCCGAAGCAGTACAGGCGGACGTTATCTCCGGCGAGATACGGCTTCAGGGAGGAAAAATCAGCTGATTTACCGTCGCCGCCCAGCAGTAAATGCAGGGTGCCGTCAACGTGCAGACCGTTCAGCGCGGCCTCCGTGCTTCCGACGTTGGTAGCTTTGGAGTCGTTAATCCAGCGCACGCCGTTGTGCTCCAGCGCCAGCTGGAAACGGTGCGCCAGACCAGAAAACGTGGTTAACGCTTTCAGGCTGGAGGAGCGCGGCAGCCCTACTGCATCCGCCAGCGCCAGCGCCGCCAGGGCATTGGTATAGTTGTGCTGACCAGTGAGCTTCATCTCTTTCACGTTCAGCACTTTCTCACCCTTCACGCGCAGCCAGGTTTCGCCCAGCTGACGGTTCAGGTGGTAATCCCCCATCGTGATACCGAAGCTGATACAGCGATCGTCTGCACCGCGTACGGGCATGGTCAGCGCGTCATCGGCGTTTACAACGCAGACTTTGGCATTTTCATAAACGCGCAGCTTGGCGGCACGGTACTGCTGCAGACCAAATGGATACCTGTCCATATGATCTTCAGTCACGTTGAGGATCGTCGCAGCCGCAGCGTGCAGGCTGGAGGTCGTTTCCAGCTGGAAGCTGGAAAGCTCGAGAACATACAGCTCGCAGCCTTTATCCAGCAGCATCAGAGCGGGTAAACCAATGTTACCGCCAACGCCGACGTTCATGCCCGCCGCTTTCGCCATTTCACCCACCAGGGTGGTGACGGTGCTTTTACCGTTAGAACCGGTAATGGCGATAATAGGTGCCTGCGCTTCGCGGCAGAACAGCTCGATATCGCCGACAATCTCAACGCCCGCATCCGCAGCAGCGCTCAGCGAAGGATGCGCCAGCGCCATACCCGGGCTTGCGACAATCAGATCGGCTGCCAGCAGCCAGTCATCATTCAGACCACCAAGGTGGCGTTCAACCTGTTCCGGCAGTTTGTCCAGACCCGGCGGAGAGACACGCGTATCCATCACGCGTGGCGTCACGCCGCGTGCGAGGAAAAAGTCCACGCAGGAGAGCCCCGTGAGGCCCAACCCGATGATAACGACTTTTTTGCCCTGGTAATCTGCCATGATTAACGTACCTTCAGCGTTGCCAGGCCAATCAGCACCAGCATCAGCGAAATAATCCAGAAGCGCACAATAACGCGCGGCTCCGGCCAGCCTTTCAGTTCATAGTGGTGGTGAATCGGCGCCATACGGAAGATGCGCTGACCGCGCAGCTTGAAGGAACCGACCTGCAAAATCACCGACAGGGTTTCAACCACAAACACGCCGCCCATGATCACCAGCAGGAACTCCTGACGCAGCAGTACGGCGATAATGCCGAGCGCACCGCCCAAGGCCAGAGAACCGACGTCACCCATAAAGACCTGCGCCGGATAGGTGTTGAACCACAGGAAGCCCAGCCCCGCGCCGACAATCGCCGTACAGACGATCACCAGCTCACCCGCATGGCGCAGATAAGGGATGTGCAGGTAGTTCGCAAAGTTCATGTTACCGGTCGCCCACGCCACCAGCGCAAAACCGGCGGCCACAAAGACGGTTGGCATAATGGCCAGGCCATCCAGACCGTCGGTCAGGTTAACGGCGTTACCGGTACCGACAATCACAAAGTAGGCCAGCAGGATGTAGAACAGCCCCAGCTGCGGCATCACGTCTTTAAAGAACGGCACGACCAGCTCGGTGGCAGGCGTGTCTTTGCCTGCCAGATACAGCGCGAAGGCCACGCCCAGCGCGATCACCGACATCCAGAAATACTTCCAGCGCGCGATCAGGCCTTTGGTATCTTTGCGGACGACTTTGCGGTAATCGTCCACAAAACCGATGATCCCATAACCCACCAGTACTGTCAGAACGCACCAGACGTACGGGTTGGAGGGATAGGCCCACAGCAACACGGAAACGACGATGGCGGTCAGGATCATGATCCCGCCCATGGTCGGCGTGCCGCGCTTGCTGAAGTGCGATTCCGGACCGTCGTTACGCACAACCTGGCCGAAAGAGAGTTTTTGCAGACGGGCAATCATGCGCGGGCCCATCCACAATGAGATGAACAGCGCAGTCAGCAGGCTGACGATGGCGCGAAACGTCAGATACGAAAAGACGTTAAAGCCTGAATAATATTTGACCAAATGTTCGGCCAGCCAAACTAACATGTCCCGTTCTCCTGTAATGCGTGCACAACCTCTTCCATGGCGGCACTACGTGAACCTTTCACTAACACAGTCACAATTTGTTTTTCGGTAATCAACGCCTTAAGGCGCGCTATCAACGCGGTTTTATCAGCAAAATGCTCGCCAACGCCGCTGGCTTGGCTAATCGCCTGGCTCAGTTTTCCTGCGCTCAGCACGCAGTCCAGCCCTGCCGCTTTCGCCGCTTCACCGACCTGGGAATGGCAGGCTTCGCTTTCGTCGCCCAGCTCTGCCATATCGCCCACCACCATGATGCGGTAGCCCGGCATTTCAGATAACACCTGCACCGCCGCCGTCATCGAGCCCACGTTCGCGTTGTAGGAGTCATCCAGCAGCAGCTTGTTTTCCGAAAGCTGAATCGGGAACAGACGCCCCGGCACGGCTTTCAGGTTCGCCAGCCCGGTCTTAATCGCTTCATGCGACGCGCCCACCGCCGTCGACAACGCCGCCGCCGCAAGCGCATTGGCGATGTTATGGCGACCCGGCAGCGGCAGCAGCACATCGACGCCACCCGTTGGGGTGGTGAGGGTGAACTCCGTGCCGTGCGACGTCACGTGGATATTGGTCGCGGTAAAATCACTGTTTGCCGCATTCGGCGAGAAGCGCCAGGTTTTACGCGAACCAATGATGCTTTGCCAGTTCAGCCAGTCGTTGTTGTCGGCGTTCAGGATGGCGATACCGTCATCCGGCAGACCGGTGTAAATCTCACCTTTGGCTTTCGCTACGCCTTCCAGCGAGCCAAAGCCTTCCAGATGCGCCGCCGCGAGGTTATTCACCAGCGCGGCTTCCGGGCGAGTCAGGCTCACGGTCCAGGCGATTTCGCCTTGGTGGTTTGCCCCTAACTCGATTACCGCAAATTCATGTTCTTTGGTCAGGCGGAGTAATGTCATCGGCACGCCGATGTCATTATTGAGGTTGCCCGCGGTATAAAGCGTATTCCCGCACTGGCTGAGGATCGCCGCCGTCATCTCTTTCACCGACGTCTTGCCTGATGAACCGGTCAAGGCGACAACGCGCGTAGGGACTTGCTGGCGAACCCAGGCGGCCAGCTCACCGAACGCGAGACGCGTATCTTTCACCACAATTTGTGGCAGATCGATATCGAGCTTGCGGCTGACGAGCAGCGCACCGGCGCCGTTCTCTTTGGCCTGTTCCGCAAAATCATGCGCGTCAAAACGCTCGCCTTTCAGCGCCACAAACAGACAGCCTGCGGTGATTTTGCGGGTGTCCGTCGTTACGGCATCAATGGTCAGGTCCAGCCCGTGCAGGTCGCTCTTAAGAATGGCAGCTGCCTGGCTTAACGTGATGCTAATCATGCCACGACTCCCAGCAGACGAGCTGCCGTTACGCGGTCCGAGTAGTCCAGACGGCGATTGCCAACGATCTGATAATCTTCATGGCCTTTGCCCGCCAGCAGGACAACATCATTCTCCTGCGCCTGCATGATGGTGTTGGTCACGGCTTCCGCACGCCCTTCCACCACGCGAGCGCGGCCCGCGTCCAGCATGCCCGCCAGAATGTCATTAATGATGGCGCGCGGCTCTTCGGTACGCGGGTTGTCATCGGTCACAACCGGAATATCTGCGAACTGCTCGGCAATAGCCCCCATCAGCGGGCGTTTGCCTTTATCGCGATCGCCGCCGCAGCCAAACACGCACCAGAGCTTACCGGCGCAGTGCAGGCGCGCCGCTTCCAGCGCTTTTTCCAGCGCATCCGGCGTGTGGGCATAATCAACCACAACGGTCGGTTTCCCCGGCGCGCTGAACACTTCCATACGGCCGCAAACCGGCTGCAGACGCGCTGAGGTTTTCAGCAGTTCAGCCATCGGATAACCCAGCGCCAGCAGCGTTGCCAACGCCAGCAGCAGGTTGCTGACGTTAAACGCGCCCATCAGGCGGCTTTCAATTTCGCCTTCACCCCAGGAAGAGGCAAAGCGGATTGTCGCCCCGCTGTCGTGATAATTCACCTCAACCGCCTTCAGCCAGCGGCCGTGGCAGTTCGGATTGATATGGTCTTCCATCGACACCGCAACCGCATCCGGCAGCTTCGCCAGCCAGCGGCGGCCCACTTCGTCGTCGGCGTTGATGATGGCTTGTCCGTAATGGTGAGTAGAGAACAGCAGCCATTTCGCGGCTTCGTAATGCTCCATATCACCGTGATAATCAAGATGATCGCGGCTCAGGTTGGTAAACACGGAAGCGGCAAATTTCAGCGCCGCGACGCGGTGCTGAACCAGACCGTGCGAAGAGACTTCCATCGCAGCAAAGGTTGCCCCCTGCCCTGCCAGACCGGCAAGCACATGCTGTACGTCTACGGCCGAGCCGGTGGTGTTTTCCGTCGGGCTCACTTTGCCCAGCAGGCCGTTACCCACGGTACCCATCACCGCACCGGTTTCACCCAGCAGCTGGGCCCACTGCGCCATCAGCTGCGTGGTAGTGGTTTTACCGTTCGTACCCGTGACGCCTACCAGGCGCAGCTGGTCGGAAGGTTCGTGATAAAAACGTCCCGCCAGCGCGGAAAGACGCTCGTTTAACTGGCTGAGATAGATGACCGGCACCCCGTGCATTTCACGGATCTCACCGTCGGTTGCCTCATCTTTGGCCTCAGCAATAATGGCAGCCACACCTTGCGCAATCGCCTGCGGGATATAACGACGCCCGTCCGCCTGATGACCGACCACCGCCACAAAAAGATCGCCAGAAGCAGCCACGCGGCTGTCCAGTACCATCTCTCGCAGTGCTCGCTCCGGTGCATTTGGCACCCACGGAGCGAGAAGGTCGCGCAAATTACGATCTGCCACCTGTACCCTCGCCTTGATTAATTACAAATTCACTTTTTTCGCCCGTCGCCAGCGCATCCGGTTCGATGTTCATGGTGCGTAACACGCCGCCCATGATAGCCCCGAACACAGGCGCGGAGACGGCGCCGCCGTAGTATTTCCCCGCCTGTGGATCGTTTATCACGACCACCAGCGCAAAACGCGGATTGCTTGCAGGCGCAACGCCTGCGGTATAGGCAATGTATTTGTTGATATAGCGGCCGTCCGGCCCTACTTTTTTCGCCGTGCCGGTCTTGATGGCGATGCGATAACCTTTGATTGCCGCCTTCACGCCGCCGCCGCCGGGCAGCGCCACGCTTTCCATCATATGAACAACCGTACGGACGGTTGATTCCGGGAAGATACGCTCGCCGGGAACCGGTGGATCAACTTTGGTAATCGACAGCGGACGATAAACGCCATAGCTGCCGATCGTTGCGTAGACTCGCGCTAACTGTAACGGTGTCACCATTAGCCCGTAGCCGAAAGAGAAGGTGGCCCTCTCTATGTCAGACCACCGTTGTTTTTGAGGATATAAGCCACTGCGTTCTCCGACCAACCCCAAATTGGTCGCCTTTCCAAGCCCAAAACGTGAGTAAGTCTCTACTAACGCTGAGGACGGCATCGCTAACGCCAGCTTTGAAACACCGACGTTACTCGACTTCTGTAACACCCCGGTCAGGGTCAATTCGCTGTAGCGCGCCACGTCTTTGATCTCATGGCCGTTAATTCGGTATGGGATGGTATTCAGGACGGTGTTTTCATTGACGATACCGCGCTGAAGGGCAGTCATGACCACCATCGGCTTAACGGTCGAACCCGGTTCGAACACGTCGGTGATGGTACGGTTACGCATAATATCCTTCTGCGTACCGGTAAGATTGTTAGGGTTGTAGGACGGGCTATTGGCCATCGCCAGCACTTCACCCGTGTTGACATCGACTAACACGGCACTGCCCGATTCCGCTTTGTTGAAGGCCACGGCATTGTTCAGCTCGCGGTAAACCAGCGCCTGTAACCGCTCATCAATACTCAGGGCCAGATTGTGTGCGGCCTGGCTGTCCGTAGAGGAAATATCCTCGATCACGCGACCATAGCGGTCCTTACGCACAATGCGCTCGCCGGGCTGGCCGGTGAGCCATTTATCAAAGCTTTTTTCAACGCCTTCAATCCCCTGGCTATCAACGTTAGTAAAGCCAATGAGGTGAGCAGTCACTTCGCCGGATGGATAGTAACGACGGGATTCTTCACGCAGATGGATCCCAGGCAGCTTCAATTTTTTGATGTAGTCCGCCATGTCAGGGTTCACCTGACGCGCCAGATAGATAAAGCGCCCTCGCGGGTTCGTATTTACGCGTGAAGCTAACTGGTCCAGCGGCATCTTCAGCGCATCCGCAAGCGCCTTCCAGCGGTTATCAAGCGTGATACCGCCAGCGTCGTGCAGCTCTTTCGGATCGGCCCAGATCGCCTTCACCGGCACGCTCACCGCCAGCGGACGACCCGAACGGTCGGTGATCATCCCGCGGGATGTCGACACTTCCTGGACGCGCAGGGAGCGCATGTCGCCCTGACGCACCAGCATGTCAGGGGCGATGATTTGCAGCCAGGCCACGCGTCCCAGCAGAAAACCCAGAGCGAGTAAAATGCAGCCGCAAAGCAACGCAAAACGCCAACTGACAAAGTTGGCCTGTTCTTCCTGACGTTTTGGTTTTAGCGTTTTTGCCGCTGCTTTCATGCGTCGCGTTTTCCCTTATTTTTGTACTACGATATTTTCCTGCGAAGGATCAACATGCTGCAGCTGCAGCTTTTCCGTTGCGATCCGTTCAACCCGGCTGTGATCGCCGAGCGCGTTTTCTTCAAGGATCAGATTTCGCCATTCAATATCCAGCGCATCGCGTTCCAGTACCATCTGCTCGCGTTGCGCAGTCAATAAACGTGTATGGTGGGCGGTGGTCACCACCGTAACTGCCGTGACAATGATGCAAATGAACAGACAGAGTGGCAGTTTCCCAAACCGCAAAAGATCGTCGCCGATCACGCCAGGCAAGGCATGGCGCTCGTTGCTTCCTAACGAATCCTTAACTTTGCTTAGGGTCTCTGTCACTCTGCCGATCATGCGTTCGTCCTCTCTGCAACACGCAGCACTGAACTACGGGCGCGTGGATTCTCTGCCACTTCTTCTTCGCCCGGCATCAACTTGCCTAATGCTCGCAACTGACGGCCACCCAGTTTCCTGAGTTGTTCTTCCGTCATCGGCAGCCCCGCTGGCACCTGTGGACCGCGGCTTTGCTCACGCATAAAGCGTTTCACAATACGGTCTTCCAGCGAATGGAAGCTGATGATGGATAACCGCCCACCCGGGGCCAGCACGTCGAGCGAGCTTTTTAGCGCCAGCTCTATTTCCTCCAGTTCACTGTTTACCCAGATGCGAACCGCCTGGAAGGTACGGGTCGCGGGATGTTTGTGCTTATCCTTCACCGGTGTCGCCGCCGCGATCACTTCGGCCAACTCTTTGGTACGGGTCATGGGCTCAATGCGATTGCGCTCAACGATGGCGCGCGCAATACGTTTGCCAAAGCGCTCTTCGCCAAACGTTTTGATGACCCATGCAATATCGGCTTCGTCAGCGGTCTGTAACCACTCAGCGGCAGACTGACCGCGCGTCGGGTCCATACGCATGTCCAGCGGACCATCACGCATAAAGGAGAAACCACGTTCAGCATCATCAAGTTGGGGTGAAGAGACGCCAAGATCGAGAAGAATCCCGTCGATCTTGCCCGTCAGGCCACGCTCGGCAACATAATCCGCGAGCGCAGAGAAAGGTCCATGCACGATGGAAAAGCGTGGGTCATTGATGGTTTGTGCAACGGCAATTGCCTGCGGATCGCGATCGATTGCCAGCAGACGTCCTTCCTCTCCAAGCTGGGAGAGAATCAAACGCGAGTGACCACCGCGACCAAACGTGCCATCAATGTAGATGCCATCCGGACGAATATTCAGACCGTTTACGGCCTCGTCCAGTAACACCGTTTTGTGTTTATAATTTTCCATCATATTTATAGAGACAAGTCCTGCAGCCGTTCCGATAATGTCGCGGAATCAGACTGCTCAGCGTCGATATCTTCCTTGACCTGTTGATACCAGGTCGTTTCATCCCACAGTTCAAACTTGTTGAACTGCCCGACCAGCATCACTTCTTTGGTCAGACCGGCATGTTGCCGCAACACAGGGGCAATCAGTAACCGCCCTGCGTTATCCATCTGACATTCACTGGCATGTCCCAATAACAGCCGCTGCACGCGGCGTTCCTGCGGGTTCATGCTCGACAGTCGCGACAGCTTTTGCTCAATAATTTCCCATTCAGGCAAGGGGTAAAGCAGCAGGCAGGGGGAGTTAATGTCAATGGTGCAAACCATTTGACCCGCAGCGTTCTCAATCAGCTGGTCGCGGTATCGGGTTGGTACCGATAAACGCCCTTTGCTGTCGAGATTGACTAACGTAGCTCCACGGAACATGCCAGTCTCACCCCTCCTCACCACTTTAACCCACAAATTCCCACCTAAAGGAGTTTACGGAGCGAGGGAAAAGCTTGTCAAGCCAGGACTCTCCCTATAAGGACCCGAAAGCCCTCTATTTACAGAGATAAACAGTCCTGGTTAATAACTGCACAACTGGCGAGGCAAAATTAACGTTATGAATATTTGTAAGAAAAAAACCGAATATGCACACTAGCGTTAAAGCTCACTCAATATCATCGCAGATAAATATAAAGTGTCAGTTTGCGACGCGGGCAGCATTTTATGACAGATTCTCAGGGGATAACAGCGCCAGATTCATCCAGGTGCCCGGTAAGCGCGGAGGTTGCCACGTAAGCTGAAGCAGTAAGAGGAAAAACGTCTGAATATTCATCGACCGAAGAGGGTTTGTAACAAAATAATACAAAGATAGCTGTTTAAAATCGCCCGCATGTTCTTTAAAAGGACAATTTAAAAGCCAGAATGAATTAAAAAAATAGGCGATTACGATCCCGCAAGAATTATCCTAATTTCTCTCCGGGAATTATCTGCACGAATAATCACAGCAAAATGGGGCAGATTTCTCCGCCCCGTCATTTCATTTTTGGCGGCTTAAAATTCCGCGATGGTAGAGATTACGTTTGATACGCGTCAGACCCGGCTTCGGTTTGCGCGGCTCATCCAGGCTTGCCAGCACAATCTCAAGCACGCGTTCAGCCACATCGCGGTGACGCTGTGCTACCGCCAGCACCGGGCACTGCAGGAAGTCGAGCAGCTCATTATCCCCGAACGTGGCAATCGCCAGGTCGGATGGCAGTTTACCTTCACGACGTAAGGTCACATCCATGACGCCCTGCAACAGCGCAAATGACGTGGTGAACAGCGCCTGAGGCATCGGATGCGTTTCCAGCCATTTCTCAAACAGCTGCGCTGCGGCTTCACGTTCGTAGCTGTTGGCATAGAGGTAGTGAACCTCGCGCGGATCGTCTTTCCAGGCGGTTCTGAATCCCTGCTCACGCAGGAAGCTCACGGAAAGCTCGGGCAACGCGCCAAGATACAGCACTGTTTCAGCGGGGAACGTTCTCAGCTCTGCGGCCAGCATTTCTGCATCATCCTGATCCGCACCCACGACGCTGGTGAAATGCTCGCGATCGAGCGCGCGGTCCAGCGCAACGATTGGGAACGGGTCGTTCGCCCAGCGCTGGTAGAACGGATGCTCTGGCGGCAAAGAGGTCGACACGATGATGGCATCCACCTGGCGCTGGAGCAGATGCTCAATGCAACGCATTTCGTTGTCGGGCTGGTCTTCCGAGCAGGCAATCAGCAATTGATAGCCGCGCTGGCGCGCCTGACGTTCAAGATAGTTGGCGATACGGGTATAGCTGGTGTTTTCCAGGTCAGGGATCACCAGACCAATAGAGCGGGTACGCCCGGCACGCAGACCGGCTGCGACAGCATTCGGATGGTAGTTATGCTCACGAACCACCGCCATAACTTTTTCAACGGTCTTGTCGCTGACACGGTACTGCTTTGCTTTACCGTTAATCACATAGCTGGCCGTTGTTCGTGACACGCCGGCTAGCCGGGCGATTTCATCCAGTTTCACAATTGCCCCTTAAAAAAAGAAAAGAGTCCATGGCCCTGTCAAGGTTATGGTTAAATCTTTTAACATCTAAACGCAGAAAAGACTTCGCGGCAACCGCTTTTATCTGCGTTGTCGGCTCATTACGCAAAAAAAAGCCCGGCTTTGGTGACCGGGCAGAAAGAGGCGAACCTTTTTGACAACTAACGCATGATTTTCTCGCCGCGTGACAGACCTACGACACCCGATCTCGCCACCTCGACAATTTTTGCGACGTCCCGCACGGACGCGAGGAAAGCATCCAGCTTGTCGCTTGTCCCGGCCAGCTGCACCGTATAAAGAGAAGGCGTGACGTCGATAATTTGTCCGCGGAAAATATCCGCATTGCGTTTGACTTCATCACGCCCGTAGCCGCTGGCCTGGATTTTCACCAGCATGACCTCACGCTCAACGTAGGCCCCCTGCCCCAGCTCGCTCACGCGCAGTACGTCGACCAGCTTATGCAGCTGTTTTTCAATTTGCTCAAGCACTTTGGCATCGCCGACGGTTTGGATCGTCATGCGCGACAGCGTCGGGTCTTCCGTTGGGGCAACGGTCAAGCTTTCAATGTTATAACCGCGCTGCGCAAAAAGGCCAATGACGCGCGACAGTGCGCCAGACTCGTTTTCCAGTAAAACAGATAATATCCGGCGCATATCAGGTTCTCTCCGTTTTGCTTAACCACATTTCATCCATACCACCACCACGAATATGCATCGGATAAACGTGCTCGGTCCCATCAACAATCACATCCATAAAGACGAGGCGGTTGTTTTTTACGTGCTCAAGCGCTTGCGCGAGCTTCGTTTCCAGCTCAGCCGGATCGGTCACCCGCATGCCTACATGGCCGTAAGCTTCAGCAAGACGAACAAAATCCGGCAGCGATTTCATGTATGACTGAGAGTGGCGGCCAGAGTAGATCATATCCTGCCACTGCTTCACCATACCGAGATACCCGTTATTCAGGTTCAGCACCAGTACCGGCAGTTCATATTGCAGCGCGGTAGACAGCTCCTGAATGTTCATCTGAATACTGCCGTCCCCCGTCACGCAGACGACGGTTTCATTCGGCAGCGCCAGCTTCACGCCCAGCGCAGCAGGCAGACCAAAGCCCATGGTTCCTAAACCACCGGAGTTGATCCAGTGTCGCGGTTTATCAAACGGGTAATACAGGGCGGCAAACATCTGATGCTGCCCCACGTCTGAGGTCACGTACGCCTCACCTTTCGTCAGTCGCCACACCGCTTCAATGACCGCCTGCGGCTTAATGTTTTCACTTTGCGTGTCATATTTCAGGCACTGACGCGCGCGCCACTGTTCAATCTGCTGCCACCAGTCGCGGATCTCATCCAGCGGCTGGGTTGCACTCTCCTGAGTCAGCAGATCCAGCATTTGCTCCAGAACCTGCCGGGCATCACCGACGATCGGCACATCAGCCGACACCGTTTTTGAAATTGACGTTGGATCGATATCAATGTGCAGCACGGTGGCGTTCGGGCAATACTTCGCCAGGTTGTTGGTGGTGCGATCGTCAAAGCGCACGCCGACGGCAAAGATCACATCGGAATGATGCATTGTCATGTTGGCTTCATAGGTACCGTGCATACCCAGCATCCCCAGCGCCTGACGATGGGTGGCAGGAAACGCCCCCAGCCCCATCAGTGACGACGCAACGGGAAGGTTAAGCTTTTCAATCAGTTCACGAAGCTGGTCTTCACAGGCAGAGTTGATCGCCCCGCCACCGACATAGACCACCGGTTTTTTGGCTGCCAGAAGCGTTTGCAATGCTCGCTTGATCTGACCTTTATGCCCCTGCGTTGTGGGGTTATAAGAGCGCATGCTGACCGATTCCGGCCAGACATAAGGCAGCTTGTTTGCCGGGTTGAGAATATCTTTAGGCAGATCGACCACCACAGGTCCCGGGCGTCCGCTCGCCGCCAGCCAGAAGGCTTTTTTCAGTATGCCGGGAATGTCTTCTGTTTGCTTGACCAGGAAGCTGTGCTTCACAACGGGACGCGAAATCCCGACCATGTCGCACTCCTGAAACGCATCGTAGCCAATCAGTGAGGTTGCCACCTGCCCGGAGAGGATCACCAGCGGAATGGAGTCCATATAGGCCGTCGCAATGCCGGTAATGGCGTTTGTCGCGCCGGGGCCGGACGTGACTAATACCACGCCCACTTCACCCGTCGCACGTGCCAGGCCGTCAGCCATGTGTACCGCCGCCTGCTCGTGACGTACCAGAACATGGTCAATGCCCCCAACCGTATGCAGCGCATCATAAATATCGAGAACCGCACCGCCAGGGTAGCCGAACACTTGCTTTACGCCCTGATCGATCAGCGACCGAACGACCATTTCCGCGCCAGACAACATCTCCATGCTTTGCCTCCAGGCATTTTGTTATAGACGGACTGCCGAATTCATTTCCGCACCGTCTTACGATTGGGATGAACCAATCTTATATTTTGCAGAGTGTTCTTTACCTTAACCGCTCGTTATGAGGCAGGCAATTAGCAAACCCGGGGAGATAAACGGTGCGTAAAGCAGAAAAAGCAGCCGTTCACAGAAGATATGGTTAATTCCTCTGGGAATAGAGAATGAGGTGATAAATCATCGCTGAAAAGCGCGACAATGCAGGAAATCATCTATTTTTGCGTGCCGTAGAGCAGCCAAAAAAAATCATCACAGAACAAAATAGTAGTTATCTAAAAAAACTCAGGATAAATCACATAACCCGATGCGATTTATCCTGATGCGTTTACCGGCGACAGATGCCAACCAGCAACTCTTCCATCCACTGATGTCCTTTATCCCGACCCGCCGCTTCATGCCAGGAAAGATAACAGGTACGGCTATTTAGCTTGAGTGGCAGAGGCAAAATTTGCAGATTTAAAGGGTCAGAAAACTCTTCTGCCAGCCAGCGCGGCGCAATTGCCACCAGCTGTGTCTGAGAAACCACGTTTAATACGCTGACCATGGCCATGCCCTGATAAGCCACGCTCGCCTGTTTATCCGCAGTGTCATACCACGGCAGGCTAAAGGAAGCATATCTGTCGAGCGCAACAACGGCGTGCTGCTCGTTATAAACATCGTTTTCTCGCAGCGGAGAATTCAGGCGAGGGTGTTTTTTACTGGCGACCAAAACCATTTCATCTTTAAACAGCGGCACGCAGGAAAATTCCGGACGACGGAACTCTTCATACCCCAGAACGAATTCGATCTCCTGATAGCGTAACTGATGTTCTGTGTTTTGATTCAGGGATGATTTAAAAACAAGATTGATATTGGGTGCGATCTCTTCAACTTTATTATAGATAATCGACGTTAAATAATTATCTAAAGGGCTACAGACACAAAGATGGAATACGCGCTCGCTGCTTAAGGGTTCAAAGCCCGATCCCGGCAGCTCATTTTGGACCAGTTGCAACGCCTGACGAATGGAGCCAAACAGCTGGAATGCGCGCGCCGTAGGCTGGATCCCCCTCCCGTAGCGAACAAATAATTCGTCGTTAAACATAAGCTTAAGCCTGGCAACGGCATTACTCACGGCAGGTTGTGACATCCCCAAGGTTTGGGCAGCGCGGGTGATATTCTGTTCCTGCATGACAGCATCAAACACCGTCAGAAGATTCAGATCCACCGTGCGTAACTGTGGTTTAATCCCATCAGTAGCTTGAGGTTGTTTAATATTATTTTCTGGCACTTCTGACTCCACTGTCACGCTACACCCCTTTGCCAACGTACGGTAATAATCCTGAAAAATATCATTTATCATGCAAATACGATCAGCGAAAGAGAATTATTTAAAATTCGGAATAAATAAAGACTGTATATTAACGAAAATTAATGAGCAAAACTGATATGTTTGACTTTAGGATTTAAATGAAACCATAAATCAAACCAATATACAATTGCCGTCAGGTTAATGATGATTTAAGTATTATTAAACTGTTATTACTATCGACCTACAGTTAGTTAACAACCTGTTATCTCTATTCGCTTTCCAGCATTCCGGAAAAGATTCACTGCATTTATAAGTTTATGATATCAAAACTATTTAAACACAAAGCATCCTCATAAAACATTTCACTCATTTTTAAACATTTATATTTATTGGTATGTGCAACTCTTTTCTCAAGTCCAAAATTAGACAATTAATCGGGTCAAAAAAGCTAAAACCAGCACAATTAGCTAAAGTGAATACCCTGTTGATTCCGTCTGTCGGGCCCGTTTTCATCCTCAGGGGTTGACATGAACAACCGTATCCAGTACCACTAAAAGCATATTGAGTTTAACGGAGCACGATTCATGACACGCACCATTCGTTTCACCGGTCTACTACTACTAAACGCATCCACTGTGCGCGGTAGACTGGCGGGCGAAATTCAGCGTTGAATCGTCACCAGTAAGACTAGAAACCCGCGCCACTGCGCGGGTTTTTTTATGCTCGTAGCAAGGCGCCCTAAGACTGACAAGGACCTAACCCATGAGCCAGCAAGTCATTATTTTCGATACAACTTTACGTGACGGTGAACAGGCATTACAGGCAAGCCTGAGTGTAAAAGAGAAACTGCAGATCGCGCTGGCTCTCGAACGTATGGGTGTTGACGTGATGGAGGTCGGTTTCCCTGTCTCTTCCCCAGGTGATTTCGAATCCGTACAGACCATTGCGCGCACCATTAAAAACAGCCGCGTCTGTGCCCTGGCGCGCTGCGTAGAGAAAGACATCGACGTCGCCGCCGAGTCGCTGAAGGTCGCCGAAGCGTTCCGTATCCACACCTTTATTGCTACCTCGCCTATGCACATCGCAACCAAGCTGCGCAGCACGCTGGATGAGGTGATTGAGCGCGCGGTCTACATGGTTAAACGCGCACGCAACTATACCGATGACGTTGAGTTCTCCTGTGAAGATGCGGGCCGTACGCCAATCGAAGACCTGGCGCGCGTTGTGGAAGCCGCCATCAACGCGGGCGCGAAAACCATCAACATCCCGGACACCGTCGGCTACACCATGCCGTTTGAGTTCTCCAACATCATCACCGGCCTGTATGACCGCGTGCCGAATATTGATAAAGCAATTATCTCCGTCCACACCCATGATGATTTGGGTCTGGCCGTAGGCAATGCCATCGCCGCCGTCCACGCTGGCGCGCGTCAGGTAGAAGGCGCGATGAACGGTATCGGCGAACGCGCGGGCAACTGTTCGCTGGAAGAAGTGATCATGGCGATCAAAGTGCGCAAAGACATCATGGACGTGCACACCCGCATCAATCACAACGAAATCTGGCGCACCAGCCAGACCGTCAGCCAGATTTGCAACATGCCCATTCCGGCTAACAAAGCAATTGTCGGTACCGGCGCCTTCGCGCACTCCTCCGGTATTCACCAGGATGGCGTCCTGAAGAATCGTGAAAACTACGAAATCATGACCCCGGAATCCATCGGCCTGAATCAGGTGCAGTTGAACCTGACCTCCCGTTCCGGTCGCGCGGCGGTTAAACACCGTATGGAAGAGATGGGTTATAAGGACAGCGATTACAACATGGATCAGCTGTACGACGCGTTCCTGAAGCTGGCCGACAAAAAAGGTCAGGTGTTCGACTATGACCTGGAAGCGCTGGCCTTTATTAACAAGCAGCAGGAAGAGCCGGAGCACTTCCGTCTGGATTACTTCAACGTGCAGTCCGGCTCCAGCGACATCGCCACCGCCTCGGTCAAACTGGCCTGCGGCGATGAAATTAAAGCAGAGGCCGCTAACGGTAACGGCCCTGTCGATGCCATCTACCAGGCGATTAATCGCGTCACCGAGTACGACGTTGAGCTGGTGAAATATGACCTGACGGCCAAGGGCCACGGCAAAGATGCACTGGGTCAGGTCGACATTGTTGTTACCCACAATGGCCGCCGCTTCCATGGCGTGGGCCTGGCGACCGATATCGTTGAATCCTCCGCGAAAGCGATGGTGCATGTTCTGAACAACATCTGGCGCGCCGCCGAAGTCGAAAAAGAGTTGCAACGCAAAGCTCAGAATAAAGAGAACAACAAGGAAACCGTGTAATGTCGAAGAATTACCATATTGCTGTGTTGCCGGGCGACGGTATTGGTCCGGAAGTGATGGCACAGGCGCTGAAAGTACTGGAAGCCGTTCGCGCGCGTTTTGCGATGAAAATCACCACCAGCCACTATGACGTGGGCGGTATTGCGATTGATAACCACGGTACGCCGCTGCCAAAAGCGACCGTGGAAGGCTGCGAAAATGCCGATGCCGTGCTGTTTGGTTCCGTCGGTGGCCCGAAATGGGAACACCTGCCGCCGGCAGAGCAGCCTGAACGCGGCGCGCTGCTGCCGCTGCGTAAACATTTCAAACTGTTCAGCAACCTGCGTCCGGCGAAGCTGTATCAGGGTCTGGAAGAGTTCTGCCCGCTGCGCGCGGATATCGCCGCCAACGGTTTCGACATTCTGTGCGTGCGTGAACTGACCGGCGGGATCTATTTCGGTCAGCCAAAAGGACGCGAAGGCAGCGGACAACACGAGAAAGCGTTCGACACCGAGGTGTATCACCGTTTCGAAATCGAGCGTATCGCCCACATCGCGTTCGAGTCGGCGCGCAAACGCCGCCATAAAGTGACCTCCATTGATAAAGCGAACGTGCTGCAGTCTTCCATTTTGTGGCGCGAGATCGTCAGTGAAGTCGCTAAGCAGTACCCGGACGTCGCGCTGTCGCACATGTACATCGACAACGCGACCATGCAGCTGATTAAGGATCCGTCCCAGTTTGACGTGCTGCTGTGCTCCAACCTGTTCGGCGATATCCTCTCTGACGAATGCGCGATGATCACCGGCTCGATGGGCATGCTGCCCTCCGCAAGCCTGAATGAAGAAGGCTTTGGCCTGTACGAGCCTGCGGGCGGCTCCGCGCCGGATATTGCCGGCAAAAATATTGCCAACCCGATTGCGCAGATCCTCTCCCTGGCCCTGCTGCTGCGCTACAGCCTGGATGCAGGCGAGGCGGCAACCGCAATTGAAAACGCCATTAACCGGGCGTTAGAAGAAGGCGTCCGTACCGGCGATTTAGCACGCGGCACGGCGGCAGTCAGTACCGATGAAATGGGCGACATCATTGCCCGCTATGTCGCTGAAGGGGTGTAATCATGGCTAAGACGTTATATGAAAAGTTGTTTGATGCGCACGTTGTTTACGAGGCACCAAACGAAACCCCGCTGCTGTACATTGACCGTCATCTGGTGCACGAAGTGACCTCTCCTCAGGCATTTGACGGCCTGCGCGCGCACAAGCGTCCGGTACGTCAGCCGGGTAAAACCTTCGCGACGATGGATCACAACGTTTCCACCCAGACCAAAGACATTAATGCCTCGGGTGAGATGGCGCGTATCCAGATGCAGGAGCTGATTAAGAACTGCAACGAGTTTGGCGTTGAGCTGTACGACCTGAACCATCCGTATCAGGGCATCGTCCACGTGATGGGGCCTGAGCAAGGGATCACCCTGCCGGGCATGACCATCGTCTGCGGTGACTCCCATACCGCGACCCACGGCGCGTTTGGCGCTCTGGCGTTCGGGATTGGCACTTCCGAGGTGGAACATGTGCTGGCAACGCAGACCCTGAAACAGGGCCGCGCCAAAACCATGAAGATTGAAGTGAAGGGTAAAGCCGCACCGGGTATTACCGCAAAAGACATCGTGCTGGCCATCATCGGTAAAACCGGCAGCGCAGGCGGCACCGGTCACGTTGTTGAGTTCTGCGGGGAAGCCATCCAGGCGCTGAGCATGGAGGGGCGCATGACCCTGTGCAATATGGCGATTGAGATGGGCGCAAAAGCCGGTCTGGTCGCGCCGGACGAAACCACCTTCAACTACGTGAAGGGTCGTCTGCACGCGCCGAAAGGTCAGAATTTTGACGACGCGGTAGCGTACTGGAAAACCCTGAAAACCGACGATGGCGCAGCCTTTGACACCGTCGTCACTCTTCAGGCAGAAGAGATTGCGCCTCAGGTGACCTGGGGCACCAATCCGGGCCAGGTGATTTCCGTTAACGACAATATCCCGGACCCGGCATCCTTTACCGATCCGGTCGAGCGCGCCAGTGCGGAAAAAGCGCTGGCCTACATGGGGCTGAAGCCCGGCGTGCCGTTGACCGATGTCGCCATTGATAAAGTCTTTATCGGTTCCTGCACCAACTCCCGTATCGAAGATTTGCGTGCCGCCGCCGAGATTGCCAAAGGCCGCAAAGTGGCGCCAGGCGTGCAGGCGCTGGTAGTACCTGGCTCCGGCCCGGTGAAAGCCCAGGCGGAAGCCGAAGGTCTGGATAAGATCTTTATCGAAGCGGGCTTCGAGTGGCGCCTGCCCGGCTGCTCCATGTGTCTGGCCATGAACAACGATCGCCTGAATCCGGGCGAGCGCTGCGCCTCCACCAGCAACCGTAACTTTGAAGGCCGTCAGGGCCGCGGTGGGCGTACCCATCTGGTCAGCCCGGCAATGGCCGCCGCTGCGGCAGTCACCGGCCATTTCGCCGATATTCGCAGCCTGAAATAAGGAGACAATCATGGCAGAGAAATTTACCCAACATACGGGCCGGGTTGTCCCGCTGGACGCCGCTAACGTCGATACTGACGCTATTATTCCAAAACAGTTTCTGCAGAAAGTGACGCGTACCGGTTTCGGCGCACATCTGTTTAACGACTGGCGTTTCCTGGACGATAAGGGCGAAGTGCCTAATCCGGAATTCGTTCTGAACTTCCCGGAATATAAAGGCGCCTCCATTTTGCTGGCACGTGAAAACTTTGGCTGCGGCTCATCCCGTGAGCACGCGCCGTGGGCGCTCACCGACTACGGTTTTAAAGTGGTCATTGCCCCAAGCTTCGCGGATATTTTTTACGGTAACAGCTTCAACAACCAGCTGCTGCCCGTCACGCTGAGCGATGAACAGGTCGATGAGTTGTTCGCGCTGGTTAAGGCGAATCCGGGCATTTCGTTTGAAGTGGATCTGGAAGCAGAAGTGGTGAAAGCCGGGGATAAGACCTACAGCTTCAGCATTGATGCGTTCCGCCGTCACTGCATGCTTAACGGTCTGGACAGCATTGGTTTAACTCTCCAGCACGACGCGGCGATTGCCGCTTACGAAAACAAACAACCTGCATTTATGAAATAACCCTCCGGCCTGCAGTCCATTCTGCAGGCCGCGTTTTATCCCGATACCCGCCTCCTTCTGTAAATACTTCCCAAACCCAGCCAATAATGACGTTATATTTAATGTCAATTTAATGTTTCCTGCGCAGAATAACCGCTCAATCAGCTGGCAGCGGAAATAATCATGGAAAAGAAAAATGGCAATGAGTCTCATATCCGTTCTCGGGAAATACATAAATGCACATTAGTAAGCGTGATAATAAATAGTTTACTCACCGCATTTCAGATACTTGCAGGGATATTCTCCGGCTCACAAGGTTTAATTGCTGATGGGATTCATTCTCTTTCCGATTTATCCTCCGACTTTGTCGTTCTGGTTGCGAATAAAAAGAGCCAGAAAGCCTCTGATATCGATCATCATTACGGTCATCTGCGTTTCGAAAACGGCGCAAAGCTCATTATTGGCGCTATTCTGCTGCTTGTGGGGGTCGGGATGCTCTGGTCCGCAGGCAATAAACTGCTTCACCCCGAGACGCATCAGCTGGTGAAAGGGGCCGCGCTGTGGGTGGCGATACTGGCGCTGGTGGTGAAGGAAAGCCTGTTCAGATACATGTTTGCCACGGGAAAACGTATTCAGTCCTCGCTGCTGATAGCCAATGCCTGGCATGCCCGTTCTGACGCAGCGTCGTCAGTGGTTGTCGCCATCGGCATTGCCGGGAATTTAGTGGGTTTTCACGCGATGGACCTCATTGCGGCCCTGATTGTCGGAGTGTTCATCGCCCATATGGGTTACAAATTTGCTGCCGATGCCCTGCACGATCTGATGGACCGTTCGCTTGAGCCCGAGCTGGAGCACGACATCAAAACGTGTCTTCTCGCAACCGAGGGCGTCACCGGACTCCATGATTTAAAAACCCGCAAGATGGGCGATTTAGCCCTTGTCGATGTCCATCTGGAAGTGAACGGCGAATTAAGCGTAAAAGAAGGACATCAGATTGCCGTGAATGCCAGAAATAACGTGATGCAAAAATTCAATGTGCTGAACGTGATGACGCATATTGATCCTGCCCACTAACCGGAACGCATAAATACAGTGTGACGCAAGCGACCGTTAAGGTTTCGTTAATTAATCTGCGTCACACTGCATCGCATCAGCTCTCTCATTATTGAGGTAAAAAGCGATGAAACCAACATTACGCGATACGCTTCCCCATAAAGAAACACCTTTTCTTCGCATACTGCACATTCTTGTGGCCGTACTGGTCCTCGCCCAGATTATCAATTCTAATTTCACCGAAAGTGAAGCCCTCCATGAATCCGGGCTGAACGGAATTGTCACCTGGATCCATGTTATCTCCGGGTTTGGTTTAATTTTTTGTGGCATTGCCATGATGGCATGGATGTTAACCCAGCGCGGATTTAAGTATTACTTCGCCTGGCTGGCGCTGGATTTTCGCGGAATTGTTGACGATATTCGCACCCTCGCGCAGCGTCAGCTTCCTGACGCGCATGCCGGCGGTATGGCAGCAACGGTGCAAGGTCTGGGCGTGCTGGCGCTGCTGGGCGTTGCACTCTGCGGCGCGGCCTGGTTCATGCTGAACGCCACGCTCGGGCCGGTTTCGTCCGTCACGGAATCCGTCTTGGATTTGCATAAATTCCTGACGGTCTTTATTGAGACATATTTCTGGGCACACGGCTTCATGGGCCTCGTTCATATGTACCTGACGCTACGCGCGCAGCGTAAATACCAGTATTCAGAATAAAACGGTTCACAGAGCCCGGCGTTCCCGGGCTCCGTTTCGTTCATCCGATCACACGTCTTTTACGCGGCAGGTCAGCAGAAGCGTCACGATGGATAGCGCCGCAATCATCCAGTAGACAGACGCATGCCCGTAGCTTTGCGCCAGCGCCCCCTGAATCACGCCCGCCAGAATCACCCCGGTTGAAATGCTGTTGGTAAAAAGCGTGGTCGCCGAGCCGGCACGACCGGGCATGAGATCCTGAAACCAGAGCATGCCGATCCCGGCAACAATCCCAATAAACACGGCGTTAAACAGCTGCAGCACCAGCAACGCTTCCCGCGAATGGAAAAGGATCAGCCCCGCGTAGAACAGCACCCCGGCCGCCACGGCGACAATCATCATCCTGCGCTTTCCAAAGCGCTTAACGTAGTAACCCGCCAGAATCATTGCCGGAATTTCCAGCCCGGCGGCAGTTCCCATTAAGATCCCCGCGAGCTTGTCCGGCAGGCCCAGATCGCTGCTGATCCACAGCGGCATATCGATGATGTACATGGTGTTGCAGGTCCACATCAGCGTGGAGGCAATAAACAGCATGCGGACGTTTTTGTCCTGCCAGCCGCTCACCTCGGTGACAGGTTTATCCGTCGTCTGTTCGACGCGCGCCACGGACGGCAGCGCGAAGGCAATCAGCGCCAGGCTGATGACAAAAATCCCGGCGGCGATGGAAAACATGGTGGTAAAGCCGTAGTTCAACGCCAGCATAAAGGCCAGCGGCGGGCCAATGACCCACGCCAGCGAAAGCTGGGCGCGCATCACCGAGCTGAACATCACCACTTCACGCGCCGAGTTATCCGCGTATTCACGGGCCAGCGCGAACAGCTGCGGCATGGCGGTGTTCGCCAGCGACGCCAGCAGCACGCCGCAGGTAATAAGCGTCAGATAATGACGGTTGAAGGCAAAGAGCAGCGCGTTGCCCACGGCCATGGCGCAGCAAAAGAGGATCAGCCTGCGGCGATCGCCATGGCTGTCCGATCGTTTCGCCAGCGCGAGGCTGACCAGGATCCCGGCAATGGCGTTAACGGTGTAAAACAGGCCGACCCAAAACGGCTGCGCCCCCACCTCACGGCTGAGAAACAGGCTCAGCGTCGGCGCCTGCAGCGCCCCCGCCACGCCCATCATAAAGGCCACCAGCATAAAAGCGGCATACACGCCGTTCAGGCGTCGCCCCATCGTCATCAACCAGAGCATGCGCAAGTCCTTGTGAAAGCGAATCGAAATTGGGTGAATAGTAAACGAAAAAAGCCAGCAAAAACATTTTGCTGGCGGGTGATAAGCACCAATACTCAGTCACACATGATCGAGGCGAGTTAGCGGGAAGAGGTCGGTGTTGTAACGTCCCACTGCATCAATTCTTCTAACGTTTTCAGCCGTTGCTCTGCACACCGGCGGGCCAGCCAGGACGATCCTTTTGTCGCTGAAAAGTACTGCTGATAGAACTGACGTGCGGTAGACCTCTTCATAATTTACCTCCTCGCTTCATCGGGGAGAATTATTGGCCTAATATAGGGATAAATAAATTGCTGGTTTTTTGTCAGGAGTTCCCCTTTTATGCCTTCCGGTCGTCTGCAACAACAGTTTATCCGCCTCTGGCAGTGCTGCGAGGGGCAATCGCAGGAGACTACGCTCAACGAGCTGGCTGACCTGCTTAGCTGCTCCCGCCGCCATATGCGCACGCTGCTCAACACCATGCAGCAGCAGGGCTGGTTAAGCTGGGAAGCGGAGGCGGGACGCGGCAAACGTTCGCGGCTGACCTTCCTCTATACCGGGCTGGCGCTGCAGCAGCAGCGCGCGGAAGATCTGCTCGAGCAGGACCGCATCGATCAGCTGGTACAGCTGGTGGGCGACAAAGCCGCCGTGCGCCAGATGCTGGTTTCCCATCTCGGGCGCAGCTTTCGTCAGGGCCGCCACATTCTGCGAGTGCTCTATTACCGTCCGATGAAAAATCTGTTGCCCGGCACGGCCTTACGCCGCTCAGAAACGCATATGGCCCGGCAAATCTTCAGCGGCCTGACGCGGATAAATGAGGAAAACGGGGAACTGGAGGCGGATATCGCTCATCACTGGCAGCAACTTTCCCCGCGCCACTGGCGCTTCTTTTTACGCCCCGGCATCCACTTTCACCACGGCCGCGAGCTGGAAATGCACGACGTCATCGCCTCCCTGGAACGTGCCCGCAGGCTACCGCTCTACTCGCATATCTCCCGCATCCACTCGCCCACGGCCTGGACGCTGGATATTGAGCTGTCGCAGCAGGATAAGTGGCTTCCCTGGCTGCTGGGCTACGTGCCGTCGATGATTTTGCCCGGCGAGTGGGAATCAATGAACAATTTTGCCAGCCTGCCGATTGGCACCGGGCCTTACTCCGTGTCCCGCAATAACAGCAATCAGCTGAAAATCCGCGCGTTCGACGACTACTTTGGCTATCGGGCGCTGATCGACGAAGTGAACGTCTGGGTATTACCGGATCTCAATGAAGACCTGAGCTGCGGGCTGACGCTGGAAGGCCCCACCACGGGAGAAAAAGCCGTGGAGAGTCGCCTCGAGGAAGGGTGTTACTATCTCCTGTTTGACCGCCGCACCCACCGTGGGGCAAACCAGGCCGTCCGCAAGTGGGTTAGCCACGTTTTGTCCCCTTCCAATCTGATTTACCATGCGGAAGAGCAGTACCAGACATACTGGTTCCCGGCGTACGGCCTGCTTCCGCGCTGGCACCACGCCCGCCCGGTGCACTGCGACAAACCCGCAGGGCTGGAGTCCATCACCCTGACCTACTACCGCGAACACGTGGAGCATCGTTTTATCGCCAGAATCATGACCCGGCTGCTGGCAGCCGAGGGGGTCACGTTAGAGGTCAGGGAAGTGGACTATGACGAATGGCATCAGGGGGAGATAGCCAGTGATATCTGGCTCAACAGCGCCAACTTTACCCTGCCGCTCGATTTTTCCCTTTTCTCGCATCTGTATGAAGTCCCGCTGATCCAGCACTGCATCGACCGAGACTGGCAGCAGGATGCCGCCCTGTGGCGCGCGGGCGAAATGAATCTTGCAGCGTGGTGCCAGCAGCTTCTGGCCGAGCAGGCGATCGTACCCTTGATCCACCACTGGCTGATGATCCAGGGCCAGCGCAGCATGCGCGGCCTGCGGATGAACACCCTGGGCTGGTTTGATTTTAAATCCGCCTGGTTTGCGCCGCCGGAGCCATAACGCTTTCGTAATATTCACCAAATCATTACAATAGCGCCGTTCTCAACGGGGTGCTGCATCACAGATGTGCGCTGAGATAATACCCGTCGAACCTGATCCGGATAACGCCGGCGAAGGGATTTGAGGCTGTCTCTCAAAATCCTTTGCCACTCAACTTTGAGGTGCAAAGTGTTAAAAAAAGTTCTCCCCCTGCTGGCGCTGTTTGCGCTGCCTGCTTTTGCGAAGCCCGTCCTGACGGTCTACACCTATGACTCCTTCTCTGCCGACTGGGGCCCTGGCCCGGTGGTTAAAAAAGCCTTCGAAGCTGACTGTAACTGCGAGCTGAAGTTCGTGGCGCTGGAAGATGGCGTATCGCTGCTCAACCGTCTGCGCATGGAAGGGAAAAACAGCAAGGCCGACGTAGTGCTCGGGCTGGATAACAACCTGCTGGAGGCCGCCTCGCAAACCAAACTGTTTGCCAAAAGCGGCGTCGCGGCAGATGCCGTTAACGTGCCGGGCGGCTGGAAAAACGACACCTTTGTGCCGTTCGACTATGGCTACTTTGCTTTTGTTTACGACAAAAATAAGCTGAAAAACCCGCCGAAGAGCCTGAAAGAACTGGTTGAGAGTGACCAGAAATGGCGCGTGATTTATGAAGATCCGCGCACCAGTACGCCAGGCCTGGGCCTGCTGCTGTGGATGCAAAAGGTTTACGGGGATAAAGCGCCGGAGGCGTGGCAGAAACTGGCCGCCAAAACCGTCACCGTCACCAAAGGCTGGAGCGAAGCCTATGGCCTGTTCCTGAAAGGTGAAAGCGATCTGGTGCTGAGCTACACCACCTCTCCGGCCTACCACATCATCGCCGAGAAGAAAGATAACTATGCTGCCGCTGATTTTGCTGAAGGGCACTATCTGCAGGTGGAAGTCGCCGCGCGTACCGCCGCCAGCAAGCAGCCGGAGCTGGCCGAGAAGTTCCTGAAGTTTATGGTTTCACCGGCGTTCCAGAATGCGATTCCCGCAGGCAACTGGATGTATCCGGTCACGAACGTTGCGCTGCCCGCAGGTTTCGAGCAGTTGACCAAACCAAACACCTCGCTGGAGTTTACGCCGCAGCAGGTCGCCGCGCAGCGTGCAGCATGGGTAAGTGAATGGCAACGCGCCGTCAGCCGTTGATTCCCGGCTGGTTACTTCCCGGGCTGCTCGCCGCCACAGTGATGGTGGCGGTCAGCCTGGGGGCTTTTCTTGCACTGTGGTTCAACGCGCCAGAGAGCGACCTGCTCGCCCTCTGGCACGACAGCTACCTCTGGCACGTTATCCGTTTCTCCTTCTGGCAGGCGTCTCTCTCAGCCCTGCTGTCGGTGCTCCCGGCTATTTTTCTTGCGCGCGCCCTGTATCGGCGCCGTTTTCCCGGCAGGCTGGCACTGCTGCGCCTGTGCGCCATGACGCTGATCCTGCCCGTGCTGGTGGCGGTATTTGGCATCCTCAGCGTTTACGGTCGCCAGGGCTGGCTGGCTTCGCTGTTCGGCCAGCTTGGTCTGGAATGGTCATTCTCTCCTTACGGACTGCAGGGCATTCTGCTCGCGCACGTGTTTTTCAATATGCCGATGGCAACGCGCCTCTTCTTGCAGGCGCTGGAAAACATTCCCGGCGAACAGCGTCAGATTGCCGCCCAGCTCGGCATGCACGGCGTTTCATTCTTCCGCTTTGTCGAATGGCCGTGGCTGCGCCGCCAGATCCCGCCCGTCGCGGCGTTAATCTTTATGCTCTGCTTTGCCAGCTTTGCCACCGTGCTGTCGCTCGGCGGCGGGCCGCAGGCCACCACCATTGAGCTGGCGATTTACCAGGCGCTGAGTTACGACTACGATCCCGGTCGCGCCGCGCTGCTGGCGATGGTGCAGATGGCGTGCTGCCTTGTGCTGGTGCTGTTGAGCCAGCGGCTGAGTAAAGCCATTCCTGCTGGCAGTAATCAAATAACCGGCTGGCGCGACCCGCAGGACAGCCTGCACAGCCGCGTTACCGATTTTATCCTGATCGCGCTGGCGCTCCTGCTTCTGCTGCCGCCGCTGATGGCCGTTATCGTTGACGGACTGAACCTCAATCTCATCTCCGTCCTGCAACAGCCCATCCTCTGGCAGGCGACATGGACCTCGCTACGTATCGCGCTGGCGGCAGGGTTACTGTGCGTCATGCTAACCATGATGCTGCTGTGGAGCAGCCGTGAACTCTATGCCCGGCAGGCCCAAAAGGCCGGGCAGACGCTGGAGCTGACAGGGATGCTGATTCTGGCGATGCCGGGCATCGTACTGGCGACGGGCTTCTTTTTACTGTTCAACAGCACCATCGGCCTGCCGGAAAGGGCCGACGGCATTGTGATTTTCACCAACGCCCTGATGGCCATCCCTTACGCGCTCAAAGTGCTGGAAAACCCGATGCGCGACGTCAACAGCCGCTACGGTTTGCTGTGCCAGTCGCTGGGCATGCAGGGCTGGCAGCGGCTGAAGGTGGTGGAACTCCGCGCGCTGAAACGTCCGCTGGCGCAGGCGCTGGCGTTTGCCTGCGTGCTGTCGATTGGGGATTTTGGCGTGGTGGCGCTTTTCGGCAATGACGATTTCCGCACGCTGCCATACTGGCTCTATCAGCAAATCGGCTCTTACCGCAGTCAGGACGGCGCGGTCACCGCGCTGTTACTGCTGCTGCTGTGCTTTGCCTTATTTACCGTTATCGAAAAACTTCCGGGGCGTGATGTTAAAACTGACTGATGTAACCTGGCTTTACCAGCATCTGCCGATGCGCTTCACGCTCTCCGTGCGCCAGGGGGAGATGATCGCCGTGCTTGGCCCAAGCGGCGCGGGAAAAAGCACGCTGCTTAATCTGATTGCGGGTTTTCTGCAGCCGGCAAGCGGTGCGATCGTCATTAACAATCACGATCATACCCACACGCCGCCCGCGAAACGTCCGGTCTCAATGCTATTTCAGGAAAACAACCTGTTTACCCACCTGACGGTGCGGCAAAACATCGCGCTGGGGATGCATCCGGGACTCAGGCTGAACGATGCCCAGCGCCAGAAGCTGGAGATCATTGCCGCCCAGATGGGGATCAACGAGTTCATCGACAGGCTGCCGGGCGAGCTTTCCGGCGGCCAGCGTCAGCGCGTGGCGCTGGCGCGATGCCTGGTGCGCGAGCAGCCGATACTGCTGCTGGATGAGCCGTTCTCGGCGCTCGATCCCGCGCTGCGCCAGGAGATGCTGGCGCTGGTGCAGGACGTCTGCCAGCGCCAGCAGCTGACGATGCTGATGGTTTCACACAGTATGGAGGATGCCGCCCGCATCGCCCCGCGATCGGTAGTGATTGCCGAAGGGCGTATTTTGTGGGATGGAAAAACAGAAGAACTGCTGAGCGGTAAGGCGGGGGCGTCTTCACTGTTGGGCATTCGTGCGGTCTGATGCCCTCACCCTGACCCTCTCCCACAGGGAGAGGGAAATCGTCGTTAACGGCTCACCACTTTTAATAAAATCTCGCCGTACACCGGCATCAGCGGGTGACGAATCAGCGCAACCAGGGCTACCACAGCCACGCCAAGCGTCAGCGGGGCCAGCCACAAAAGGCGAGAGCGCGGAAGATAGCGCGTCAGGCGATCGACGCTGGCTTTCCCACTGCGCCACAGCCGCCAGCAGAGCCATGCCGCCAGCCACAGCAGCACAGCCGTACCCAGCAGCAGCCACTTAAACTCACCGCTTTGCATACCGTCAGGGATATCGATGGCCGCGCCGGCCAGGATCCCCGGCAGGAAGTAGAACGGCGGCCAGAAGACGCAGCCGATAATGTTCGGCACCACGAATTTCGCGACGGGTAGATCCAACATCCCCGCCAACATCGGCACCAGCGGACGCGTTGGCCCGACAAAGCGGCCGACGAGGATGGTAAACATGCTGTGCTGATGCAGCGCATGCTCGGTTTTATCCAGCAGGGCTTTGTTCTTTTTCATGAACGACCAGCGGTGCAGCGGCTTCTTAAAGCGCCAGCCCAGCCAGAAGGAGATCCAGTCGCCGAGCAGGCAGCCGATAATCCCGGCCAGCCACGCCTGCCAGAAATTAACCTCGCCGCTGCCAATCAGCGCCCCAAGCCCTGCCATCATCACGGTGCCGGGCAGGATCAGCCCAACCAGCGCCAGCGATTCCAGAAACGCCACCAGCGCCACGGCGATGAGCGAGTACATAACGGACTGGGTAATAAAGTGTTCCAGCAATGCCTGCATAACTATTCCGGTCAGAAAACGAATCAGCGATTCTGCTTAGCGCCCCGCACCGCGTCAAGGCAACAATTGTCTGAATAGTTTACAGGTTGCTTTCTGCATTCACCTGTTTGTTTATCTTTTTTTACCGTTTATTCACATCCCGCGCGGAATTCGCTCGGGCTGGCACCGGTGCACTTTTTAAACACGCGAGAAAAATAGAGCTGATCCTCAAAGCCCACGTTGCGTCCGACGGTGGCAATCGGCATCCGGGTGGTGCTGAGCAGCAGCTTTGCCTGGCTGATGCGCTGATCCTCGCGCCAGCTCAGCACGCTGACGCCCAGCTGCTGGCGGAACAGATGCGACAGCCGCGACGGCGACAGGCAGACGTGCTGAGCAACGCTGGCGATATCAAACTGGCTATCGGCCAAGTGGTCGCTGATGTACTGGCAGGCGTCGCGCACGCGGTTGTCCAGCGGGGGATTAAGCGACTCGTTAATCGCCTCCATCCGTCGCAGCAGCAGCTGTTCAAGCAGGTTAATCGCCAGCAGTTCGGCGTAACGCCCACCGGCCTGTCCCGCCTCGATAATCTGCGCAAAAAGCTCGCGAAACTGCGCCAGATGAACCTCATCCGGGCGATAAAAACCGGTATGCGCAAAAATGGCGGGCCACGAAAGCCACTCCTGCCAGTAGGCGCGCGGACGGAAATAGACCCACTGGTGATACCACTCTTTGGCATCCGGATGACGGCCATAGTGGTGGATCTCCCCCGGCGGGAACAGCAGGATATCGCCGGTGCGGCAGACAAACTGCTGGTCACCGTTCTTGATGATCCCTTCCCCTCGCACGGTCAGGTTGAGGATATACCCTTTCATGCCGAGCGGTCGATCGACGTAAAAGTCGAGGTATCCCTCAGCCTCGATAGGGGTCAGTCCCGCCACAAGGTGCGCGTTAAACGAGTATCCCGGCAGCAGGGGATCGTTTTGCGTTTCGGCCATAGATTCAGTTCTCCCAAGGGTCCTGAAGGAAACCAATTGTCCATATCACTAAAAGCAGCTTTAAAATGGCCCGCGAAAAGATCCGAAAAGCATCACGCCGCTTTTACGTCCGCCATGTTTCAGCCTTTCCCCCTGATTTCTCCGCCAGAGCAGGCAGATAACCAGTAACAAAAGTGTCTATAAGTGCGGCAGAAATGTCCACATTGAATATTTGCACGGCGTCACACTTTCCGTTGTAACAGCAATTTAGTCCATAAGATTAGCGGATCCTGCCTGACGACTTTTTTCCCCAGTCTCTAATGTTCTTCCATACCTGTTTTTTCGATGGAGCAACACCATGGCAATTGCGATTGGCCTCGATTTTGGTAGCGATTCGGTTCGCGCGCTGGCAGTGGACTGTACGTCCGGCCAGGAGATAGCAACCAGCGTTGAGTGGTACCCGCGCTGGCAAGAGGGGCGCTACTGTGATGCGCCGAACAACCAGTTCCGTCACCACCCGCGCGACTATATCGAGTCGATGGAAGCGGCGATCAAAACCGTCCTTGCCGAACTGACTGACGCCCAGCGGGCTGAGATTGTCGGAATTGGCGTCGACAGCACCGGCTCCACGCCTGCCCCGGTGGATGCCGAAGGCCGCGTGCTGGCGCTGCGCCCGGAGTTTGCCGACAACCCGAACGCCATGTTCGTGCTGTGGAAAGACCACACCGCCGTAGAAGAGGCTGAAGCCATTACGCGCCTGTGCCATCAGCCGGGCAAGACAGACTACTCGCGCTACATCGGCGGGATTTATTCCAGCGAATGGTTCTGGGCCAAGATCCTTCACGTCACCCGTGCCGACGCAGCCGTTGCGCAGGCTGCGGCGTCATGGGTTGAGCTGTGCGACTGGGTGCCTGCCCTGCTCTCCGGCACCACCCGCCCGCAGGATATCCGCCGCGGCCGCTGCAGCGCCGGGCATAAATCCCTGTGGCACGAAAGCTGGGGCGGCCTGCCTCCGGCCGCGTTCTTCGATGAGCTCGACCCGATCCTCAACAAGAGCCTGACGTACCCGCTGTTTACCGACACCTTTACCGCCGATATTCCCGTCGGCACCCTCTGCGATGAGTGGGCGACGCGCCTCGGCCTGCCGCAGAACGTGGCCATCTCCGGCGGCGCCTTTGACTGCCATATGGGCGCCGTGGGCGCGGGCGCACAGCCAAACACGCTGGTCAAAGTCATCGGGACCTCCACCTGCGACATCCTGACGGCAGATAAAGCCACCGTCGGCGACCGGGCGGTGAAAGGCATCTGCGGCCAGGTTGACGGCAGCGTGGTGCCGGACTTCATCGGTCTTGAAGCCGGTCAGTCCGCGTTTGGCGATATCTACGCCTGGTTTGGTCGCGTGCTCGGCTGGCCGCTGGACCAGCTGGCGGCGGCGCATCCTGAACTGAAAACCCAGATAGCCGACAGCAAAAAGCAGCTTCTGCCGCAGCTCACCGAAGCCTGGGCAAAAAATCCGTCTCTCGATCACCTCCCGGTGGTGCTGGACTGGTTTAACGGCCGCCGCACGCCGTTTGCCAACCAGCGTCTGAAAGGGGTGATCACCGATCTCAACCTGGCGACCGACGCCCCTGCGCTGTTCGGCGGTCTGATTGCCGCAACGGCCTTCGGTGCCCGCGCCATTATGGAGTGCTTCACCGGGCAGGGTATCGACGTCAACAACGTGATGGCGCTGGGCGGTATCGCCCGTAAAAACCCGGTAATCATGCAGGCCTGCTGCGACGTGCTGAACCGTCCGCTGCAGATTGTGGCCTCCGATCAGTGCTGCGCGCTGGGCGCGGCGATTTTCGCTGCCGTGGCCGCAGGCGTGCATGCCGACATCCCGACCGCGCAGCAGCATATGGCGAGCGCCGTCGAAAACACGCTTCAGCCGCGTGCCCAGCAGGCGCAACGCTTTGAACAGCTTTATCAGCGCTACCAGCAATGGGCAAAAAGCGCCGAACTTCACTATCTCCCTGTCGCCGCCCCGGCCAAAAGCACCGCGGACACTACGGCAACCCTGACCCATTAAGGACACGATGATGACCATTTTTAATAACTATGAAGTATGGTTTGTGATTGGCAGCCAGCATCTGTACGGACCGGAAGCGCTGCAGCAGGTGACGAAACACGCGGAGCACGTCGTTAACGCGCTGAACGCGGAAGCTAAACTGCCGTGCAAACTGGTGCTGAAACCGCTGGGCACGACGCCGGATGAAATTACCCACATCTGCCGCGACGCCAACTACGACGATAAATGCGCCGGTCTGGTGGTGTGGCTGCACACCTTCTCACCCGCCAAAATGTGGATCAACGGCCTGTCTATCCTCAACAAACCGCTGCTGCAGTTCCATACCCAGTTCAACGCCTCCCTGCCGTGGGACAGCATCGACATGGACTTTATGAACCTGAACCAGACCGCGCACGGCGGCCGCGAGTTCGGCTTCATCGGCGCGCGTATGCGCCAGCAGCACGCGGTGGTCACCGGCCACTGGCAGGATGGCAAAGCGCAACAGCGTATCGGCTCCTGGATGCGTCAGGCGGTCTCTAAGCAGGACACCCGCCATCTGAAAGTGGTGCGTTTTGGCGACAACATGCGTGAAGTGGCGGTCACCGACGGCGATAAAGTGGCCGCGCAGATCAAGTTCGGCTTCTCCGTGAATACCTGGGCCGTGGGCGACCTGGTGCAGGTGGTGAATGAAGTCAGCGACGGCGACGTGAGCGCGCTGGTGGACGAGTACGAAAGCAGCTACCGCCTGACGCCTGCGGCACAAATCAACGGCGACAAGCGTCAGAACGTGCTGGACGCGGCGCGCATCGAGCTGGGCATGAAGCGCTTCCTGGAACAGGGAGGCTTCCACGCCTTTACCACTACCTTTGAAGACCTCCACGGCCTGAAACAGCTGCCGGGCCTGGCGGTACAACGTCTGATGCAGCAGGGCTACGGCTTTGCGGGCGAAGGCGACTGGAAAACTGCCGCTCTGCTTCGCATCATGAAGGTGATGTCGACCGGTCTGCAGGGCGGCACCTCCTTTATGGAGGACTACACCTATCACTTCGAAAACGGCAACGACCTGGTGCTCGGCTCGCACATGCTGGAAGTGTGCCCGACGATCGCCGTGGAAGAGAAACCGATCCTCGACGTGCAGTACCTCGGCATCGGCGGCAAAGCCGATCCGGCGCGTCTGATCTTCAACACCCGTACGGGCCCGGCCATCAACGCCAGCCTGATCGACCTGGGCGATCGCTTCCGCCTGCTGGTGAACTGCGTCGATGCGGTTGAAACGCCGCACTCTCTGCCGAAACTGCCGGTCGCCAACGCCCTGTGGAAAGCACAGCCTGACCTGCCAACCGCCTCAGAGGCCTGGATCCTGGCCGGCGGCGCGCACCACACGGTGTTTAGCCACGCGCTGGATCTGAACGACATGCGTCAGTTCGCCGAGCTGCACGATATCGAGCTGACCGTGATTGATAACGATACCCGCCTGCCCGCCTTCAAAGACGCGCTGCGCTGGAACGAAGTCTATTACGGTTCAAAACGCTAAGTACGGAATGCCCGGTGACGCTACGCTCACCGGGCAGGGAGATAACGATGTTAGACGATCTCAAACGTCAGGTGCTCGAAGCCAACCTGGCGCTGCCGAAACATAATCTGGTCACCCTGACATGGGGCAACGTCAGCGCCGTTGACCGCGAAAAAGGCGTGTTCGTGATTAAGCCTTCCGGCGTGGATTACACGGTGATGACCGCAGACGATATGGTCGTTGTCAGCCTTGAGACCGGCGAAGTGGTCGAAGGTAAGAAAAAACCGTCCTCCGATACGCCGACTCACCGCCTGCTGTATCGGTCATTCCCGACCATCGGCGGCATCGTGCATACCCATTCGCGCCACGCCACCATCTGGGCGCAGGCGGGCCAGTCCATCCCGGCGACCGGCACCACGCACGCGGACTACTTTTACGGCACCATTCCCTGCACGCGTCTGATGACCGACGCCGAGATTAACGGCGAATATGAGTGGGAAACAGGCAACGTGATTGTCGAAACCTTCGAAAAACAGGGGATCGACGCCGCGCAGATGCCCGGCGTGCTGGTGCACTCCCACGGCCCGTTTGCCTGGGGTAAAAACGCGGAAGACGCGGTGCATAACGCCATCGTGCTCGAAGAGGTCGCCTATATGGGGATCTTCTGTCGCCAGCTGGCGCCGCAGCTGCCGGATATGCAGCAAACCCTGCTGGATAAGCATTACCTGCGCAAGCACGGCGCGAAGGCCTATTACGGGCAGTAAACTGTATATAAACCCAGCATTAAAATCTTAACCAGGCTATAATCAGGCCTGGTTTTGTTTTCTGGGATAACGGCGTGGCGCAGGCGCAAGAAGGCTTTTTACTGACCCGACACTGGCGGGATACCCCTCAGGGCACCGAGGTCGCGTTCTGGCTGGCAACCGACAGCGGTCCGCTGCACGTTACGCTGCCCCCGCAGGAATCCGTGGCCTTTATTCCTGAAGCCCACGTCGAAAAGGTAAAGCAGCTGCTGCGCGGCGAAAACGGCTGGCGCATCACCCCGCTTGAGCTGAAGGATTTCCACCGTCAGCCGGTTTACGGCCTCTACTGTCGCGCCCATCGCCAGCTGATGCGCTATGAAAAGCTGCTCCGCGAGGCGGGCGTGACGCTCTACGAGGCGGATATCCGCCCACCGGAACGTTTTCTGATGGAGCGGTTCATCACCGCCCCCGTCTGGGTCGACGGCACCGCGCATTGCGGCAGCCTCGTTAACGCGCGCCTGAAGCCGAATCCGCACTACCGCCCGCCGCTGAAGTGGGTCTCACTGGATATCGAAACCACCCGTCACGGCGAACTGTACTGCATCGGTCTGGAAGGTTGCGGCGATCGGGTTGTTTATATGCTCGGGCCGCCGAATGGCGATGCGTCCGCGCTGGATTTCCGGCTTGAGTACGTCAACAGCCGCCCGCAGCTGCTGGAGAAGCTTAACCAGTGGTTTGCCGACAACGATCCCGATGTTCTGATCGGCTGGAACGTGGTGCAGTTCGACCTGCGCGTGCTGCAAAAGCACGCCGAGCGCTACCGCATCCCGCTGATGCTGGGGCGCGGAAACAGCGAGCTGGAATGGCGCGAACACGGTTTTAAGAACGGTGTTTTTTTCGCGCAGGCCAACGGTCGCCTGATTATCGACGGCATTGAGGCGCTTAAGTCCGCCTTCTGGAATTTCTCTTCATTCTCCCTCGAAGCGGTCGCACAGGAGCTGCTTGGCGAAGGCAAATCCATCGACAACCCCTGGGACAGAATGGACGAGATCGACCGGCGCTTTAATGAAGATAAACCGGCGCTTGCCACCTATAACCTGAAAGACTGCGAGCTGGTCACGCAGATTTTCCACAAAACCGAGATTATGCCGTTCCTGCTGGAGCGCGCGACGGTAAACGGCCTGGCGGCAGACAGGCACGGCGGCTCCGTGGCGGCCTTTAGCCACCTCTATTTTCCGCGGATGCACCGGGCGGGATACGTCGCCCCCAACCTCGGTGACGTGCCGCCGCAGGCGAGCCCCGGCGGGTACGTGATGGACTCCCGGCCAGGACTGTATGACTCGGTGCTGGTGCTGGACTACAAAAGCCTGTACCCGTCGATTATCCGCACCTTCCTGATCGATCCCGTCGGGCTGATTGAGGGCATGGCCCAGCCGGACGATGAGCACAGCACCGAAGGTTTCCTCGGCGCACGCTTCTCGCGGGAAAAACACTGCCTGCCTGAAATCGTGGGAAACATCTGGCACGGCCGCGATGAGGCCAAGCGCCACGGCAACAAGCCGCTATCACAGGCGCTGAAAATCATTATGAATGCCTTTTACGGCGTGCTGGGCACCAGCGCCTGCCGCTTCTTTGACCCGCGTCTGGCCTCCTCAATCACCATGCGCGGGCACGAGATCATGCGCCAGACCAAAGCGCTGATTGAGTCCCAGGGCTATGACGTCATCTACGGCGACACGGACTCCACCTTTGTGTGGCTTAAGGGCGCGCATTCAGAAGACGACGCCGCGCAAATCGGCAAAGCGCTGGTCGCCTTCGTGAACGACTGGTGGCAGGAACATTTGCAGAAAGAGCGGTTAACCAGCGCGCTGGAGCTGGAATTTGAAACCCATTTCGCCCGCTTTTTAATGCCCACCATTCGCGGCACCGATCAGGGCAGCAAGAAGCGCTACGCCGGGCTGATTCAGGAAGGCGACGCGCAGCGGATGGTTTTTAAAGGGCTGGAGACGGTACGTACCGACTGGACGCCGCTGGCGCAGCAGTTTCAGCAGACGCTCTATCTGCGGGTGTTTCGCAATGAGCCGTATCAGGACTACGTGCGCGAGACGATAGCCAGCCTGATGGCGGGCGAACTTGACGCGCAGCTGGTATACCGCAAGCGCCTGCGCCGCCCGCTGGCGGAGTACCAGCGCAACGTTCCTCCGCACGTACGCGCCGCGCGCCTGGCGGATGAAGAAAACGTACGCCGTGGCCGCGCGCCGCAGTATCAAAACCGGGGAACCATCAAATACGTCTGGACCATTAGCGGCCCGGAACCCGTGGATTATCAGCACTCTCCTCTCGATTACGAACACTATCTGACGCGCCAGCTTCAGCCGGTTGCCGACGGAATTTTGCCCTTCATCGACGATGATTTTGCTACACTGGTTACAGGGCAACTTGGCCTATTTTGACGCGTGACGAAATGGCTGCCATCCAGTACCATAGCGCCCTTTCCATTCCTGGACCCATTTTTCGTTGACCGTCTTTTTTGACGGTAGCCGAACTATTGCCTGCAATTAAAGATTAGAGCCGAACAACTATGCCTTTTACACTTGGTCAACGCTGGATCAGCGATACAGAAAGCGAACTTGGACTAGGAACCGTCGTAGCAATCGATACGCGTATGGTTACCCTCCTCTTCCCTGCCACCGGTGAAAACCGTCTGTACGCTCGCAATGACTCCCCTGTTACCCGCGTGATGTTCAATCCGGGCGACACCGTGACCAGCCATGACGGCTGGCAGCTCAAGATTGAAGACGTAAAAGAAGAGAATGGACTGCTCGCCTACATTGGTACTCGTCTTGATACGGATGAAGCCAATGTCATCCTGCGTGAAGTGCTGCTCGACAGCAAACTGGTGTTCAGCAAGCCGCAGGACCGCCTGTTTGCCGGGCAAATCGACCGTATGGATCGCTTCTCCCTGCGCTATCGCGCGCGTAAGTTCCAGAGTGAACAGTACCGCATGCCGTGGAGCGGCCTGCGCGGCCAGCGCACCAGCCTGATCCCCCACCAGCTGAACATTGCCCACGACGTGGGCCGTCGCCACGCGCCGCGCGTGCTGCTGGCAGATGAAGTGGGCCTGGGTAAAACCATCGAAGCGGGCATGATCCTGCATCAACAGCTGCTTTCCGGCGCTGCCGAACGCGTGCTGATCGTGGTGCCAGAAACTCTGCAGCACCAATGGCTGGTTGAGATGCTGCGCCGCTTTAACCTGCGTTTCTCCCTGTTCGACGATGAACGCTATGCCGAAGCGCAGCACGACGCCGACAACCCGTTTGAAACCGAACAGCTGGTCATTTGTTCCCTGGACTTCGTGCGCCGCAGCAAGCAGCGTCTTGAGCACCTGTGCGATGCCGAGTGGGACATTATGGTTGTTGACGAAGCGCACCACCTGGTCTGGAGCGAAGACGCGCCGAGCCGCGAATACATGGCTATCGAGCAGCTTGCCGAACGCGTGCCTGGCGTCCTGCTGCTGACCGCAACGCCGGAGCAGCTGGGTCTGGAAAGCCACTTCGCCCGTCTGCGCCTGCTCGATCCAAACCGTTTCCACGACTTTGAGCAGTTCGTGGAAGAACAGAATAACTACCGTCCGGTCGCCGATGCCGTCGCCATGCTGCTGGCGGGCAAGCGTCTTTCTGATGACGAGCTCAACACCCTGAGCGATCTGATTGGCGAGCAGGATATCGAGCCGCTTTTGCAGGCTGCGAACAGCGACAGCGACAACGCGGAATCCGCGCGTAAAGAGCTGATCGACATGCTGATGGATCGCCACGGTACCAGCCGCGTGCTGTTCCGTAACACCCGTAACGGCGTCAAAGGCTTCCCGAAACGCGAGCTGCATACGATTAAGCTGCCGCTGCCGACACAGTATCAGACGGCGATTAAAGTCTCCGGCATTATGGGTGCGCGCAAAACCCAGGAAGAGCGCGCCCGCGACATGCTTTATCCGGAACAAATCTACCAGGAGTTTGAAGGTGATACCGGCACCTGGTGGAACTTCGATCCGCGCGTGGAGTGGCTGATGGGCTACCTGACCGCGCACCGCTCCCAGAAAGTGCTGGTGATCTGCGCCAAAGCGGCCACCGCGCTGCAGCTGGAGCAGGTTCTGCGCGAGCGTGAAGGCATTCGCGCCGCCGTGTTCCACGAAGGCATGTCCATCGTCGAGCGCGACCGCGCCGCGGCGTGGTTCGGAGAAGAGGACAGTGGCGCACAGGTTCTGCTGTGCTCGGAAATCGGCTCTGAAGGCCGTAACTTCCAGTTCGCCAGCAACCTGGTGATGTTCGATCTGCCGTTTAACCCGGATCTGCTGGAGCAGCGTATCGGCCGTCTGGATCGTATCGGCCAGGCGCATGATATTCAGATCCACGTGCCGTATCTGGAAAAAACCGCGCAGTCCGTGCTGGTACGCTGGTTCCACGAAGGTCTGGACGCATTTGAACATACCTGCCCGACGGGCCGCACCATTTATGATCAAGTGCATGGCGATCTGATCGGCTACCTGGCCGCGCCGGAAAACGCGGAAGGGTTTGATGAGCTGATCAAGTCCTGCCGTGAGAAGCACGATGCGCTGAAAGCGCAGCTGGAGCAGGGCCGCGACCGCCTGCTGGAGATCCACTCCAACGGCGGTGAAAAAGCGCAGGCGCTGGCTGAGAGTATTGAAGAACAGGATGATGACACCAGCCTGATCGGCTTCTCCATGAACCTGTTCGACATCGTCGGCATCAACCAGGACGACCGCGGCGAGAACCTGATTGTCCTGACTCCGTCCGATCACATGCTGGTTCCGGATTTCCCGGGCCTGCCGGAAGATGGCTGTACCATCACCTTTGAGCGTGATGTGGCGCTGTCCCGCGAAGATGCCCAGTTTATCACCTGGGAACACCCGCTGATCCGCAACGGGCTGGACCTGATCCTCTCCGGCGATACCGGCAGCAGCACCATCTCCCTGTTGAAAAACAAGGCGCTGCCGGTGGGCACCCTGCTGGTGGAGCTGATCTACGTTGTGGAAGCGCAGGCGCCGAAACAGCTGCAGCTCACCCGCTTCCTGCCGCCAACGCCCGTCCGCCTGCTGCTGGACAAAAACGGCACGAACCTGGCGGGACAGGTTGAATTCGAGAGTTTCAACCGACAGCTGAGTGCGGTAAACCGCCATACGGGCAGCAAGCTGGTGAACGCGGTACAGCAGGATGTGCACGCTATTCTGCAACTGGGCGAAACCCAGATTGAAAAAGCGGCCAGAGCGCTGATTGACGCCGCGCGCAGTGAAGCCGACGAGAAACTGTCTGCGGAGCTGTCCCGTCTGGAAGCGTTAAAAGCGGTCAACCCGAACATCCGCGACGACGAGCTGGCGGCGATTGAAAGCAACCGTCAGCAGGTGCTGGAAAGCCTGAATCAGGCTGGCTGGCGTCTGGATGCCCTGCGTCTTATCGTTGTGACGCATCAGTAAACGGAGCGCAAGATGGTGATGGAGCCTTACAATCCGCCTCAGGATCCCTGGCTGGTCATTCTGTATCAGGATGAACACATTATGGTGGTCAACAAGCCCAGCGGCCTGTTGTCCGTGCCGGGGCGTCTGGACGAGCACAAAGACAGCGTGATGACGCGCATTCAGCGCGATTATCCGCAGGCGGAGTCTGTCCATCGCCTGGATATGGCCACCAGCGGCGTGATTGTGGTGGCGCTGAACAAAGCGGCGGAACGCGAGTTAAAGCGCCAGTTCCGCGAGCGCGAGCCGAAAAAGCAGTATGTCGCCCGCGTCTGGGGCCACCCCGCGCAGGCGGAAGGGCTGGTAGATTTACCGCTGATCTGCGACTGGCCAAACCGGCCTAAGCAGAAGGTGTGTTACGAAACCGGCAAGGCCGCGCAGACCGAGTACGAAGTGCTGGAGTACGCGCCGGATAATACCGCGCGCGTCCTGCTTAAGCCGATTACCGGACGTTCGCACCAGCTGCGCGTGCATATGCTCGCCCTGGGTCATCCGATTCTGGGCGACCGCTTCTACGCGCCGCCTGAAGCGCTGGCCTTAGCGCCACGTCTGCAGCTGCACGCGCAGACGCTCACCATCACCCATCCGGCCTTCGGTAACGCGATGACGTTTAAAGCCCCGGTGGACTTCTAAAAAAAAAGCCCGACATCGTCGGGCTTTTTCTTATTTGAAACCTTTCTTCTCTTTAATGAGCTCGTACGCCTTCTGAATTTCCTGCGCTTTTTGCTTCGCCATCTCCATCATTTCTGGCGGTAAGCCTTTCGCGACCAGTTTGTCCGGATGGTGTTCGCTCATGAGCTTACGATAGGCACGTTTAATCGTGGTCTGATCGTCAGAGGGCTTAACGCCAAGCACGTTGCAGGCGTCTTCCAGCGTCGGACCACGCTGCGCCTGCTGCCAGGCACCGCCGGACGACTGCTGGTGATAGCCGCCGCCAAACTGCGCCCCGCCCTGCATCATGCGCAGGAACTGGTCAAACTGCATGCGGGAGATGCCCAGCTCTTCCGCAATGACGTACAGCACGTCACGTTCATTAGGATGAAGTGAACCGTCTGCGAAAGCCGCCTGGATTTGAATTTCCAGAAACATCCGAATTAAATCAAAACGTCCAAAGCAGATGCTGCGGAACTGACGCATTTTTTCGCGAAGCGGATAATTATCCGACTTACCGATGCGAAACGCATTTTGCGCTTCCAGACGGGAGTCGCCGTGCAGGTTCATGCGATCCATAAAGACGCTGGCAATCTGAATATCGGCTTCTGTGACACGCCCTTTGGATTTGGTTAAGTGCCCCATGACCTCAAAGGTGGTGGAGAAAAAGAGTGACTGACGCTCGCGCTGATTGGCAAACCAGGCCATTTTGCGGCTGCGCGCCTTATCAAACATATGGCCGATAATAAGCCCAAGCACAATCCCCCAGAACCCGGCACCCATGATGATGGCGAACGCAACGCCGATTATTTTACCCCAATACTGCATATACTCCCCGGATAGTCATATTCCTTGCCGACGCAACGTCATCATCACTGTGTTCAAGTCACGGTCAATTGAAGGACATCGCCTATAATTTGCTTTATCATACTCGTCATTCGATAGCGAGCCTAACACTCTGGCACGCAAACGGGCAGGATTAACGCTGGTACTGCGCAGATGAGTAAGATAGTCTCTGAGCGTTTGTAAGCCGTAGCCACTGATGACGGAACAATAAAATACAACGTATGAAAAAACGTATCCCCACCCTCCTGGCCACAATGATTGGCTCCGCCCTGTACAGTCAACAGGGGCTGGCGGCCGATCTCGCCTCGCAGTGTATGCTTGGCGTCCCAAGTTATAATCGCCCACTGGTGAGTGGCGATACAAATAGCTTGCCGGTAACCATTACTGCCGACAGTTCGAAAGGGACTTACCCTGACAATGCCACCTTTACGGGCAATGTCGATATTAACCAGGGCAATAGCCGCCTGCAGGCAGATGAAGTGCAATTGCACCAGAAACAGCCGGAAGGTGCGGCCGAGCCGGTACGAACGGTGGATGCGCTGGGTAATGTGCACTATGACGACAATCAGGTCATCCTGAAAGGTCCGAAAGCCTGGTCAAACCTGAATACTAAAGATACTAACGTCTGGAAAGGTGATTACCAGATGGTGGGTCGCCAGGGGCGCGGCGACGCTGACCTGATGAAACAGCGCGGCGAAAACCGCTATACGATCCTGGAAAACGGTACGTTCACGTCATGTCTGCCGGGTTCGAATACCTGGAGCGTGGTCGGTAGCGAAGTTATCCATGACCGCGAAGAACAGGTCGCAGAGATCTGGAACGCCCGCTTTAAGCTGGGCCCTGTACCCATATTCTACAGCCCTTATCTGCAGCTTCCCGTCGGTGACAAACGTCGCTCCGGTTTCCTGATCCCGAATGCCAAATACAGCACCACGAACTACTTTGAGTTCTACCTGCCGTATTACTGGAACATCGCGCCAAACATGGATGCGACGATCACGCCGCACTATATTCACAAGCGCGGCAACATCATGTGGGAGAACGAGTTCCGCTATCTGACCCACGCCGGTGCGGGTCTGATGGAGCTGGATTATCTGCCGTCGGATAAAGTCTTCCAGGACGAGCATCCGACCGAAGGCGATAAACACCGTTGGATGTATTTCTGGCAGCATTCCGGGGTAATGGATCAGGTCTGGCGTTTTAACGTTAACTACACCAAGGTCAGTGACCCGAACTACTTCAACGATTTCTCGTCAAAATACGGTTCGAGTACCGACGGTTATGCCACGCAGATCTTCAGCGTTGGCTATGCGGTGCAGAACTTCGATGCGACGGTAACCAACAAGCAGTTCCAGGTGTTCTCCAGCCAGACCGCGAGTACCTATGGTGCCGAGCCGCAGCTGGACGTTAACTGGTACCAGAATGACGTGGGTCCGTTCGACACCCGTATTTATGGTCAGGCGGTGCATTTTGTAAACACCAATTCCAATATGCCGGAAGCCACCCGAGTTCACCTGGAGCCCGTCATCAACTTGCCATGGTCGAATGACTGGGCAAGCCTGAACACGGAAGCCAAGCTGATGGCGACACACTATCAGCAAAAAAATATTGATGATTACAACACCAGCAACAACGCTCATCTTGAGGAAAGCGTAAACCGTACGCTTCCACAGTTCAAAATGGACGGCAAGCTGATCTTCGAACGTGATATGGCTATGCTGGCGGATGGTTATACCCAGACGCTTGAACCGCGTATGCAGTATTTGTACGTGCCATACCGCGACCAGAGTAAAATTCAGAACTACGACTCCTCTTTACTGCAGTCTGACTACAGCGGCCTGTTCCGCGACCGTACTTATGGCGGTCTTGACCGCATCGCGTCTGCTAACCAGTTAACGACCGGCGTCACAACACGTGTTTATGATGATGCTGCCGTTGAACGTTTTAACGTTTCTGTTGGTCAAATCTACTATTTCACCGAGTCACGTACCGGTGATGACAACATTAACTGGGAGAAAGATAACAAAACGGGATCGCTGGTCTGGGCGGGAGATACTTACTGGCGTATGACCGATCGTTGGGGTCTGCGCGGTGGTGTGCAATATGACACTCGCCTCGATAATATTGCCACAAGCAGTGCTGCTATTGAGTACCGTCGCGATGAAGACCGTATGGTGCAGTTGACGTATCGTTACGCCAGCCCGGAATATATTCAGGCAACATTGCCATCTTATGCTGGCTCAGAACCCTATAAAGACGGTATTTCACAGGTGGGTGGCGCAGCGAGCTGGCCAATCGCCGACCGCTGGTCAATCGTAGGCGCTTACTACTTTGACACTAACGCCAATAAACCTGCTGACCAGATGGTGGGTCTGCAATATAACTCCTGCTGTTACGCGCTGCGTGTCGGCTACGAACGTAAGCTTAACGGCTGGAACAGTGAAAACAATCAGAGCAAATACGATAACGTGATTGGCTTTAACTTCGAGTTACGCGGCCTGAGTTCCAACTACGGTCTGGGTACGCAGAAAATGCTGCGCTCGAATATTCTGCCGTACAGTAGCGCCTTGTAATGTGCTTGATTTGCAACGTAATCCGCTTTGCGGTTAATTGAAATGGAAAAAGTATGAAGAACTGGAAAACGCTGCTGCTCGGTGTCGCTATGGTTGCGAATACCAGCTTCGCCGCCCCCCAGGTTGTTGATAAAGTCGCTGCTGTGGTTAACAACGGCGTCGTGCTTGAAAGTGACGTTGACGGTCTGATGAAATCGGTGAAGCTCAATTCGGGCGAAGCCGGTCAACAGCTTCCTGATGACGCCACGCTGCGCCACCAGATCCTGGAGCGTCTGATCATGGATCAGATCGTTCTACAGATGGGGCAGAAAATGGGTGTGAAGATCACTGACGAGCAGCTCGATCAGGCGATCGCTAACATCGCGAAGCAGAACAATATGTCTTTAGACCAGATGCGCAGCCGTCTGGCCTATGACGGCATCAGCTACGCCACCTACCGTAACCAGATCCGTAAAGAGATGCTGATTTCGGAAGTGCGTAACAACGAAGTGCGTCGCCGCGTCACCATCCTGCCTCAGGAAGTGGACGCGCTGGCAAAACAGGTGGGTAACCAGAACGATGCGAGCACAGAGCTGAACCTGAGCCACATTCTGATCCCACTGCCAGAGAACCCAACGTCCGATCAGGCTGCGGAAGCAGAAAGCCAGGCGCGTTCGATTGTTGAACAGGCGCGTAACGGCGGCGACTTTGGCAAGCTGGCAATCACCTACTCCGCTGACCAACAGGCGCTGAAAGGCGGCCAGATGGGCTGGGGACGTATTCAGGAGCTGCCATCCATCTTTGCCCAGGCGCTGAGCACGGCGAAGAAAGGGGATATCGTTGGTCCTATCCGTTCAGGCGTGGGCTTCCACATTCTGAAGGTGAACGATCTGCGCGGCCAGAGCCAAAATATCTCCGTCACCGAAGTTCACGCTCGCCACATACTTCTGAAACCGTCACCGATCATGACTGACGATCAGGCGCGTGTGAAGCTGGAACAGATCGCAGCTGACATTAAGAGCGGTAAAACCTCATTTGCGAAGGCAGCAAAAGAGTTCTCTCAGGATCCAGGCTCTGCTAACCAGGGCGGCGATCTGGGCTGGGCGGCTGCGGATATTTACGATCCTGCCTTCCGCGACGCGTTGATGAAGCTGAACAAAGGCCAGATCAGCGCGCCGGTCCACTCTTCATTCGGCTGGCATCTGATCGAGCTGATGGACACCCGTAACGTTGATAAAACGGATGCGGCACAGAAAGACAGAGCCTACCGTATGCTGTTTAACCGTAAGTTCTCTGAAGAAGCCGCAACCTGGATGCAGGAACAACGCGCCAGCGCTTACGTGAAAGTTCTGAGCAACTAATGAAACAGCATCGTGTTGTTATCACGCCCGGCGAACCCGCCGGGATTGGGCCTGACCTCGTTGTCCAGCTCGCCCAGCGCAGCTGGCCGGTAGAGCTGGTTGTCTGCGCCGATGCAACACTGTTACAAGACCGGGCAACGCTGCTCGGTCTGCCTTTAACGCTCATCCCTTACGTTGAAGGCCAACAGCCAGCACCGCAGCAAGCCGGTACGCTCACCCTTCTTTCTGTTCCCCTTCGTACGCCGGTTATTCCGGGCCAGCTCAGCACGGAAAACGGCCACTATGTCGTTGAAACCCTGGCGCGCGCCTGCGACGGTTGCCTGAAGGGCGAATTTGCCGCCCTGATCACCGGCCCCGTCCACAAAGGCGTCATCAACGAAGCGGGTATACCCTTTACCGGGCATACAGAGTTCTTCGAAGAGCGCTCGCACAGCCCGAAAGTGGTGATGATGCTGGCGACGGAGGAAATGCGCGTTGCGCTGGTGACTACCCATCTGCCGATCAAAGCCATTCCTGATGCGATCACCCCTGAACTCCTGCGCGAGATCATCGGGATTTTGCACCACGATCTGCAGACAAAGTTTGGGATCCCGCAGCCGCACGTACTGGTCTGCGGCCTGAATCCGCACGCCGGTGAAGGCGGGCACATGGGCACCGAAGAGATCGACACCATCATTCCGGTACTCAACGAAATGCGGGCGAAGGGGATGAACCTCAGCGGGCCGCTGCCTGCAGATACCCTTTTCCAGCCGAAATACCTGGATAATGCCGACGCCGTGCTCGCGATGTACCACGATCAGGGCCTGCCCGTGCTAAAATACCAGGGCTTTGGCCGCGGGGTGAATATCACCCTCGGTTTACCCTTTATTCGAACGTCCGTTGACCACGGTACTGCGCTGGATCTGGCAGGCCAGGGGAAAGCGGATGTCGGCAGTTTTATTACGGCGCTTAATCTCGCCATCAAAATGATTGTTAATACTCAATGACTAATCGAGTCCATCAGGGCCACTTAGCCCGTAAACGTTTCGGGCAAAACTTCCTTAACGATCAGTTCGTGATCGAAAGCATTGTCTCGGCTATTAATCCGCAAAAAGGCCAGGCGATGGTCGAAATCGGCCCGGGCCTTGCCGCGCTGACCGAGCCGGTAGGCGAACGCCTCGACGAGCTGACCGTCATCGAACTGGACCGCGATCTGGCGGCACGCCTGCAAACGCACCCGTTCCTCGGGCCGAAGCTGACCATCTATCAGCAGGACGCCATGACCATGAACTTTGGCGAGCTGTCGGAAAAAATGGGCCAGCCGCTGCGCGTCTTCGGCAACCTGCCGTACAACATCTCCACGCCGCTCATGTTCCACCTCTTTAGCTATACTGATGCCATTGCCGACATGCACTTCATGTTGCAAAAAGAGGTTGTTAACCGTCTGGTTGCAGGCCCGAACAGTAAAGCGTATGGTCGTTTAAGCGTGATGGCACAGTATTACTGCAACGTGATCCCGGTACTCGAAGTACCGCCGTCAGCGTTCACACCACCACCGAAAGTGGATTCAGCGGTTGTGCGCCTTGTGCCGCACAAGACGAAACCGTATCCGGTTAAAGATCTGCGCGTACTGAGCCGCATTACCACAGAAGCCTTTAACCAGCGCCGTAAAACGATCCGTAACAGCCTGAGCAATTCGTTTACCGTTGAGGTGTTAGCCGAGCTGGGGATCGACCCGGCAATGCGTGCGGAGAACATTTCCGTAGAGCAGTACTGCAAGCTGGCTAATTACATCAGCGATAATGCGCCGCCGAAGGAGAGTTAAGCCATGATTGATTCGCCCCGCGTATGTGTCCATGTACAAAGCGTCTATGTTGAATCACAGTCCTCACCGGACGAAGAACGTTTTGTTTTCGCTTACACCGTGACCATTCGCAATCTGGGGCGGATGCCCGTGCAGCTGCGCGGGCGCTACTGGCTTATCACTAACGGCAATGGCCGCGAAATCGAAGTTCAGGGCGAAGGTGTGGTCGGTGAACAGCCCCACATCGCCCCTGGCGAAGAGTACCAGTACACCAGCGGCGCGGTGATTGAAACGCCGATGGGTACCATGCAGGGCCATTATGAAATGGTCGACGTCGATGGCAATGATTTCCGCGTTGCCATTCCTGTGTTCCGTCTCGCCGTAACCACACTCATTCATTAATCTAATGTCTACATATCTGATTGGCGACGTTCACGGTTGCTACGATGAACTGATCGCATTATTAAAACAGGTCGACTTTACGCCAGGACAGGACACGCTCTGGCTGACGGGCGATTTAGTCGCGCGTGGCCCCGGCTCCCTTGAAGTATTACGTTTCGTCAAATCGCTGGGCGATAGCGTGCGCATGGTGCTGGGCAATCACGATCTGCATCTGCTGGCGGTTTTCGCCGGGATCAGCCGCAACAAACCTAAAGATCGCCTCACCCCACTGCTGGATGCGCCGGACGCGGACGATCTGATTAACTGGCTGCGCCGTCAGCCCCTGCTGCAGATCGACGAAGAGAAAAAGCTGGTCATGGCGCATGCCGGGATCACCCCGCAATGGGATCTTGAGACGGCGAAAACCTGCGCGCGTGACGTCGAGGCGGTGCTGGCGAGCGACTCGTATCCTTTCTTCCTCGATGCTATGTACGGCGATATGCCGAACCACTGGAGCGAGGATCTCAGCGGTCTGGCCCGTCTGCGCTTTATCACCAACGCGTTCACCCGCATGCGCTTCTGCTTCCCGAACGGACAGCTGGATATGTATTCCAAAGAGACGCCGGAAAGCGCGCCCGCTCCGCTGAAACCGTGGTTTGCCATTCCGGGACCGGTGACAAGCGAGTACAGCGTGGTATTTGGCCACTGGGCTGCACTGGAAGGAAAAGGAACACCGGAAGGGATTTACGGTCTGGATACCGGATGCTGCTGGGGCGGAGAGTTAACCTGCTTACGCTGGGAAGATAAAGCTTACTTTGTGCAGCCGTCCAACCGACAGCTGGACTTAGGAGAAAGTGAGGCCGTTGCCTCCTGATACGCTATTCCCTCTCCCGGCCGGGAGAGGGAAAATCACTTAACGACGTTCCAGAATCTCGAAGCAGTAGCTGTGGGAGTTCTGTGCATCCGCGTCGTGGAATTCGCTGAATACCGATTCCCACTCGTCCGGATCGTAGTCCGGGAAATGGGTATCCCCTTCCACTTCTGCATCAATGTGGGTCAGATACAGCTTCTGCGCTTTTGGCAGGAACTGTTCGTACACGCGCCCACCGCCAATCACCATGATCTCTTCGGCATTGCCGCATGCAGCAATCGCCTCGTCTACTGATTTTACCCATTCGACGCGATCGTCAGTGCCCGGCTGGCTGCTGATAACGATATTCTTACGGCCCGGCAATGGACGACCAATCGACTCCCAGGTCAGGCGGCCCATCACTACCGGCTTGTTTAACGTAGTACGTTTAAACCATGCGAGATCGGCAGGCAGGTTCCACGGCATGGCATTTTCCATACCGATAACGCGGTCCACCGCCAGCGCTGCAATCAGACTGATCATTGAAAATTTCCCGGATGCAAAAAATTGCCGCCACTATACGGAAAGCTTAATCTTTCGTCGACTGGCGGCAGGGTAAAGATAAAGAAATTTTTTAATATTGCTGGCAACTCCACTTCACGCGGAAGGTTTACTCTCGGGCTCGTCAGCCGGATCGCCGGTATGCTTGCCCTCTTCCGTGCCCTGCCAGCCATGGCGCTGGATCAGCGACAGGTGGTTACGGTCCTCGTTAATGATTTCCGTCAGCATCGCGCTGGTGCGTTTGAACACCGCCGCACGCTCGGTGGCCGTACTGCCGGCCATCGCCGCCATCTCTTCGACCATCTCGGTATTAAAGCGGCGGAACAGGTCTGCCCGTTCGCGTGCTTCATACGCGCCGAGTCCCAGGTTTTCCAGCGCCATGCGGCCAGACTTCAGCGCACCTTCGAAGGTTTCACGCTCCGGCGCGTCTACGCCCGCCTGCCGCAGCCGGATGTAGTGATCCACATCGCGCGCGCGGGAGATAATAGTCAGCGCCGGGAAATGCTCTTTTACCAGCTCCACCATCTGCATGCTGGTTTCCGGATCGTCAATGGCGTTAATCAACACCTCGGCTTTTGCCGCCCCGGCAGATTCCAGCAGATCGACGCGGGTCGCATCCCCGTAAAACACCTTCATATCGAATTTACGCAGGGTATCGACATGGTCGGGATCGTGATCGAGGATGACCATTTTCACCCCGCTCGACAGCAGTAAGCGGCCGACGATCTGCCCGTAGCGGCCAAATCCGGCGATGATGACGCGCGGCTGCTCCTCGTCGATCTCGTCGGCCTCGCGCTCCTGCTCGCTGCCCGATTTTTCCAGGCGCGTCAGTACCACCAGCAGCACAGGCGTCGCCGCCATCGACAGGGCGACCGCCAGCGTCAGCGCCTTCGCCCACTCGGGATCGAGCACGTTTGCCATCTGCGCGGCGCCAAACACCACGAACGCAAATTCACTCCCCTGCCCCAGCAGCACGGCGAACCAGCGGCGCTGCCTGCCCGGCACGTTCAGTGGGCGAGCAATCAGCCACAGCATCACCATTTTAATGACCAGGAAGCCGACGAGCAGGATGACGATCCGCAGCGGATGCGTCACCAGCGTGCCGAAGTCGACGGACATCCCGACGCCGATGAAAAACAGCCCCAGCAGCAGCCCTTTGAACGGCTCTATATCGCTTTCCAGCGCGTGACGGTATTCAGAGCTCGCCAGCAGAACGCCTGCGAGGAACGCCCCCATCGCCATCGACAGCCCGGCCTCCTCCAGCAGCAGACCGAAGCCAAACACCAGGAACAGCGCCACGGCGCTGAACACTTCGCGCAGGCCAGAGCGGGCAACAAACCGCAGCAGCGGGCGGGTCACGTAGCGGCCAAGCAGCACCACCAGCGCCAGCGCGCCCGCCACCTTCAGTGCCGACAGCGCGAAAGCGCCCAGCGTGGTAGAGGAACCGCTGGCCGCCAGCAGCGGGATCATCGCCACCAGCGGGATAGCGGCAATGTCCTGGAACAGCAGCACCGAGAACGCGCTGCGTCCCATCTGGGAGACCGTCAGATTTCGCTCGTTCATCGCCTGCATGGCAATCGCTGTCGAGGAGAGCGCCAGCGTCATGCCGATGAGCTCTGCCACTTTCCAGTCCATTCCTAACAGGATGCAGAACCCACCCAGCAGCAGGCCGCAGGCCACCATCTGCAGCGCACCACCGCCAAATACCGAGGCGCGAAGCTTCCACAGCCGCTGCGGGTCGAGCTCCAGGCCAATCACAAACAGCATCAGCACCACGCCAATTTCAGCGAAATGGAGAATCGCCTCGGCATCCGTGACCAGTCTAAAGCCCCACGGCCCAATGACGCAGCCCGCAATCAGGTAGCCAAGCACCGAGCCCAGCCCCAGGCGGACCGCCACGGGCACAATCAGCGCCGCCGCGCCGAGGTAAATCAGCGCCTGTATCAGCGTATGGCTATCCATGGTGCGTCTCCTGCCACTCAAGTAAGCGTTGTTTATAATGGCGAGCCTGCGCCTGCAGCGTTTCATCGTCGCAAACAAACGTGCAGTGCATCGCAAACGGCGGGAGCCAGTTCAGACCGCAATAGAGCGCGGTCGCCTGCAGCGGCTGCGCCAGGACGTCAAAACCCGGGAAGGAACCGATATCAAAATGGCTTTCCCCACCGCCGGTGGTGACCGCCCACATCAGGCTTTTTCCTTTTAGCGCATTGCCGTTGTGGCCGTACGCCCAGCCGTGGGAGAAGACTTTATCAATCCACAGCTTCAGGAGCGGAGGCGTGCTGTACCACTGCATCGGATGCTGCCAGATAATCAGATCGGCACGGGAAAGTGCCTCCTGTTCGGCGGCGATATCGATATTAAAATCGGGATAGAGTTGATAGAGGGAACGTATCTCTACGTTATCAAGCGTCCTTACCTGCTCAAGCATCCGCTTATTCGCATGCGAGTGCTGCGGATAAGGATGGGCATAAATTATCAGAATCATTGATTAGCCTGTTGTTACTGCTTTCTTTTAACAAAAGAGTGTAGTCAGTAATTCAACAGGCTAATAGTGAATATTATTGACGGGCTTACGTCAGAATTCTGAATTAGTTATCCAGCTCGCCCATGGATTTCACCTGGTCACGGTTGATCTGCTCGGTTTGACCGGTTTCGGCGTTTTTGTACGACACCAGACCGGTATCGTCATCCACCTGAGGTTTGCCGTCGGTGACAATGGTTTTGCCATCGGTGGTTTTTACGGCCTGATTAGACGAACAGCCCACAACGGTAAACATTGTCGTGGCAGCCAGAACGGAAGCGATCAGTAATTTATTTTGCATGGTGTTTTCCCCTGCTCTCAGTTGAATTTCGTTATCGACCTAACCATTTTAGGCTAACTGACTGAAAGCGGATGAAAAACCAGAAGGTTCTGAAGATGGGAGAATGCCCGGCAGCCGAACGGCACCGGGCATTTTTACTTATTTGCTAATCTGCGCGTGCATTTCCTGCACTGAAATCACCTTCTCGGTGGCATCCGCGTTCAGCGCCATGGCCGTTGCGAAACCGCCGTTCAGGGTGGTGTCGTAGTGCACTTTGTACTGCAGCGCGCTGCGACGAATCAGCTTGGAGTCTTCAATCGCCTGGCGGCCTGCGGTGGTGTTGATGATGTAGGTGTATTCGCCATTCTTGATACGGTCCTGAATGTGCGGACGACCTTCATGCACCTTGTTCACCAGACGCGGGTTGATGCCGGCTTCGCCCAGCACAATCGCGGTACCGTGGGTCGCGTCCAGCTCGAAGCCCTGTTTCAGCAGCTTGGCGGCCAGGTCAACCACGCGCTCTTTGTCGCCTTCGCGAACGGAGAGCAGCGCACGGCCTGATTTTCTCATGGTGGAGCTACTGCCCAGCTGCGCCTTCGCGAACGCTTCTGCGAAGGTGCGGCCCACGCCCATCACTTCCCCGGTAGAGCGCATTTCTGGCCCTAACAGCGGGTCAACGCCCGGGAATTTGTTGAACGGCAGCACCACTTCTTTCACCGAGTAGTACGGTGGAATGATCTCTTTGGTCACGCCCTGCTGCGCCAGCGTCTGGCCCGCCATCACGCGCGCCGCCACTTTCGCCAGCGGTACGCCGGTGGCTTTGGAGACGAACGGTACGGTACGTGCCGCACGCGGGTTGACTTCAATCAGGTAGACTTCGTTGTCTTTCACCGCAAACTGGACGTTCATCAGACCGCGAACCTGCAGCTCGAAGGCCAGCTTCTGCACCTGCTGGCGCATCACGTCCTGAATCTCCTGGCTCAGCGTGTAGGCTGGCAGAGAACAGGCGGAGTCGCCGGAGTGCACGCCCGCCTGCTCGATGTGCTCCATGATGCCGCCAATCAGCACCATTTCGCCGTCGCAGATGGCGTCAACGTCCACTTCTACCGCGTCGTCGAGGAAGCGGTCGAGCAGCACAGGCGCATCGTTGGAGACGCTCACCGCGGTCTGGAAGTAGCGACGCAGGTCGGCTTCGTCATACACGATTTCCATCGCGCGGCCGCCCAGCACGTAGGAAGGACGCACCACCAGCGGGTAGCCAATCTCTTTCGCCTTCTCAACGGCCATTTCAATGGCGGTGACGGTGGCGTTCGCCGGCTGTTTCAGCTTCAGACGGTCAACCGCCTGCTGGAAACGCTCGCGGTCTTCCGCACGGTCAATCGCGTCCGGGCTGGTGCCGATAACCGGCACGCCTGCTGCTTCCAGCGCGCGCGCCAGCTTCAGCGGGGTCTGGCCGCCGTACTGCACGATAACGCCTTTTGGCTTCTCGATGCGCACGATTTCCAGCACGTCTTCCAGGGTAACCGGCTCGAAGTAGAGGCGATCAGAGGTGTCGTAGTCGGTAGAGACGGTTTCCGGGTTACAGTTGACCATGATGGTCTCGTAACCGTCTTCGCGCAGCGCCAGCGAGGCGTGTACGCAGCAGTAGTCGAACTCGATGCCCTGGCCGATACGGTTTGGACCGCCGCCCAGCACCATAATCTTGTCGCGGTCGACGGACGGGTTCGCTTCGCACTCGTCTTCATAGGTGGAGTACATGTAGGCGGTGTCGGTCGAGAATTCAGCCGCACAGGTGTCCACGCGCTTGTAGACCGGGTGCAGGTCGTACTGGTCGCGCAGCTTGCGGATTTCCGCTTCACGCACGCCCGCCAGCTTAGCCAGACGCGCATCGGCGAAGCCTTTGCGCTTCAGCACGCGCAGGAAGTCAGCGTCCAGGCCGTTGATGCCCAGCTCCGCTACCTGCTCTTCCAGACGCACCAGCTCTTCAATCTGCACCAGGAACCAGCGATCGATGTTGGTCAGGTTGAACACGCCGTCGACGGACAGGCCCGCACGGAAGGCATCGGCGATATACCAGATACGCTCTGCGCCCGCGTCTTTCAGCTCGCGGCGGATTTTGGTCAGCGCTTCCGGGTCGTCCAGGCTCACTTTCGGGTCAAAACCGGTCGCGCCCACTTCGAGGCCGCGCAGCGCTTTCTGCAGGGATTCCTGCTGCGTGCGGCCAATCGCCATCACTTCACCGACAGATTTCATCTGGGTGGTCAGACGGTCGTTCGCGCCTGCGAATTTCTCGAAGTTGAAGCGTGGAATTTTGGTCACAACGTAGTCGATGGACGGCTCGAAGGACGCTGGGGTGCGGCCACCGGTGATGTCGTTCATCAGCTCGTCGAGGGTGTACCCCACCGCCAGCTTCGCCGCCACTTTCGCAATCGGGAAGCCGGTCGCTTTAGAAGCCAGCGCGGAGGAACGGGACACGCGCGGGTTCATTTCGATAACAATCAGACGGCCAGTTTTCGGGTTCACCGAGAACTGCACATTAGAACCGCCGGTTTCCACGCCGATTTCACGCAGTACCGCCATCGAGGCGTTACGCATGATTTGATACTCTTTGTCGGTCAGGGTCTGGGCTGGCGCAACGGTGATGGAGTCGCCGGTGTGGATACCCATCGCATCGAAGTTTTCGATGGAGCAGACGATGATGCAGTTGTCGTTTTTATCACGCACCACTTCCATCTCGTACTCTTTCCAGCCAATCAGCGATTCATCAATCAGCAGCTCTTTGGTTGGAGAGAGATCCAGACCGCGTTCGCAAATCTCTTCGAACTCTTCGCGGTTGTAGGCGATGCCGCCGCCGGTGCCGCCCATGGTGAACGATGGACGGATGATGCACGGATAGCCCACGTCAGCCGCGACGGCCAGCGCTTCTTCCATGTTGTGTGCGATACCGGAACGCGCGGTGTCGAGGCCGATTTTCTTCATCGCCACGTCGAAGCGGCGACGGTCTTCTGCTTTATCAATCGCGTCGGCGGTCGCACCAATCATGGTCACGCCGAACTCTTCCAGCACGCCCTGACGCTCCAGCTCCAGCGCACAGTTCAGCGCCGTCTGGCCGCCCATGGTTGGCAGCACCGCGTCCGGACGCTCTTTCTCGATGATTTTACGCACCACTTCCCAGTGAATCGGCTCGATGTAGGTTGCATCAGCCATTTCCGGGTCGGTCATGATGGTTGCCGGGTTAGAGTTTACCAGGATTACGCGGTAACCCTCTTCACGCAGGGCTTTACACGCCTGCGCGCCGGAGTAGTCGAATTCGCAGGCCTGGCCGATGACGATCGGGCCAGCGCCAAGGATCAGGATGCTTTTTATGTCTGTACGTTTTGGCATTGTCTTCTCGGCTCCTGATTATTTAGCGGTCTTACGGTATTGCTCGATAAGTTCGATGAAGTGATCGAACAGCGGCGCGGCGTCGTGTGGGCCCGGGCTGGCTTCCGGGTGACCCTGGAAGCTGAATGCTGGCTTATCGGTGCGATGAATCCCCTGCAGGGTGCCATCAAACAGCGACTTATGGGTCACGCGCAGGTTAGCCGGCATCGAGGCTTCATCGACGGCAAAGCCGTGGTTCTGCGCGGTGATCATCACCGTGTTGTTATCGATGTCTTTCACCGGGTGGTTACCACCGTGGTGGCCGAACTTCATCTTAACGGTGTTCGCACCGCTCGCCAGCGCCAGCAGCTGATGGCCGAGGCAGATGCCGAATACCGGGATGTCGGTTTCCAGGAAGGACTTGATGGCGGCGATGGCGTAATCGCACGGCGCCGGGTCGCCAGGGCCGTTGGACAGGAAAATACCGTCCGGATTCATCTTCAGCACGTCTTCGGCAGACGTTTGTGCCGGAACCACCGTCAGGCGGCAGCCGCGGTCAACCAGCATGCGCAGGATGTTGCGCTTGGCGCCGAAATCGTAGGCCACCACGTGGAACGGCAGCTCGCTCTCTTTTTTCGCTTCAGGCAGGTCGCCTTCCAGCGTCCAGCTACCCTGAGTCCAGCTGTAGGCTTCAGCGGTCGTCACTTCTTTCGCCAGGTCCATGCCGTTCAGGCCCGGGAAGGCTTTCGCTTTTTCCAGCGCCAGCGTCGCATCGAGGCTATCACCCGCGATGATGCAGCCGTTCTGTGCACCCTTCTCGCGCAGCAGACGCGTTAACTTACGGGTATCGATATCGGCAATCGCCACGATGTTATGGCGCTTCAGGTAAGAAGAGAGGTCTTCGGTATTGCGGAAGTTGCTGGCAATCAGCGGCAGGTCGCGGATGACCAGGCCTTGCGCATGTACCTGAGAAGATTCTTCGTCAGCCGCATTGGTGCCGACATTGCCGATATGAGGATAAGTAAGAGTAACGATTTGGCGAGAATAGGAAGGATCAGTGAGGATTTCTTGATAACCGGTCATTGAAGTATTGAAAACGACTTCCCCAACCGCCGAACCCGTTGCCCCTATGGCCCGACCGATAAACTGGGTTCCGTCTTCCAGAACCAATAGCGCTGACTTAATCAAAACACCCTCCAGAGAATATTCACTCACTTTATTTGCATATTAATTCATAGCATGTCATGGATCAATGCAAATGTGTTGCCAGCGGATTTTTGGCAAACGGCGGCATTCTGGGGATTTGGTGGGTAAAAGTCAACTTAAAACGGATATTTTGTTTACTCTTTTGCAAGCCTGGCGAGTGGATTGCGGCTTAAGCGACAAAAAGATCAGGTAAATCACTGCGGAAAACGCTTGCGTGCCAGGTTTAATGAAAAATGAGCTAGCGCAGCACTATAAAGTGGACCAGATGGTCAAAATTTACATTTCAGTAACGTTAAAACACCACAAGAGATAGATATTCAGAGGGTTAAGCAAAAATAATCCATGAAACAGATAAAATAAAAGGGCAATAAAATATTGCCCTATGCAATCAAACAATTACGACTGCAATAACCACATCACGATGGGTAATAATGCTTACAAATTGTTGAGATCGAGCACATCTCGCATATCAAAAAGGCCATCTTTCTTGTTTTTAAGCCACAAGGCGGAACGTACGGCGCCGTTGGCGAACGTCATTCGGCTGGAGGCTTTATGCGTAATTTCGACGCGTTCGCCAATATCGGCGAACATCGCCGTGTGTTCGCCGACGATGTCACCCGCTCGCACGGTTGCGAAGCCAATGGTGCCAGGAACGCGTTCGCCGGTGTAACCTTCACGGGTATAGACCGCGCAGTCTTTTAAATCTTTATCAAGTGCATGAGCAATCGCTTCGCCCATCGCCAGCGCCGTACCCGATGGCGCATCAACTTTGTAACGGTGGTGAGCTTCTACGATCTCGATATCGGTATAGTTGCCCATCACCTTCGCGGCCTTCTCCAGCAGCTTCAGCATGACGTTAACGCCCACGCTGAAGTTTGCCGCGAAGACAATCGCAATCTCATTTGATGCATCCTGGATAGCCTGCTTGCCCGCATCGTCAAAACCGGTGGTACCGATCACCATCCCCTTGCCGTGCTGACGACAAAACGCCAGATGCGTGAGCGTCCCTTCCGGGCGGGTAAAATCGATGAATACATCGAAGTCCTCTTTTACCGCCTCCAGGCTGCTTTGCACGGTAACGCCCGTGTGGCCTGCGCCCGCCAGCTCACCGGCATCGGTTCCCAGAAGCGACGAACCTTCACGCTCCAGTGCCGCGCCAAGCGCGACGCCATCCATCTGAAGTGCCGCCTGAATAAGCTGACGGCCCATACGTCCACCCGCGCCCGCAATGGCGACACGGATCTGTGCATCATGCATAGTTATTCTCTTACGTTAAAATGATGTAAACCGTTTTCAGATTAACCAGCCTTGAGAAGCACTGCCAACTGAAAACACCGATAATTAGAATTTAACGTGAAACCGACTTAAATATCAGTAAAAGACATGATTTTGTCGTCACGATAAAGTAACGGGTAAAAAAAAGGCCAGCACAGGAGGTGCTGGCCTTTCATCAGAAAAAGGACTATTCGACTTCGCGGGCGTCGATGCGCAGTTCTTTCGGGACTTCAAAAACAATGTTCTCTTCACGTCCTTCCAGCGGCACCGCTTCGCCACCGCCCAGTTCCTGCAGACGAGAAATGACGTTCTGTACCAGAATATCTGGCGCAGACGCCCCGGCCGTCACGCCGACACAGCCCGCGTGCTTAACCCACGCCTCCTGAATATCCGACGCATCATCAATCAGGAAAGCCGCTTTCCCCATGCGTTGCGCCAGTTCGGCCAGACGGTTGGAGTTAGACGAGTTTTTGGAGCCGACTACCAGCACCACGTCCGCCTGTTCAGCCAGTGCGCGCACCGCTTCCTGACGGTTAGTGGTCGCGTAGCAGATATCATCCTTACGCGGGCCAACGATCTTCGGGAAGCGCTGACGCAGTGCGTCAATCACGTCTGAGGTATCGTCTACGGAGAGCGTTGTCTGGGTCATAAACGACAGACGGGCTTCATTTTTCACGTTCAGCGTAAAGACATCTTCAGGCGACTCAACCAGATACATCCCTCCTTCCGGGTTACTGTACTGGCCCATGGTGCCTTCGACTTCCGGATGACCGGCATGGCCAATCAGAATCGACTCTTCACCACGACGGCTGGCGCGAGCCACTTCCATATGCACTTTTGTCACCAGCGGGCAGGTGGCATCGAATACGGTCAGATCGCGGCTTTTTGCTTCGTTACGTACCGCCTGAGAGACGCCGTGCGCGGAGAAGATCAGGATCGCACCGTCCGGCACTTCGCTGATTTGTTCAATGAAGATGGCGCCGCGCTCGCGCAGGCTGTCGACCACGTAGCGGTTGTGCACCACTTCGTGACGCACATAAATCGGCGCGCCGTAAATCTCCAGCGCGTTTTCAACAATGCTGATAGCGCGGTCTACACCGGCGCAGAAGCCGCGCGGGTTAGCCAACAGGATCTGCATTTCAGGCCTCCAGTGCAGGATCGATTTCCAGCACTTCAACATCAAAATGAACGGTACGCCCGGCAAGCGGATGGTTGAAGTCAACGGTAATAGAGTCGCCGTTGATCTCGCGGATCACGCCAGGCATTTCGCTGCCGTCCATAGCGGTAAAGAGCATAATCGCTCCGATCTCCGGTTCACCCGCGTCCATAAACTCGCGGCGCGAGAAATACTGGATCAGGTCCGGACTCGGCACGCCAAACGCGGCATCCGGCTCCAGCGAAAAGGCTTTTTTCTCACCCTCTTTCAGGCCCAGAAGCTGCTGCTCAAGACCTTCAGACAGGGAGGTATCGCCAAGACGAAACAGGGCCGGTTTGCCGTTATTGCGGGTGGATTCGGCCGTGGAGCCGTCATCCAGCTTCAGCGTGAAGTGAACGAGAACCGCGCTGTTGCTCTGTACGGATTTAGACATGCAAATTGCTCGCTTGTTTTGCCCGGTAGCATTACGCCACCGGGCGAGTGTGTTACGCCTGCTCTTTCGCGGCCGGTTTAGGCAAGAAGCCTTCCAGCACGATTAACGCCGCACCGATACAAATTGCCGTATCGGCCAGGTTAAAGGTCGCGAAGTGCCAGTCGCCGACGTAGAAGTCGATCATATCGACCACAAAGCCGTGCCACAGACGGTCAAACAGGTTGCCCAGCGCGCCGCCAATGATCAGCGCGTAGGCAATGTTATTCAGCTTTTGCGTGGCCTTCGAGCGGTACATCAGCACCGCGAGGATCACGCAGATACCGAGAGCGATACCCGCAAAGAACCAGCGCTGCCAGCCACCGCTGTCGGCAAGGAAACTAAACGCTGCGCCGTAGTTACGCGCGTAGTGCAGGTTAAGCGACGGGAACAGCGGAACCGTCTCCCCCAGAGCAAAATTCTGGAGGATCAGGAACTTGCTGCCCAGATCGATAATCAGCACCACCACAACCAGCCACAGCCAGCGCAGTCCTGTTGAACAGAGAGTTTTACTCATCAGGCAAACTTACGTTTTTCGCCGTCACCGGCGACGTTGCTTACACAGCGTCCGCAGATGTCTGCGTGTTCCGCCACCTGGCCAACATCAGTGGTGTAATGCCAGCAACGCGGGCATTTCTCACCGTCGGCTTTGCTCAGCGCGACTTTCAGTCCTTTGAGCAGTTCGCTCTGCTGAGCATCAGCAGAAGCTTCGGCATAATCCGCAACTTTCGCACCGGAGGTCAACAGGACAAATCGTAATTCATCGCCCAGCGCCGTCAGCTTCGCCGCCAGCTCCGGTTCGGCATACAGCGTAACTGCCGCTTCCAGAGAGCCGCCGACTTTCTTGTCCGCGCGCGCCTGCTCGATAACCTTGTTCACTTCGCCACGCACTTTCAGCAGCTCGTCCCAGAAGGCATCGTTCATCGCTTCGGTGCTGGAGAGATCGAACAGACCTTCGTACCACTCGCCCGTGAACACATACTTCTCACGGTCGCCCGGCAGGTAGCCCCAGATTTCATCCGCGGTGAAGGACATGATCGGCGCCATCCAGCGCACCAGCGCTTCTGCGATGTGGAACAGCGCGGTCTGGCAGCTACGACGCGCCACGCTGTCCGCTTTCGCGGTGTACTGGCGGTCTTTGATGATGTCGAGGTAGAACGAGCCCATCTCGATGGAGCAGAAGCGCATCAGGCGCTGCACCACTTCGTGGAAGTCGTAAGACTCATAGGCTTTCAGGATATCTTCCTGCGCCGCTTTCGCGCAGCCTACCGCCCAGCGGTCCAGCACCACCATCTCTTCCGGTTTCACCATGTCTTTTGCCGGATCGAACCCGTTCAGGTTCGCCAGCAGGAAGCGCGCGGTGTTACGGATACGGCGATAGCTGTCGGCAGCACGCTTCAGGATCTCGTCAGACACCGCCATTTCGCCGGTGTAATCGGTAGAGGCCACCCACAGACGCAGAATGTCTGCGCCCAGCTTGTTCATCACATCCTGCGGAGAAACGGTGTTACCGATAGATTTGGACATCTTACGGCCCTGACCATCCACGGTGAAGCCGTGAGTCAGTACCTGACGGTAAGGCGCTTTACCCTTCATGGCGGTGGAGATCATCAGAGATGACATGAACCAGCCGCGGTGTTGGTCAGACCCTTCCAGATACATATCGGCAGCGTGACCGGCAAATTCCGGACGCACGTCAACCACGGAGGAGTGGGTAGACCCGGAGTCGAACCACACGTCCAGGGTATCCGGCACTTTCTCGTAGTTGTCTGCGTCAGTGCCCAGGATGTCGCGGGAGTCGAGATCCCACCACGCCTGAATGCCGTCAACTTCGACGCGCTTCGCCACTTCTTCCATCAGTTCCAGGGTGTTCGGGTGCAGCTCCTGCGTCTCTTTATGTACGAACAGAGACATCGGCACGCCCCAGGTACGCTGACGGGAGATACACCAGTCAGGACGGTTAGCCACCATGGATTCGATACGCGCCTGGCCCCAGTCAGGGATCCACTGCACGCCTTTGATCTCTTTCAGAGACTGCTCGCGCAGGCCTTTCTGATCCATGCTGACGAACCACTGCGGGGTCGCACGGAAGATGATCGGGGTCTTGTGACGCCAGCAGCACGGATAGCTGTGCTGCATTTTTTCAACGTGCAGCAGCGCGCCGCTGGTGCGCAGCATGTCGACGATGATGTCGTTCGCTTTGAAGACGTTGATACCGTCCAGCGCCGGGTAGGTGCCAGGCAGGTAAGAGCCGTCCGGGCCAACCGGGTTAGCGATTTCCAGACCGTACTTCAGGCTGATGTTGTAGTCGTCAGGACCATGGCCACCGGCGGTATGTACCGCACCGGTACCCGCTTCCAGCGTCACGTGGTCGCCCAGGATCGCCGGAACGTCGAAGTCCAGGAACGGGTGTTTGAAGCGCATCAGCTCCAGCGCGTCGCCTTTCACGGTGCCCAGTACGGCGTAATCGTTGATATGCGCGCGCTTCAGCACGCTCTCAACCAGATCTTTCGCCAGGATAACCGCCTGACCGTCAATCTGAACCAGCGCGTATTCGAACTCACCGGACAGGGAGATCGCACGGTTCGCCGGCAGGGTCCACGGGGTGGTGGTCCAGATCACCAGAGAGATCGGGCCGTTTACCGAGGAGACGCCAAATTTGGCTTTCACCGCATCCTGATCGACAGCGTTGAACGCCACGTCGATAGACGGAGAGGTTTTGTCGTAATATTCAACTTCCGCTTCTGCCAGCGCAGAGCGGCAGTCCACGCACCAGTGCACCGGCTTAGCGCCTTTGTGCAGGTGGCCGTTACCGATGATTTTACCCAGCGCACGGATGATGTTGGCTTCAGTTTTGAAATCCATGGTCAGGTATGGGTGCGACCAGTCGCCCAGCACGCCCAGACGGATGAAATCAGCGCGCTGACCGTCAACCTGCGTGGCTGCGTATTCGCGGCACTTCGCACGGAACTCGGCGGCGGTGAACTTCTCACCCGGCTTGCCGAACTCTTGCTCCACTTTCAGCTCGATTGGCAGACCGTGGCAGTCCCAGCCAGGAACGTAAGGCGAGTCATATCCCGTGAGGCCTTTGGACTTCACGATAATGTCTTTCAGAATCTTGTTAACCGAGTGACCAATATGAATGCTGCCATTCGCATATGGAGGGCCATCATGCAGAATGAAGGTTTTTTTGCCTTTTTTGGCTGCACGAATGATGCCGTACAGGTCATCATCGGTCCAACGCGCCAGCATTCCCGGTTCGCGCTTGGCGAGATCGCCGCGCATCGGGAACCCTGTTTCCGGCAAATTCAGGGTTGATTTATAGTCACTCATCAGATTCTCGGTTCCGTATTTATCACGTAGGCAGTTAAGCCGGGTTCAAAGCCCAAAAAACTCGCGGGCCGTCAATTCATCTCGCGCAATTTGCGCTTTTAGTTCATCCAGCGAACCAAATCGCTGCTCGTTGCGTATTTTTTTACGCAGTATCACATCTATATGGCGACCATAGAGGTCCATTACAACGTCCAGCAGGTGCACTTCTAACTGTTGACGCACACCGGCGACGGTCGGACGCGTGCCAATGTTGGCGACGCCGTAGAACGGCTTATCGCCCAGTCCTGCCACTTCCACCGCATACACCCCTTTAACCGGGGAAACCTGACGACGCAGCGGTATATTCGCCGTCGGGAAGCCTATCGTGCGGCCCAGCGCATCGCCATGGACCACGCGGCCAGAGATGGTGAACGGATGCCCCAGCAGGGTTTCTGCCGTGTCCAGGTCATCATTAGCCAGCGCCTGACGCACCGCCGTGCTGCTGACGCGCACGCCGCCTTCGCAGAAGGTCATCGCGCTGGTAACGTCAAATCCGTACTCCAGACCAGCCTTCTGTAATAGCAAGAAATCGCCCTGACGACCAGCGCCAAAGCGGAAATCATCGCCCACGGCAAGAAACTGTACGTCAAGACGCTTAACCAGGAGGTCGCTGACGAAATTTTGTGCTGTCAGCGCGGCAAAGCGACGATCGAAACGTAAACACAATACATAGTCCACGCCGGACTCCGCCAGATAGCGCAATTTCTCGCGCAGGCGAGTGAGTCGGGCGGGAGATTTATCGCCCGCGAACAATTCCAGCGGCTGCGGCTCGAAAATCATCACTACAACGGGCAGGCCACGGGCCTCCCCTTCTTTTCGCAATCCCTGCAACAGCGCCTGATGACCACGATGCACGCCGTCGAAATTACCAATAGTCAGCACGCACCCGTGTGGCGCGCTGCTGAGATTATGTATGCCGCGTATCAGCTTCATGTCTGGCTCAAAACAGTGAAAATCGCCAAAGTATACCTTGTACAGCGGTTAAGGTTAACCGGCGATTGTTCGCGCAAAACAGAAAGCCGTAATGATTTCATCAGGCTGACCTTTCGCAGCGAAAAAATCTGCTCGTGAACTGCGATTTTTATGCCGAAAGGCTGTATTCAGGGAAGACAAGCTGGTAGAATCCTGCGCCATCACTACGTAACGTAGCGTCGCTAATTAACGGCGCTTATTTGCACAAATCCATTGACAAAAGAAGGCAAAGAGGGCATATTCCTCGGCCTTTGAATTGTCCACATAGAACATATTTGGGAGTTGGACTTGGCTAATATCAAATCAGCTAAGAAACGTGCCGTTCAGTCTGAAAAGGCTCGTAAGCACAACGCAAGCCGTCGCTCTATGATGCGTACTTTCATCAAGAAAGTATACGCAGCAATCGAAGCAGGCGACAAAGCTGCAGCGCAGAACGCATTTAACGAAATGCAACCAATCGTGGATCGTCAGGCTGCTAAAGGTCTGATCCACAAAAACAAAGCAGCGCGTCATAAAGCAAACCTGACCGCGCAGATCAACAAACTGGCTTAATCGCTACTTGTTGTTGCTTGTTTAAAGAACCCGCTTAACGCGGGTTTTTTTATGCCTTCAGATTGCCGGTGGCGTAAACAGCGCCGAGTAGTCACGGTTGCAGATTCGCTGCACCGCCGGGTGCTGAATCATTCTTTCGGCAAATATGGCGTGATACTCCTCCATCACGTTATCCACTCTGCCTATCTCCGTAATCTTGTCGTCTGAATAGAGATCGTGCGCGTACAGCGTCGGCGCAACGAAGATCGCATTATGCGCTTCGCCAAAGGCTTTCATCAGCGCCGCATCGTCGAACTCACCGAGGATTTCTACCTTCAGCCCCTGCGAATTAAACCAGTTCAGCAGCTTGCGTCCGAGCATTGAGCGTCGCCCAGGCACCAGCAGGCGACGCTCTTCCAGGCAGGCCGGGAAAGTTTTCTCCGGCGGCGGGTTGATACACCAGAAGCTCACGCCACATTCGCCAATCTTCACCGAGAACAGCCCTTCCTGCTGGGTGGAGTCAATCGGGCAGTCCGAGATAATCATGTCCAGCTTGTGCTGGCTCAGCTGTTCCAGCAGCATCTCGTGGGTGGATTCAAAGCAGCGCAGGTGGATTTGCTCGTCTTCAACTACCGCCGCATCCAGCACGCCGCTCACCAGCCGCTTGGACAGCGCATCCGCCACGCCCACGTCAAAGAGCAGGTTCGACTCTTTGCGGTAGTTGACGATATCCAGCATCTCCTGGCTCAGGGTGAACATTTTGTCCGCATAGCGGAAAACCAGTTCACCCAATTCGCTGGGTTCAATCCCACGCCCTTTACGCTTGAACAGCTTGCCCTGCAGACGCTCCTCCAGGGCCTTGATTTGCCCGGTGATGGTTTGCGGCGTCAGGTAGAGCGCCTCTGCTGCTCCCACCACCGAACCCTGTTTGTAGACGTGCCAGAAGTAGTACAGATGGTTGTAATTTAAATGAGACATCGCGTCTTCTCTCCCTGAGTGTGTATCGGGAGGAGGATCGCCTCCTCCCGGTGTTCCGTTATGCCTGGACGGCCTGTCCGGACAACTTCACCTTCAACAAGGTATAACCGATTACCGCGGCCAGTAATGACCCGATGAGAATGCCGAGTTTAGCCCAGACGATAAGCTCAGGCGCATGCGTACCAAACGCCAGTGTCGAAATAAAGATCGACATCGTAAACCCGATTCCACACAGCACGCCGACGGCCATAATTTGCGAAAACGTGGTGCCATGCGGCAATGACGCCAGCTTCAGCTTCGTCGCCAGCCAGCAGAAGAGGCTAATGCCCAGCGGCTTACCGATAAACAGCCCGGCAATAATGCCCAGCGGCAGCACGGACGTCAGCCCGTCCAGCGTCACGCCGCCGAGGGAAACGCCCGCGTTGGCAAACGCAAACAGCGGCAGGATCATAAAGGCAACCCACGGGTGCAGCACATGCTCCAGCTGTTTGGCAGGCGACTTGCCGTCCTGCGGTTTAAGCGGCACGAAGAAGCCCACAATCACGCCTGCCAGCGTGGCGTGCACGCCGGATTTCAGCACCGCCGTCCACAGCACCATCCCCACCAGGATATAGATACCGATGCGGCGAACATTGAAGATGTTCAGCAGCGCCAGCACCGCAATCGCCCCGGCGGCGACGCTCAGGGACAGGATCGACAGATCGCTGGTGTAGAACAGCGCGATAATCACAATGGCGCCCAGGTCATCGATGATCGCCAGCGCCATCAGGAAGATTTTCAGGGCCACCGGCACGCGGCTACCGAGCAAGGCTAAGACACCGAGCGCAAAGGCGATATCCGTCGCGGCCGGGATCGCCCAGCCGTCACGCGCAACAGGATCCTGCCAGGTGAACGCCAGGAAGAGCAACGCCGGAACGACCATTCCACCGATGGCTGCGATCACAGGAAACGCCGCGCGCTGGCGGCTGGCAAGCGAGCCCAGAACCAGCTCACGCTTAACCTCAAGACCCACCAGCAGGAAGAACACCGCCATTAGCGCATCGTTGATCCACAGCAGCATGTTCTTGTTAATTTCCAGCGCCCCGACCTTCAGCTCAACGGGCGTTTCCAGAAATGCATGGTAGAGATCCTGCGTGATGCCAAGGTTAGCCAGCACCATCGCGGCCGCTGCGGCAATAATCAGGATCACGCCACCGGACGCCTCACTGCTAAAGAAACGGTGTAGTAATTTCATTTACGTTCTCTCTTTTACAACAATACCTCGATAAAACCATAATACCAAGCCAAATAGCTCGGCAAAAACAGATTAATGTTGAGTATAGACTCAGTTTAACCGAGCTATACGCGCAAATAAAAAAGCCCGGAATCGCTTCCGGGCTTTGAGAAGATGAAAACCAGCTAACGAATTAGCGAGTCAAATCATCGAAGAATTTTTTGACGCCATCGAAGAAGCTTTTGGAACGCGGGCTGTTTTTCTCACCCGTCGGACCGCCAAAGCTTTCCTGCAGCTCTTTCAGCAGCTGTTTCTGCTTGTCGTTCAGGCCAACCGGCGTTTCCACGACGACGCGGCAAAGCAGGTCGCCCTGGGCGCCACCGCGAACGGATTTAACGCCTTTTCCGCGCATGCGGAACAGCTTGCCGGTCTGGGTTTCCCCAGGCACTTTCAGGTTCACGCGACCATCCAGCGTTGGCACTTCGATTTCGCCACCGAGTGCCGCCATCGCGAAGTTGATCGGCACTTCGCAGTACAGGTTATTACCTTCACGCTCGAAGATGGCGTGCTGTTTCACCTGCACCTGAACGTACAGATCGCCTGCCGGTGCGCCGTGCTCGCCTGCTTCGCCCTCACCTGCCAGACGGATGCGGTCGCCCGTATCGACGCCAGCCGGGATCTTAACGGACAGAGTTTTGGTTTTCTCAACGCGACCGTGCCCGTGGCATTTGGTGCATGGATCTTTAATCAGCGTGCCGCGACCATGACAGTGAGGACAGGCCTGCTGTACCGCGAAGAAGCCCTGACGCATCTGTACCTGACCAGAGCCGTGACAGGTTGGACAGGTCTGAGGCTGTGTGCCCGCTTTCGCGCCGCTGCCGTGGCAAACGTCACACTCTTCCAGCGTCGGGATACGGATCTCTTTGGTTACGCCGCGAACGGCCTCTTCCAGCGTCAGCTCCATGTTGTAGCGCAGGTCCGCGCCGCGCGCCGCGCGCTGACGACCACGGCCGCCGCCGAAGATGTCGCCAAATACATCGCCAAAGATATCGCTGAAGTCAGCGCCGCCGCCAAAGCCGCCGCCACCGAATCCACCGCCGCCCATGCCGCCCTGTTCAAAGGCTGCATGACCGTACTGGTCATAGGCCGCACGTTTTTGTGCATCGGTCAGGACTTCGTAGGCTTCTTTGATCTCTTTAAATTTGGCTTCAGCCTCTTTGTCACCCTGGTTACGGTCCGGGTGGAATTTCATGGCCAGGCGCTTATACGCCTTTTTGATTTCACGCTCTTCCGCAGTTTTCGGAACGCCTAAAATCTCGTAATAGTCTTGCTTTGCCATTGGTTTTTTTAAGCCCCTTAACATGCGAGCACGGGCGTGGAGAGTTCTCCTACGCCCGTGCCGATTAATTACCCTGCATCAGGGCGATTATTTTTTATCTTTAACTTCTTCGAACTCAGCGTCGACAACGTCGTCGTCTTTCGCGTTGTTCGCCGAAGCGTCAGCGCCCGCCTGCTGTTGAGCGTGCTGCTGCTGAGCGATTTCCATCAGCTTCTGAGAAGCCTGCGCCAGTTCCTGCATCTTCGCTTCGATGTCCGCTTTGTCTTCACCTTTCAGTGAGGATTCCAGCGCGCTCAGTGCAGCTTCGATAGCAGTCTTGTCTTCCGCTGGCAGTTTATCGCCTGCTTCTTCAACCTGCTTACGGGTGCTGTGCAGCAGATGGTCACCCTGGTTACGGGTCTGAACCAGCTCTTCGAACTTACGGTCGGATTCCGCGTTAGCTTCGGCATCGCGAACCATTTTTTCGATTTCCGCTTCGTTCAGGCCAGAAGATGCCTTGATGGTGATCTTCTGCTCTTTACCGCTGTTTTTGTCTTTCGCAGACACGTGCAGGATACCGTCAGCATCGATGTCGAAGGTCACTTCGATCTGCGGCATGCCGCGCGGTGCCGGGTTAATACCGTCCAGGTTGAACTGACCCAGAGATTTGTTATCCGCCGCACGCTTACGCTCACCCTGAATCACATGAATGGTTACCGCAGACTGGTTGTCTTCAGCGGTAGAGAACACCTGGCTGTGTTTCGTTGGGATGGTGGTGTTTTTGTTGATGAGCGCAGTCATCACACCGCCCATGGTTTCGATACCCAGAGACAGCGGGGTAACGTCCAGCAGCAGTACGTCTTTAACTTCACCGGTCAGTACGCCACCCTGAACCGCAGCACCGATTGCGACCGCTTCGTCCGGGTTAACGTCTTTACGTGGCTCTTTACCAAAGAACTCAGCCACTTTCTTCTGAACCATTGGCATACGGGTCTGACCACCGACCAGGATAACGTCCTGGATATCGGATACGGACAGGCCAGCGTCCTGCAGAGCAACTTTCAGCGGCTCGATTGAACGGTTCACCAGGTCTTCTACCAGGCTTTCCAGTTTCGCACGGGTCACTTTGATGTTCATGTGTTTAGGACCGGTCGCGTCTGCAGTGATGTACGGCAGGTTCACGTCGGTCTGCTGAGCGGAAGAAAGTTCGATCTTCGCTTTCTCAGCGGCTTCTTTCAGGCGCTGCATGGCCAGCGGGTCGTTACGCAGGTCAATGCCCTGATCTTTCTTGAACTCGTCAACGAGGTAGTTGATCAGACGGGTATCGAAGTCTTCACCACCCAGGTGGGTATCACCGTTGGTTGCCAGAACTTCGAAGGTTTTTTCGCCGTCAACTTCGTCGATTTCGATAATAGAGATATCGAAGGTACCACCACCCAGGTCGTAAACCGCGATAGTACGGTTGCCAACTTCTTTATCCAGACCGTAAGCCAGGGCAGCAGCGGTTGGTTCGTTGATGATACGTTTTACTTCCAGACCTGCGATACGGCCAGCATCTTTGGTTGCCTGACGCTGAGCATCGTTGAAGTACGCAGGAACGGTAATAACAGCTTCAGTTACCGGCTCACCCAGGTAATCTTCAGCGGTTTTCTTCATTTTTTTCAGCACTTCAGCAGAAATCTGCGGTGGTGCAGTTTTGGTGCCTTTCACATCAAGCCATGCATCGCCGTTATCTGCCGCGATGATTTTGTAAGGCATGATGGAAACGTCACGCTGAACTTCTTCGTCCTGGAAGCGGCGGCCGATCAGGCGTTTAATCGCAAACAGGGTGTTTTGCGGGTTTGTCACTGCCTGACGTTTAGCCGGCTGACCAACCAGAGTTTCACCATCCTGGGTATAAGCAATGATAGAAGGCGTGGTGCGATCGCCCTCGGCGTTCTCCAGCACGCGTGCAGTAGTGCCATCCATAATCGCTACACAAGAGTTGGTAGTACCCAGGTCGATACCAATAATTTTACCCATCTAAACGTCTCCACTAAAAATTCAGTCAACATGTGGTTGTGTACCTGTAATAAGGGCAGAACGTGCTTTTTCAACTGCCCAGATTTGATTTTTTTCAGGTCCACACACTGCGGTTGACTACAAGATGGGGTCGCGACGGCATCCATCAAGGGGCAAGCATAAAAAAAATTTTAATTTCACCCTGATGAGATCATAGACGCCACCGATTGCGCCCATTATGATGCCGCGCCCAGTCAGGGAGAACTGACGCGGGTTTAACCATTTCACCATATTAATGATGATTTTTTTGAGGACTTATGGGCAACACTAAGTTGGCTAATCCGGCTCCGCTGGGCCTGATGGGTTTTGGCATGACCACTATCCTGCTGAACCTGCACAATATCGGGATTTTCCCGATGGATGGCATCATCCTGGCGATGGGCATTTTTTACGGCGGTATCGCGCAAATCTTCGCGGGCCTGCTGGAATATAAGAAAGGCAATACCTTCGGCTTAACCGCCTTCACCTCTTACGGTTCTTTCTGGCTGACCCTGGTTGCCATTCTGCTGCTGCCTAAAATGGGCATGGCAGACGCGGCAAACGCCCACTTCCTGGGCGTCTACCTGGGCCTGTGGGGCGTCTTCACCCTGTTCATGTTCTTCGGTACCCTGAAAGGTAACCGCATGCTGCAGTTCGTTTTCCTGAGCCTGACCGTACTGTTCGCCCTGCTGGCGATTGGTCACCTGGTGGATAACGAAGGCATCGTTCATGTTGCAGGCTGGATTGGTCTGGTTTGCGGCGCAAGCGCTATCTACCTCGCAATGGGTGAAGTGCTGAACGAGCAGTTTGACCGCACCATTCTACCGATTGGTGAAAAACACTGATCCCTCTGTCGTGTCCGCTTCGCGGGCACGACATCCCTTCATCTGCCCCAGCCAAATCCCTAATCCCAGCCCCATCAGCGAGAGCGCGAGTACATACCAGGCTGGTGCCATCGGCGAAACGCCCATCAGCACCGTCACCGCAATCGGCGTCAGCCCGCCGAAAATGGCATACGACACGTTGTAGGAAAATGAGATCCCGGTGAAGCGTACCTCCGGCGGGAAAGCTCGCACCATGACGTAAGGCACAGCACCCACTACGCCCACGCACAGCCCCACCACGCCATACAGTAGGAACAGCTGTTCAGGATGGCTGCCTGCCAGATGGTAAAACGCCCAGCTTGATGCGGCCAGTAACAGGCTGCCGACGATAAAGGTAACGCTGGCGCCGAAACGATCTGCCGCCAGCCCGGCGGCCAGACAGCCAAAGCAGAGCATGATTGTCGCGATACTGTTCGCCTGTAACGTCACGGCAGGGGCGAAACCGTACTGCTTTTGCAGCCACACCGGGGACATCAATATCACCACCACAATGCCCGCAGAAAGCAGCCAGGTGAGCAACATCGACACCATCACCGCTTTTTTATGACGTACCACGACCGCCTTCACCGGCAGCTCTTGCGCCAGCGCTTTGCGCTGCTGCATCTCGAGGAAAATCGGCGTCTCCTGCAGCCAGCGGCGCAGGTACATCGCGACCAGACCAAACGCCCCGCCCAGCAGGAACGGAATACGCCAGCCCCAGTCGTGCACGGCCTGCTGCGTCATGCTGGTGTTTACAATTGTCGCGACGACGGAACCGAGCAAAATCCCTACCGTTAACCCCGCGGTTAAGGTTCCACAGGCGATTCCAATGCGGCGCGCCGGAACATGCTCCGCGACAAACACCCACGCGCCCGGCACTTCACCGCCAATCGCCGCGCCCTGAAGAACGCGCATCAGCAACAGCAGCAACGGAGCGAGAATGCCCATCGAGGCATAGGTGGGCAGCAGACCAATAGCCAGCGTCGGCACGGCCATCAGCAGGATGCTAAGGGTAAACATCTTCTTACGCCCGACCAGATCGCCAAAGTGGGCCATGATAATGCCGCCCAGCGGACGCGCCAGATATCCGGCGGCAAAAATGCCGAAGGTTTGCACCTGACGCAGCCAATCCGGGATATCCGCCGGGAAGAAGAGCTCTCCCACCACGGCGGCGAAGAAGACGAAGATGATAAAGTCGTAAAACTCCAGCGCGCCGCCTAAGGCCGCGAGCGTGAGGGTTTTGTAGTCCTGTCGATTCAGAGGTCGGGTGTTATGTGACATAGCGAACCATTATGCGTGTGTTGTGGATTTATTTTTACAGCAATCGTAAAGAAAAAATTACTATACCGTAAAAGCTTTACCACGCCATCGCCGCTTCAGCTAATGTCACATATTGGTTAATTTCAGGAGATTGTTTCGCGACGTGCGTTTTTCGGGCGAAAAGCTGCTACCACTTTCTCATCGGTTTCCACATACGGACCGTCAAGGAGCTGTATACAATACGGTACACTTGCAAAGATGCCGTGAACGAGGACGCTGCCATCTTCCGCTTTCAGCCCTTCCAGCGTCTCTTTGATCGACTTCGGCTGCCCCGGCAGGTTCAGAATCAATGCCTGTTTGCGGATTACGCCCACCTGACGGGAAAGAATGGCCGTCGGGACAAAGTGTAGACTTATCTGGCGCATCTGCTCGCCAAAGCCCGGCATTTCACGATCGGCAATCGCCAGCGTTGCGTCCGGCGTCACGTCGCGGCGCGCGGGGCCGGTTCCGCCCGTCGTCAGAACAAGGTGGCAGCTCATCTCATCCACCAGCTCGCAGAGCGTCTGCTCGATGATCGGCTGTTCGTCAGGGATCAGGCGGGTCTGAATGTCAAAGGGGGTGGTCAGCGCGCTGCCAAGCCACTCTTCCAGAGCGGGGATGCCTTTATCCTGGTAAACGCCGCTGGAGGCGCGGTCAGAAATCGACACTAAGCCGATGCGTAAGGTATTCATATCCATTCCATTCAAAAAGTACTGATTAAAGGGAATGATACACGCAGAGAGGAGATTCAGACAGGGTACGAAAGAAGTCGCGTGACCGGGAGCCCGGTCACGCAGAATGATTACAGCAGGTCGCCGATCATTTTTTCCAGTTTGCCCTGGTCAACAGCAAACTTACGGATACCGTCCGCCAGCTTGTCTACAGCCATTGGATCCTGGTTGTGCTGCCACAGGAACTCGGATTCAGTGATGCGCTCTGGGCGCGCTTTCACTTCACCGGTGTAAGACAGCTTACGCTCGATGGTACCTTCGCTTTCTGCCAGCTCTTTCAGCAGCGCAGGGGCGATGGTCAGGCGGTCACAGCCAGCCAGCTCGATGATTTCACCGACGTTACGGAAGCTTGCGCCCATAACCACAGTCTCATAGCCGTGCTGTTTGTAGTATTCGTAGATTTCAGTAACAGAAACCACGCCTGGATCTTCAGCCGGCGCGTACTCTTTCTTATCGGTGTTGGCTTTGTACCAGTCCAGAATACGGCCCACGAACGGAGAAATCAGGTATACGCCTGCTTCTGCACATGCACGCGCCTGCGCGAAGGAGAACAGCAGGGTCAGGTTACAGTTGATACCGTCTTTTTCCAGCTGCTCTGCCGCGCGGATACCCTGCCAGGTGGAAGCCAGTTTGATCAGGATACGGTCGTTGCTGATGCCAGCGTCGTTGTACATTTTGATCAGGCGTTTCGCTTTGGCGATAGACGCTTCGGTGTCGTAGGAGAGACGTGCATCCACTTCGGTAGAGATACGGCCAGGAACCAGCTTCAGGATTTCCAGACCGATGTTCACTGCCAGTTTGTCGGTGGCATCCACAACCTGCTGCGCGCGGTCGTTGCTCTGTGCTTTCGCCCAGGTCACTGCGTCGTCAATCAGTTTGCGATACTCAGGGATCTGTGCGGCGTTAAGGATCAGAGAAGGGTTAGTTGTGGCATCCTGCGGCTGGTACAGCTTCATTGCCGCGATATCTCCGGTGTCAGCTACGACAGTGGTGAACTGACGAAGGGAGGTCAATTTATCCGTCATGATAGTGTTTCTCTTTTAACGTGCCCTGGATAATTCACGCTACCGACAGCATGTCTGCAGCGGAAAAATGACAGGTTTACTTGTTAGGGGGATGTAACCGGTCTGCCCTGATGATAACACGACGGAGGGGTAGCGCAACCGCAGACAGTGCGCTTAGGTAGAGTATGGTAAACTCGGAAGATTAACAGGCTGCTAAGCAACAGCATGCCCAATCAGTGGTAGCGCTTACATATTCACTTTGGCATCAACAAGAGGGACGTTAATGCCTGATTTCTTTTTCTTTATTAACGAAGTCCTGTGGGGTTCGATAATGATTTACCTGCTTCTGGGAGCAGGTATTTGGTTTACGCTACGCAGTGGGTTTATCCAGTTTCGTTATATTCGCAAGTTTGGCAGAAGTCTGAAAAACAGCGTTACGCCCCAGCCGGGCGGATTAACGTCGTTCCAGGCACTCTGTACCAGCCTGGCGGCACGCCTCGGCAGCGGGAATCTGGCGGGTGTTGCGCTGGCCATCAGCGCCGGCGGGCCAGGCGCGGTCTTCTGGATGTGGGTGACGGCGCTACTCGGAATGGCCACCTCCTTTGCCGAAAGTTCGCTCGCCCAGCTGTATAAAGAGAAAGATAAAAACGGCCAGTTTCGCGGCGGTCCTGCCTGGTACATGGCGCGTGGTTTGGGGATGCGCTGGATGGGCGTTCTATTCTCGCTTTTTTTACTGCTCGCATACGGTCTTATTTTTAATACCGTCCAGGCAAATTCTGTCGCCAATGCCCTGCGCTATGCCTTCTCCTGCCCGGAGTGGGTCGCCGGTATTGCTTTAGCCCTCGTCGTTCTGCTCACCATTTCTGCCGGTCTCAGGGGCGTTGCCCGCCTGATGCAGTGGCTGGTTCCCGTTATGGCGCTGCTTTGGGTTGTCGCGAGCCTGTTCGTCGCCGCACTGCATATCGACCAGGTGCCTGGCGTGATTGCGACCATCGTCAAAAGCGCTTTTGGCTGGCGCGAGGTGGCCTCCGGGGCGCTGGGCTATACCTTCAGCCAGGCGCTGATGGCGGGTTTTCAGCGGGGCATGTTCTCCAATGAAGCCGGAATGGGGTCAACCCCCAACGCGGCCGCTGCCGCCTCTTCCTGGCCGCCGCACCCGGCCGCACAGGGCATTGTGCAGATGATTGGCGTCTTTACCGATACCATTATCATCTGCTCCGCCAGCGCCATGATTTTGCTGCTGGCAGGCCCCGTCCCGCACTCCTCTGGAACCGCCGGGATACAGCTTCTCCAGCAGGCGCTGGTGAACCTGACCGGCGGCTGGGGAGCAGGATTTGTCTCGCTCGTCCTGGTGCTGTTTGCCTTCAGTTCGATTGTGGTGAATTACCTCTACGCCGAAAATAACCTTATTTTTCTGAAGCTCGACTCGCGCGCCGCAATCGGAACCCTGCGGCTCGCGGTCATTCTGATGATCATCGCTGGCTCCTTCCTCAGTATGCCGCTGGTCTGGCAGCTGGCCGATATCATTATGGCGCTAATGGCGATCACGAACCTCACCGCTATCCTGCTGCTCTCGCCCGTTGTGACCTTGATTGCCAGAGACTATCTGCGTCAGCGCAAACTCGGCGTTCCGCCGGTATTTGATCCCGCCCGCTATCCCGATATTAAGGCGCAGCTTGCCCCCGGCACGTGGGATGATTTGCCGCGGCAATAACAGCTATCGATCAATTCAGGGCGATTTTTTGCTAAAGTCGCTCTAAATTTCCTGCAAGGACTGGATATGCTGATTCTGATTTCACCTGCAAAAACGCTCGACTACCAGAGCCCGCTCGCCACCGAGCGCTATACCCAGCCTGAACTGCTGGACTACTCGCAACAGCTGATCCGCGAAGCGCGTAAGCTCTCTGCGCCGCAAATCGCCTCGCTGATGAGCATCAGCGACAAGCTGGCCGATCTTAACGCGACCCGCTTTCACGAGTGGCACCCGGATTTCACCCCGGCTAACGCTCGCCAGGCGATTCTGGCGTTTAAAGGTGATGTCTACACCGGCCTGCAGGCGGAAGATTTTAGCGAAGCCGATTTCGATTTTGCCCAGCAGCATCTGCGCATGCTGTCGGGTCTGTACGGCGTACTGCGCCCGCTGGATCTGATGCAGCCGTATCGTCTGGAGATGGGGATTCGCCTGGAAAATGCCAAAGGCAAAGACCTGTATCATTTCTGGGGCGATATCATTACCGACAAGCTGAACGCGGCGCTGCACGCTCAGGACGATAACGTGGTGATTAACCTGGCATCCGACGAATACTACAAGTCGGTGAAGCCGAAAAAGCTGGATGCGGAGATTATCAAACCGGTGTTCCTCGACGAGAAGAACGGTAAGTTCAAAGTGATCAGCTTCTACGCTAAGAAAGCGCGCGGCCTGATGAGCCGCTACATCATCCAGAACCGCCTGACGAAGCCGGAGCAGTTAACCAAATTTAACAGCGAAGGCTATTTCTTTGACGAGGCGTCGTCGGGGAAAGGCGAGCTGGTGTTTAAGCGCCACGAGCAGTAAAAACAAACCCCGCCAGCTGGCGGGGTTTTGCATTAATGGTGTTTCCAGTCCGGGCCGCGATCGTCGCGGCGGTCATCGTGGTGATGGTCATCGTGACGATCGTCGTGTTTACGATGCTCATCATGTGGACGCCAGTGGTTATCACGCCAGTCATAATGCGCCTTCCACCAGTCGTGGTCGCGCCAGCGGCCGCCGTCCCAGTAATGCCCGTTGTTATCCTGGTCGCCAATCTGCAGTTTGACCGCCGGTACGAGGGTAATTTCAGATGCCTGAACCGCCATGGGGGCGGCCAGCACCAGTGAAAGCGCGATGAGTGCAGGTTTCAGTGTAGACACAGGTGACTCCTTATTCTTCTTGCCCAACGTGGGCCGATGTAAGGAGAGTACGCGAGGGGAACGGGGGATGTTATTCTCTGCAATCCTAAACGCTAAGTGACCGCATTTATTGGGAATTTCTGCTTTTTTTCTGCTTTTTTCCTGCTTTTTCTCTCCTTAATTTCTCCATAAAAAAGCCGGGTGGTGGCTTCACCTTACCCGGCCTACGATTAGGTCGTCGTGGTCGTTGTAGGCCCGGTAAGGCGTAGCCGCCACCGGGCAACACAATCACGCGCGCGTCATCATCAGCTTACGCAGCGCGGCAAAATCCGCGGGCAGCTCATGTGACAGCAGCGGCAGGTCGGCGCGCTCGGCCAGCTCTTTCGGCAGCGGCAGCGTTTCGCCCAGGATCGCTTCCACGCTCTCTTTGAACTTCGCCGGATGCGCGGTGCCCAGGAACAGGCCATATTCACCCGGGTTAAGCTGGTCGCGCAGCGCGCGGTAGGCAATCGCCGCGTGCGGTTCAGAGGTATACCCCACCGCCTTCAGCTCGCGCATGGTTTCTTTGGTGGTTTCATCCGTCACCGCGGCGTAACCCAGGTCACCCAGACGCCAGATCTTACGGCGGAACAGCTCTTCCACGCGCGGCCAGTTGTTCGGCTGTGACACATCCATCGCGTTGGAGAGCGTCGCCTGCGTGGCGTTCGGCGCCCACTTCCCGTCTTTCAGGAAGCGCGGCACGGTGTCGTTGGCGTTGGTCGCCGCGATAAAGCGTTTCACCGGCAGACCCAGGGATTTCGCCAGCAGACCTGCCGTCAGGTCACCGAAGTTACCGCTCGGCACGGAGATCACCAGCTGGTTGCGCGCTTCCTGCGGCAGCTGCGCCACCGCTTCGAAGTAGTAGCAGATCTGCGCCAGCAGACGGCTGATGTTGATGGAGTTGGCAGAGTTCAGACCCAGGGCCACCTTCAGCTCTTCGTCGTCGAAGGCCTGCTTGACCAGCGCCTGGCAGGCATCGAAATCGCCGTCGATCGCCACGGTTTCAATGTTGCCGCCGAGCGTACAGAACAGTTTTTCCTGCAGCGGGCTGATTTTGCCTTTCGGATAGAGGATCACTACGCGGACATTTTTCAGGCCGTAGAAGGCATGCGCCACCGCCGCACCGGTATCGCCGGAGGTCGCGGTCAGGATGGTCACCGGTTTGTCGCCGCTGATGTGGGTCAGCATCTGCGCCATAAAGCGGCCGCCGAAGTCTTTAAACGCCAGGGTCGGACCGTGGAACAGCTCCAGGCAGCCAACGTCAGGCTCAACCTGCTTAACCGGCGCCGGGAAAGCGAACGCCGCACGCACGCGCTCTTCCAGAAGCTCCTGCGGAATTTCGTCGCCGATAAACGCAGACAGAATTTTGGTGCTGCGGGTGACGAAGTCCTGCTTCAGCAGCTCGTCGATCTCGGTCAGCTGGAATTCCGGCAGGTCATGCGGGAAGAACAGCCCCTGATTTTTGCCCAGCCCCTGAGTTACCGCCTGCGCGAAGCTGACCTGCTCGTTATGATCTTTAAGGTTATAGAGTTTCATTAATTATCCCAGTACTCGTGCGCCAGCCGTGTCCAGACGGCAAATATGAACAAAGCCTTCCTGATTTTGCAGGTAGTGTTTAGAGAGCCAGTCCGCCACGCGCTGCGCGGTGTCAGGCTTGTCGCACAGGGCGAACAGCGTCGGGCCGGAGCCGGAGATGCCGCACGCCTGCGCGCCGATATCCATCGATGCCTGTCGCGCCTCGTTAAAGCCGGGCAGCAGCTTCGTGCGGTACGGCTCGGCAATGACGTCCTTCATCAGCTTCGCCGCCAGCTGCGGCTGACGGGTGTAGCAGGCGTGGATAAAGCCCGCCAGATGACGCCCATGGGCGATACAGTCCTGGCGACGATACTGCGCGGGCAGGATCGCACGCGCTTCCGCGGTAGAGACCTTAATGCCCGGATAGGCCAGCACCCACAGCCACTCATCAAACCCTGGCACCTGCTGGCTGATGATGCCATTTTCTTCGATCATCAGCTGCATGCCGCCGAGGAAGCACGGCGCCACGTTGTCATAGTGAATGCTGCCGGAGATGCGCCCTTCCAGCTCGCCCATCAACCCCAGCAGGCGGTTGTTGTTCAGCGGCTTGCCGCAGTGCTCGTTCATCGCCACCAGCGCGGCGACCACCGAACAAGCGCTGGAACCCAGCCCCGAGCCAATCGGCATACTTTTTTCCAGCGTCATGGCAACCGGCACGTTTTTGCCGATCTCCTGACAGAAGCGTTCCCAGCACTGATAGACGATATTTTCGCGCGGCTCAGGCGGCAGTTTGCTGGCGAAGCGGCCGACGTTGTTCAGGCTGAAGCTGTCTGCCGCTTCCACCGTGACCGTATCGCCCAGCAGTGAACCATCCACCGGCGTCACCGCCGCGCCCAGCACGTCAAATCCGACGCTCATATTCGCGCTGGAAGCCGGGGCATAAACTTTGACCATGTTAAACTCCTAACTTCCATGACAGGGTACGCAGCAGATCGGCAAACACACCCGCCGCCGTAACATCGTTCCCTGCGCCATAGCCGCGAAGCACCAGCGGCAATGGCTGATAATAGTGGCTGTAAAACGCGAGGGCGTTTTCGCCGTTTTTAACTTTGTACAGCGGGTCGTTGCCATCCACTTCGGCAATCTTCACCCGGCACACGCCATCTTCTTCAATGTTGCCAACATAGCGCAATACCTTACCTTCATCACGGGCTTTCGCAACGCGCGCGGCAAAAGCATCGTCAAGCTGCGGCAAATTTGCCATGAATGCAGCGACATCACCGCTGCTGTCAAATTCTGCTGGCAGCACGGGTTCTATCACGATATCGGAAAGCTCAAGCTCACGGCCCGTTTCACGTGCCAGAATCAGCAGCTTACGCGCCACGTCCATACCAGAGAGATCGTCACGCGGATCCGGCTCGGTATAGCCCAGCTCGCGCGCGGCGCGGGTCGCTTCCGAGAGACTCATCCCCTCATCCAGCTTGCCGAAGATAAACGACAGCGAGCCGGAGAGAATGCCGGAGAAACGCTGCAGCTCGTCGCCCGCGTTCAGCAGGTTTTGCAGGTTCTCGATAACCGGCAGCCCCGCGCCCACGTTGGTGTCGTACAGGAACTTGCGGCGCGACTTGCTCGCCGCCAGACGCAGCTGGTGATAGTAATCCATCGACGAGGTGTTGGCCTTTTTGTTCGGCGTCACCACGTGGAAACCTTCGCGCAGGAAGTCGGCGTACTGATCGGCCACCGCCTGGTTCGAGGTACAGTCGACGATCACCGGGTTAAGCAGGTGGTACTCTTTCACCAGACGGATCAGACGGCCCAGGTTGAACGGCTCTTTCGCCTCGTTCATCTCGGCCTGCCAGTTTTCCAGGTTCAGACCGTGAACGTTGGTGAGTAGCGCTCTGGAGTTGGCAATCCCGCAGACGCGCAGATCGATATGTTTCTTCTTCAGCCACTCCTGCTGACGCTTCACCTGCTCCAGCAGCGCGCCGCCCACGCCGCCGACGCCAATCAGGAACAGCTCGATAACCTGATCGGTGTTGAACAGCATCTGGTGAACCACGCGTACGCCGGTGGTGGCGTCATCGTTGTCCACAACAACAGAAATTGAACGCTCTGACGAGCCCTGGGCAATCGCCACGATATTGATATTGGCGCGCGCCAGCGCGGCAAAGAACTTCGCGGAGATACCGCGCAACGTACGCATGCCGTCGCCGACCACGGAGATAATCGCCAGGCGTTCCTGAATGGCTAGCGGTTCCAGCAGCTCTTCTTTGAGTTCCAGATAGAACTCCTCCTCCAGCGCGCGACGGGCGCGCAGGCAGTCAGCCTGCGGCACGCAGAAGCTGATGCTGTATTCGGAAGAAGACTGGGTAATCAGCACCACCGAGATACCGTTGCGGGACATAGCCGCAAAGACGCGCGCCGCCATGCCGACCATCCCCTTCATCCCCGGGCCGGAGACGCTGAACATCGCCATGTTGTTGAGGTTGGAGATGCCTTTGACCGGCAGACCGTCTTCATCGGTACTCGCGCCAATCAGCGTACCCGGCGCCTGCGGGTTACCGGTGTTTTTAATCAGGCAAGGGATCTGGAACTGGGCAATCGGGGAGATGGTACGAGGGTGAAGCACTTTGGCGCCGAAGTAGGAAAGCTCCATCGCTTCCTGGTACGACATCGACTTCAGCAGCCTGGCGTCCGGAACCTGGCGCGGGTCGCAGGTATAAACGCCGTCGACGTCAGTCCATATTTCACAACAGTCTGCGCGTAAACAGGCGGCCAGCACGGCGGCGGAGTAGTCGGAGCCGTTACGGCCCAGCACCACCAGCTCGCCCTTCTCGTTACCAGCGGTGAAGCCTGCCATCAGGATCATGTGGTCAGAAGGAATTTTGCTGGCGGCGATACGGCGGGTTGATTCGGCAATATCAACGGTGGATTCGAGGTAGTGGCCCACCGCCAGCAGTTTTTCAACCGGATCGATTACGGTCACGCTATGGCCGCGCGCTTCCAGCACGCCGGCCATGATGGCGATAGAGAGTTTTTCGCCCCGGCAGATCAGCGCCGCGTTGACGCCGTCCGGGCACTGGCCGAGAAGGCTGATGCCGTGAAGGACATGTTTGATTTGCGCGAATTCCTGCTCAACGAAGGACTTCAGCTGAGCGTGCGGGAAGCCAGGCAGCACCTCTGCCAGCCCTTGCAGCAAGTCAGCGAAGATACGCTCTGCGTCGCTGATGTTCGGGAGTGCATCCTGGCCACCGATGGTTTTTTCAATCATCGCCACCAGATGGTTCGTGATTTTTGCCGGGGCAGAGAGCACGGTAGCAACCTGCCCCTGCCTGGCGTTGCTTTCCAGGATATCGGCAACACGCAGAAAACGTTCTGCATTTGCCACTGATGTACCGCCGAACTTCAACACTCGCATGGTTCTACCTCGTTTCCTTTAGCCGAAAAAAAAGCCCGCACTGTTCAGGTGCGGGCTTTTTTTTGTTTTTCCTGTACGCGTCAGCCCGCATCGTTACCTGTGGTAATGATGATGGTTGTAGTAATGGTGGTGATGCTGATGCGTTTCATGGATGTTGTGTACTCTGTCATTATTATCTGTCTGTCCTGTATTCTTTTAGGGTTAAAGGATCGGGCACCTTAAGTCAACGAATTTTTAATTTGATCACAATTCGGGAGACTCTCACGTCCCGCTGTTTGCAGATTTATTTTCATCCGATTCGCCCAAGTGCAACCCATCAGTACAGACTTATTCACCATAGTAAAAACTTATGACAGGATTTTACTCCGCCAATTTTTTTTCAATATCGTGCAGCAAACGGTGCAGCATTGCTGTGTCCCGCTGCTCAAGACGCCCCAAACGCTGCTGCAACCAGTCAGCCATTTTTTGATCGTCCGCCACACCCAACTGAGACAACAGTTGCTCAACGCGAGCGCGCAGCGCAGCCAGCTGATTTTCATTTGCCCCTTCTGCCGGTGGTTGAGGGATTTGTATTAGGGAGGCTAATTGATAGCAATAGACCATGACCGCCTGGCCTAAATTCAGGGAGGGATAATCGGCGACCATCGGCGCACCGGTAAGAACGTCCGCCAGCTCCAGCTCTTCGTTGGTCAATCCGGAATCTTCACGACCAAACACCAGCGCGGCTTTATCCAGCCACTGGCTTTTCTCGCTCAGCATCGGCACCAGCTCCGCTGGCGTGGCATAGTAATGGAACTTTGCCCGGCTGCGCGCGGTGGTCGCAACGGTAAACGAAATGTCGTGCAGCGCATCAGCAAGCGTCGCGTAAGTGGTTATATTATCGAGGATATCGCCCGATCCGTGCGCGACCCAACGTGCCGCAGGCTCCAGGTGGGCAGTGCTGTCCACGATACGTAAATCGGTAAAACCCATGGTCTTCATGGCGCGCGCGGCAGCGCCTATATTTTCGGCTCTGGCTGGGGCAACCAGTACAATCGACAGATGCATTTATGCTCTCTTTTTAATCAGTTAGCGGGCAAAAATGTGATGCACTTCAACATATTACGCGGCGCGAATTTACAAAAATGCAACACAAATCACCGAAATAGCGTTTCATAACAAATTAAAAACGCTAAACTATTCCTTGTCTGAACAATCAGTTAGAATGTTAACAGAACACTATTATCCCTATGTTTTATAATGATAATAGCGACATGAATACCCTATTCTGATTGGATTCGCTTCGTTTATAAATCAATGTCCGCAACTAGTTGGTTTATTGAAAAATTGTGACAAAGGCTAGCATTCGGCTACGATGATTTCATCAAACTGTTAACGTGCTACAATTGAACTTGATATATGTCAACGAAGCGTAGTTTTATTGGGTGTCTGGTGTCACTTAGCCTGTTATGTTGCTGTTAAAATGGTTAGGATGACAGCCGTTTTTGACACTGTCGGGTCCAAAGGGAAAGTACCCAAGACCAAGCTAATGATGTTGTTGACGTTGATGGAAAGTGCATCAAGAACGCAATTACGTACTTTAGTCACGTTAAGCCGATCATGTTAATTTGCGACATGCATCAGGCAGGTCAGGGACTTTTGTACTTCCTGTTTCGATTTAGTTGGCAATTTAGGTAGCAAACATGCAGACCCCGCACATTCTTATCGTTGAAGACGAGTTGGTAACACGCAACACGTTAAAGAGCATTTTCGAAGCAGAAGGCTACGATGTCTTTGAAGCGACCGATGGCGCAGAGATGCATCAGATCCTTTCTGAAAATGATATCAACCTGGTGATCATGGATATTAACCTGCCGGGCAAAAACGGTCTTCTTCTGGCGCGCGAACTGCGCGAGCAGGCGAACGTCGCGTTAATGTTCCTGACGGGCCGTGATAACGAAGTTGATAAAATTCTTGGCCTGGAAATCGGTGCGGATGACTACATCACCAAGCCGTTCAATCCTCGCGAGTTAACCATTCGTGCACGCAATCTGCTGTCCCGCACCATGAACCTGGGTACGGTCAGCGAAGAGCGTCGTAGCGTAGACAGCTACAAATTCAACGGCTGGGAACTTGATATCAATAGCCGTTCGCTGATTAGCCCGAACGGTGAGCAGTATAAACTGCCGCGCAGTGAATTCCGCGCGATGCTGCACTTCTGCGAAAACCCGGGCAAAATTCAGTCCCGTGCAGAGCTGCTGAAGAAAATGACCGGCCGTGAGCTGAAACCGCACGACCGTACCGTAGACGTGACCATTCGTCGTATTCGTAAGCATTTCGAATCTACGCCAGATACGCCGGAAATCATCGCCACGATCCACGGCGAAGGCTATCGTTTCTGCGGCGATCTGCAGGAGTAATCCCGCAGTTAACGCATTAAAAAACGGCGCATTTGCGCCGTTTTTTTATTTCCAGATCCGCATCGTATCGTTATCAGGTGCTGCGGGTGGCTCTGGTCGCTTCGGCTGAGAGAGCGAGTACCAGTCGAAATGCCGGGTCAGGTACATCACCGCGAACAGCGCCAGGGCAAGAACAGCAGAGCCCAGTAGCAATGCGCTGTCCTCCGAGCGCAGCAGGAACCACATCACGACATCCAGTCCGAGTAGTGCCAGCACAAACAGCCCGCTGCGTTTCCAGCTTTTCAGCACGGCCTGCAGGTACATTCCGTTCATCGCTGCGCCAACCAGGCTTGCAACAACCCAGGCTGGCGTAAACCCGACGTGTTCAGACAGCGCCAGCAACACCAGATAGAACAGGACCAGCGACAGCCCCACCAGCAGATACTGCATCGGATGAAGGCGTAATCCGGTTAAGGTTTCGAAGACGAAGAAGGCCATAAACGTCAGCGCAATCAGCAAAATAGCGTATTTAATTGCCCGGTCGGTCAATTGATACTGGTCGGCTGGCGTCGCTACCGTGACGCTAAAGGCCGGGAGCGCCTCCCACTCCGGCGACTCCTTGCCGTAGAACCAGCTCTCAAGGTTATTTGCAAACCAGCTGCTCTGCCAGTTCGCCTGGAAACCAGACTCGCCTATCTGATGCTTAACAGGGAGATAATCGCCCATAAAACCCGGATGCGGCCAGTTGCTGTTGAGCGTCATTTCGCTATTACGCCCTACCGGCACCACCGCAAAACTGCCGGTTCCCGCCAGGCTGAGGGACATATCAAGCGCAAACGTTTTGGCTTCCAGCGCTTTGTCGGTCAGCGGGATGTGGATCCCAGCAAGCGCACCGTAGACGCCTGAACCGGGTTCCACGCTTAGGGTCTCACCATTGATTTTAGAGATACTGACCGTGCCAATACCCCGCGCGTCGCCAACGCCCGTCACGATAAACGGCTGCCCTGTCGCGATCGTTTCCCCTTTCAACTGCTTCAGCTCTTCGGTATTAAACTGCGCTTTTATCTTCAGGTCCGTGTTCCAGATCTGCCCGTCATAGATACCAATATTTCTCGACTCAACGCGCTGGTTACCTTCAACAACCAGAGATTCCGGCAGAATGAAATGCATATAGCTTTTCTTGTATTCGACCTTCTTCTCGTCCTCTATCTTGTAGAAGATCTCCGTCATCGGAATCGCAATCATCGGGCCGACCAGTTTTTGCGGTCCGCTGGTACTCTGGCGAAGCGTATTTTCGACATCATTGCGGTAGCTCTCCCGCTCTGATATCAGGTTACTGACCATAAAAAGCGGGACTAACAGCAGCAGGATGCACCCCAGCAGGGTGCTAATTTTCCAGAACAGTGGGGATTTCATCATTACGTCTCCTTTATGATGAGGAGAGCGTAACCAGGCTGTGTGGGGTCAGTTTGAAGTTATGTGAAGGGACGGTGAAGTATCAGCGTGGCCATCACGCCACCTTCATCACGATTACGCAATATAATCTCTCCCTGATGCAGACGCGCCACCTCCTGAACAAACGCCAGCCCGAGCCCGCTGCTCTTCAACCCGTTATCCCGCGGCAGAGAATAAAAGCGTTCAAAAATACGATCCAGCGCGTAATCCGGGATCCCGCTTCCGCTGTCGGTGACGATCAGCTGTATCTGCCCCTGCTCTTCCCGGGCCGCCAGTTCAATGGCGCCGCCCTGCGGCGTAAAATCGATAGCGTTATCCAGCAAATTACCGAGCGCCTGTTCGAGCAGGTCGGGATCGCCTTCAACATGAAGCGAAGCGGGCTGGAGGGTCAGCCTAATCTCTTTTGCCGCCAGCAGCGCCGAGCGCGCGTCGGCAAGACGCGTAAACAGCAGGTCGACACGGACGGTCTGAGGCGTAATCTCGACGCGATTTTCAAGCCGCGCCTGGGTGAGCAGTTTTTCAACCAACGACTGCATGCGCGCGTTTTGCGCCAGAATATTATCGATAAACCGCGCGGCCACCTGCGGCGGCGGCTGCTCGGCGAGAATTTCCGCCGCGCCGCGTATGGCGGCGATGGGGCTTTTCAGCTCGTGGGTCAGCGCATGGACATAGTGTTCAATGTAGTTTTTCCCCTCAAGGCGAATGCGCATATTTTCCAGCGCTAGGGCCAGCTTGTGCAGTTCGCTGCTGCCAGGATTAGGCAGCGGGAGAGGCGTGTCCGTGGTCACCGAGTCGGCATAGCGCGATAACGTCGCGATAGATCGATTGATCCACCACACCACAACGAGGCCAATCAGCAGGGCAATGCCGAGCAGCGCCCCGCCTGCCCACAGGATCCGCCGCTCGCTGCGATGGATAACCGGTGCCATCGCGCTGTTAGGTTTCCCGACCGACAGCACGCCGATAATCTTGCCCTGCTCCACAACCGGCGCGGCCACATACATCACCGTGCTCTCCGGATCGTCAGGATGGCTCTGGGTACTGCGCGCGCCGTATTCGCCGCGAAGCGTCAGCCAGACATCGTTCCAGCGCGAGTAATCTTGACCCACGGCCAGACCGGCGGAATCAAACACGACGCGGCCCTGCGCATCGGTCATGTAGACGTGGTACTCGTTACGCACTTTATGGATCCCGCCGATATTGGCGCGGAAAGGGCGCTGATGTAGCTGAGAAAAGGCCTGCGCCAGTTTGCCCTGCTGCGCATGGCCCGAAAGCAAATCATTACGCCCAATTTCAGCCAGCAGGGTCGCGGTATCGATTAACGTGCCCTCGGTTGCCCTGCGCACGCCGGGCTTTACTTCCTGAACAAAGATCGACAGCACAAACCACGCGGCGATGGCCACGATCAGGAAGTACCCCAGCAATAGCCGCATCCCAATGCGCATCAGTAAAGGCCCAGACTGTAGCCCATACCGCGATGGGTGCTGATGGGTGAGAGTTCCTCGTTCACAGCCCGCAGCTTGGCGCGCAGGGTTTTGATGTGGGTGTCCACGGTACGATCGAAGCTGTCGCCGTCTTCACCCCACACCTTGTCCATGAGCTGCTGACGAGAAAAGACCCGCCCGGGGGCCTGCAACAAGGTTTTGAGCAGCAAGAATTCGTAGCGGGTCAGGGGCAATGCTTCCCCGCACCAGCTGATTCGCGCGGCAGGCTCGTTCAGTTCAAACTGCCCGATACGCAACGTTGCTGCTGGCGCAGCGGATTTTTGCATGCGCCGTAAAATCGTCCGCACCCGGGCGCAGACTTCACGAGGGGAGAAAGGTTTCGCAACGTAGTCATCAGCCCCCATTTCCAGGCCAAGCAGCTTGTCTACCTCATCACTGCGCGCCGTCAGAAACAGCACGGGCAGTGAGGGATGCTGCGCCAGAAGCTGGCGGCAAAGCTCAAATCCACTGATGTCCGGCAGCCCGACGTCCAGAATAGCGAGCGCCGGAACCTGCCGCCGCGCCTCCTCCAGCACGGGTAAACCGCGTTCAAACGCCTTTACCGCGAATCCTTCCTGCTGAAGCATGTAGATCAGCGTATCGGCGATACTGGTTTCGTCTTCAACCAGCCAGACCACAGGTTGTTGCATAGTTCATCCCTGAATTAATGCCACGGCATAATCGGCACCGCGCTGATCGCGTTTTTCGGCGAGCCTTCCACCACTTTGTCAGAGTAGGCAAGGTAAGCCAGGGTGTTGCGTTTGGCATCATAGAAACGCACCACCTGCAGCTTTTTGAACACCAGTGAGGTCCGTTTCTGGAACACCACGTCGCCCTGCGCTTTGCCGTTTTTAATTTTATCGCTTAACTCAACCGGCCCCACCTGCTGACAGGAAATCGCCGCATCGGAGGTATCTTCCGCCAGTCCCAGCCCGCCTTTGATACCACCCGTTTTCGCGCGGCTGACGTAGCAGGTGACGTTTTTCACGTCCGGATCGTCAAACGCCTCCACCACGATTTTGTGGTCCGGGCCGAACATTTTGAACACGGTATCGACGGAGCCAATCTGTTCTGCCTGCGCCACGCGCCCGACCATCAGCATCAACGCGGTGAAGATCAAAGTCTTGTATTTCATATTGTTACCATTCTTTAAAATTACACTGAGCGATTATTCAACACTTTAGACAAAAATGTAGCAAGATCACAGGATTAGAATATATCTGCCTGTAATGTGCTCTAAAAAGCATGAATGCGCAAAAAAAACACTGAATGCTAAAACATCAAAAAATGCTATTATCCGCTAACCTGTTATCAGGCACCTGCTGTTTTAAGGATGAGGATAGTATATGGATCAGGCTGGAATTATTCGCGACCTGCTCACCTGGCTGGAAGGTCATCTCGACCAGCCTTTGTCACTGGATAATGTGGCGGCTAAAGCAGGCTATTCCAAGTGGCATCTGCAAAGGATGTTCAAGGATGTCACCGGTCATGCTATCGGGGCCTATATTCGCGCACGTCGTTTATCAAAATCTGCTGTGGCATTGCGCCTGACCGCGCGGCCTATTCTGGATATTGCCCTGCAATATCGTTTCGATTCACAGCAGACCTTCACCCGCGCCTTTAAAAAACAGTTCTCGTTGACGCCAGCGCTTTATCGTCGCTCGCCTGACTGGAGCTCGTTTGGCATGCGTCCGCCGCTGCGTCTGGGCGAATTCGCAATGCCGAAATACGAAATTGTCACGTTGCCTGAAACCCATCTGATCGGCACGACACAAAGCTACTCCTGTTCACTGGAGCAGATTTCAGAGTTCCGTCATCAGATGCGCGTCCAGTTCTGGCGCGACTTCCTGAGCCACGCACCGACGATCCCGCCAATCCTGTATGGCCTCAACGAAACGCACCCAAGCCAGGAAAAAGACGACGAGCAGGAGGTGTTCTACACCACCGCGCTGACGCCAGAGATGGCCAACGGGTATATTCAGGGTTCGAAGCCAGTCGTGCTGGAAGGCGGCGAATACGTGATGTTCGCCTATGAAGGGCTGGGAACGGGGGTTCAGGAGTTTATCCTGACCGTTTACGGAACCTGCATGCCGATGCTGAATCTGAATCGCCGTAAAGGTCAGGACATTGAGCGCTACTACCCGGCGCAGGATGCCAAACCGGAAGAAGGCCCAATCAATCTGCGTATGGAATTCTTGATTCCGATACGTCGTTAACGCTGCAGTTCGTCAAGCGCAGGGGCATCAAGATGCGAAATGTCCCCTGCCATCTCCACTACCCAGCCCGACGCCAGCCACGCGCTTTCCTGATAATCAATCCGGGAAATGGAGCAGTTGCGCAGGCGCAAACGGCGCTCAGCGTAAGCCGGTAACCCCAGAATGGTGCTCACCAGGCAACCCAACGCAATCCCGTGACTCACCAGCAGCGGACGGCTTCCCGCCGGCAGCTTCAGGCATTCCGCCAGCGCGGCATGCATGCGTACGCTAAGCTCCTGCATGGATTCGCCTTCAGGAATACGGCCATCTTCGGTACCGTTCACCAGCGTGCGGCGCCAGCCCTCCTCCGCTTCCGTCAGCGTATCGATATGGCGTTTCTCCAGCACGCCCATATCCAGCTCGCGCAGGCGCGGCTCCAGCATGACGTCACAGCCGCAGGCATCTGCGATGATGCGCGCCGTCTGCTGTGTGCGACCTAAATCGCTGGTGATCACGTGGGTAATACCCAGCGTTCTGGCGCGTTCCGCCACCTGCCACGCTTGCTGCACACCCTTCTCGGTGAGAGGACTGTCTGACTGGCCTTGAATACGTCGCTCGGCGTTCCACTGCGTTTCACCGTGGCGAACAAGGTATACCTGTAACATGCTTTTTTTCCGTTATACTGCGATGAGTTTTTTTTGAATCGAGCTTAATTATGCACCATGTTGTCTCTGCTACCACTAATCCTGCCAAAATTCAGGCAATTCTAAGGGCATTTGACGAGATCTTCGGCGCAGGATCCTGCCATATTGAGGCCATCGGCGTCGAGAGTGGCGTACCTGAACAGCCGTTTGGCAGCGAGGAAACGCGCGCTGGCGCACGAAATCGCGTGGCAAACGCTAAGGCCGCGGCACCGAATGCTGACTTTTGGGTAGCGATTGAAGCAGGTATCGACGAAGGCGCAACCTTTAGCTGGGTTGTCATCGAAAGCCGCGAGCAGCGCGGTGAAGCGCGTTCGGCCACCCTGCCGCTGCCGGAGATCATTCTGGAAAAAGTCCGTGCGGGTGAAGCGCTCGGGCCGGTGATGTCGCAGTACACCGGAATCGATGAGATTGGCCGTAAAGAAGGGGCGATTGGCGTCTTTACCGCAGGTGCGCTGACGCGTTCAGGCGTTTATCATCAGGCCGTGATTCTGGCCTTAAGCCCGTTCCATAACGCGATTTATCGGTAAGTTTTTTTGGCCGGATAAGGCAAAGCCGTCATCCGGCGTCTTTCAGCAATACCGCTTCCAGCCACTGGCGCAGCTCAACCGGGGCCGACTTCAGGCTGTTCGAGCCTCGGGTGATCGTTGCAATACCCGCGCCGAGCTCATTTTTCAGCTCGCGCTGGCTCATCTCGCCGCGCAGCAACTCTTCAATGATCCGCACGCGGGTGCCCAGCGCCTCACGCTCGTCCGGCGTGAGCATCAGCTGCATAAGGGGTAAATGCAGATCCTGTTCGTAAGACTGACGCAGCAGCTCCACAAAACGAAGCCACTCCAGATGACGTTGTTCGGCCATTGCCGAGGAATACGGGGAATGCTGGGTCATGTTATGCTGCCTCTTGTACTCTTTAGCGAGTACAGCATAACACAACCCACGCCGATCAGTAACGTCTCTGCCACTCGGCATCGCTCATCAGGGTATCTTTCTGCCCCATGAAGTAGCGATAGTAAGCGTCATAGGCCAGCACGTTCTTCACGTAGCCGCGCGTTTCCGAGAACGGAATGCTCTCCACAAAAGCCACGGCGTCGATGCGTCCGGCGCTGTTGCCGAGCCAGGTGCGTACGCGCCCAGGACCCGCGTTATACGCCGCCGAAGAGAAGATGCGGTTATTGCCAAACTGCTGATACACGTACTGGAGATAGCTGGTACCGATGTTGATGTTGGTATCCGGATCCAGAAGCTGCGACGGACTGCTGTAGCCAGGAATATTAAACATCTTCACCGTGTGCGTCGCCGTGCCCGGCATAATCTGCATCAGGCCGCTGGCGCCCACCGGGGAACGGACTTTCGGGTTCCACGCGCTCTCCTGACGGGCAATCGCCATCGCGTAGCTTTGCGGGATATCTTTGCCGCTGGTGTAGCGATCGAACAGATCTTTGTACGCCAGCGGGAAACGCTCTTCCAGATGATCCCAAAGCTTGCCGGCGATCGTCGCCTGCACGCTGAGATCCCACCAGTGATTATCAAACGCATAGCGGGCAAGCTGGGCTTTCTCATCGGTGGTGCGGCTGGTCACCAGATTCGCCCACTCGCTGCGCGCGGTGTTATCCATATTCCAGTACATCAGCTCGCGAACGCGCGCCATTTCAGGCCCCTGCGTCAGCGCCGGGTTCGCGTTGGCAGGCGCTTTATCTATACGGAAAGTGTATTCCTCGCCCAGACGCTGCGCGGCAGCCATTGGGTAAAATCCGCGCTGCTGCATCAGCGAATGGAGGATCTCTTTGGCCTCATCATCACGACCGCGCTCCATCAGCAGATCGGCCTGCCAGTAGCGCCATTCGTCTTTCTCTTTGGCCTCCATAGGCAACCGCGCGAGCCAGGTATTCAGCCCACGGCGATCGCCCGTGCCCAGCGCCATGCGCACGCGGCGTTCCACCAGCGACGTAGAATTCGAACGCATAATGGCATCGTCACGCCAGCGCGCCTGTTCATCGGTCACATCGGTGCCCATCAGTCGCCACGCCACGATGTCGCGCAGCTCCTGGGTTTGCTCCTCATTGAGCTGCTGCGCCTGCACCAGCTGCGGGATCATCAGCCGCGCGTTTTCGACATCGTCACGCGCCACGCTGGCAAAGGCCACCGCCGCCATCTGGCGGGTAAAATCGGTCGCGCCCGTACTGCGGGCAAAGGTCAGGACGCTGTTTGGATCGTTAGCCAGTGAGATAACCGCCGTGGAGATCGTCTGGTAATCGGACGGCATCTGCCCCGCCAGCGTGGTCACCAGACGCGTGTTACCGGCTTTCATCGCCAGACGGATGCGCTCAAGGTAGGACAGGGGATCCTGCTTGCCGGAAGCACGCCACGCGCTAAACAGGGAATCACAGGCGTTCGGCTGGTTTTTTCCGGTCAGCCAGAGCTCTTTAGCTCCGGTCCAGGCCTCTTCCTGCTGGCCGGTCGCCCATTTTGCGTAGTAATAGTTACACTGCGCTTCGGTGGCGTTCGGCTTTTCCGGGCTAAACGCCAGCAGGCCGCGCCAGTCTTCACGACGCGCCAGCTCATTCACAAAACGAGACTGGAGATTTCTGGCAGGCGGCAGGGTCGGGTTCGCCTGAATGAAGTTATTCACGGTGACGGTAGGCTGGTTCATCAGATCGTCGGTTATCTGGCGATACTCCAGATACGGATACAGCGGATAATCCTTTAGCGTCGGCATCAGCGCCTGCACGGTATCCATCTGCTTGTTGTCCCACGCCTGTTTAATCTGGGCGTAGCGGTTACGTTGTTCATCCAGTGAATCGGCATGCACCGCCTGGCTTACCGCCATTACGCATACGCTGGCAGCCAGCAGACGCCAGACCACCCGTTTGGCTTTTTCCACAAGCTCTTCCTCATTGTTTTTTCGTCAATTGCAGCGTCTTGCCACGTCAAAGTCTAATTAACGTATGCTAACCAGGCATTCTTCAACGCGCCACGTCATGGACACTTTTTTACCTTTCTTGCGCGTTTTAACACTCCCGACGTTCCTGGCTGGGATTAGGACGTGAAAAAGGCTACACTTCGAGGCTGAAATTCCTTCTCATTACGATAAAAGAGGCGAAGTCCAACGTGGCTCAATTCGTTTATACCATGCATCGTGTCGGCAAAGTTGTCCCGCCGAAACGTCATATTCTTAAAAATATCTCGCTGAGCTTCTTCCCGGGCGCAAAAATCGGTGTTCTGGGTCTCAACGGTGCCGGTAAGTCCACCCTGCTGCGCATCATGGCCGGCATTGATACAGACATCGAAGGTGAAGCCCGTCCGCAGCCTGGCATCAAGATTGGTTACCTGCCGCAGGAACCTCAGCTGAACCCGGAACATACCGTTCGCGAATCCGTTGAAGAAGCGGTATCCGAAGTGGTCAACGCGCTGAAAGGTCTGGATGAAGTGTATGCCAAATACGCTGAGCCGGATGCGGACTTCGACAAGCTGGCCGCGCAGCAGGGCAAGTATGAAGAAATCATCCAGGCGCACGACGGTCACAACCTGAACGTGCAGCTGGAGCGCGCGGCTGATGCCCTGCGTCTGCCGGACTGGGATGCGAAAATCGCGAACCTCTCCGGGGGTGAACGCCGTCGCGTGGCGCTGTGCCGCCTGCTGCTGGAAAAACCAGACATGCTGCTGCTCGACGAACCGACTAACCACCTGGACGCAGAATCCGTGGCGTGGCTGGAACGCTTCCTGCACGACTTCGAAGGCACCGTTGTGGCGATTACCCACGACCGTTACTTCCTCGACAACGTCGCCGGCTGGATCCTGGAGCTGGACCGCGGTGAAGGCATTCCGTGGGAAGGCAACTACTCTTCCTGGCTGGAGCAGAAAGATCAGCGTCTGGCGCAGGAAGCTTCTCAGGAAGCGGCGCGTCGTAAGTCTATCGAGAAAGAGCTGGAGTGGGTTCGTCAGGGCGCGAAAGGCCGTCAGTCTAAGGGCAAAGCCCGTCTGGCACGCTTCGAAGAGCTGAACAACACCGAATACCAGAAACGTAACGAAACCAACGAACTGTTTATTCCACCTGGAGCACGTCTGGGGGATAAAGTGGTTGAAGTGACCAACCTGCGTAAGTCCTACGGCGACCGTCTGCTGATCGACGACCTGACCTTCTCCGTACCGAAAGGCGCTATCGTTGGCATCATCGGTCCGAACGGCGCGGGTAAATCGACCCTGTTCCGCATGATGTCCGGTCAGGAACAGCCTGACAGCGGCTCTATCACCCTGGGTGAAACCGTGAAGCTGGCCTCCGTTGACCAGTTCCGTGACGCAATGGATAACAGCAAAACCGTGTGGGAAGAAGTGTCCGGCGGTCTGGATATCATGCGTATCGGCAACACCGAGATGCCAAGCCGCGCCTATGTTGGCCGCTTTAACTTCAAAGGCACCGACCAGGGCAAACGCGTGGGCGAACTGTCCGGCGGCGAGCGCGGTCGTCTGCACCTGGCGAAGCTGCTGCAGGTGGGCGGTAACGTTCTGCTGCTCGATGAACCAACAAACGACCTGGATATCGAAACCCTGCGCGCGCTGGAAAACGCCCTGCTGGAGTTCCCGGGCTGTGCGATGGTTATCTCGCACGACCGCTGGTTCCTGGACCGTATCGCGACCCACATCCTGGACTATCAGGACGAAGGTAAAGTGGAGTTCTTCGAAGGTAACTTCACCGAATACGAAGAGTACAAGAAACGCACGCTGGGCGCCGACGCGCTGGAGCCGAAGCGTATTAAGTACAAGCGTATTGCGAAATAAAAGCAAAACGGCAACTTCGGTTGCCGTTTTTATGTTTGTACCCTCTCCCCGTGGGAGAGGGCCAGGGTGAGGGCATCATGCCGCACAAACTCACCCACCCACGTAATACCGCTTCACCTCGTCAAACTGCATCGCAAAGTCGATATAGCTCATCAGCGCAGGCGAATTCAGCTTGCGGCTTGGGTAGGCCAGCCACAGATCGTTACCTTCAACATTCCACTCCGGCAGCACCTGAACCAGCGCCCCTTTTTCAATTTTATCTTCTACCAGGAAGGCGGGAAGCATCGTGATCCCCGCCCCGGCAATCGCACACTCGCGGGCGTAGACCAGATTATCGGTCATGTGCGCGTTATCCGGCAGGTAGCGGTAATCCTCGCTCTCGCTTCGCAGAAGCCACTCCGACCACGCCCGGTGCGTGATACAGCGGTGCTCCACCAGCTGACGGGGATGCGTCAGCGGATCCCGACGCGCCAGATAGTCCGGTGAGGCCAGCATGTAGCGCGGGCAGTGCCCGATCATCCGGCCAATCAGGGAGGAGTCCTGCGGCTTGCCGGTGCGCAGCGCCACGTCAAAACCGGCCTCGACCAGATCCACCACGTCATCAGAGATCGACACATCCAGCGAAACGTCAGGATAGCGAAGCTGAAACTCGGCATTCATGTGCGCCAGCAGCGTCGCCCCTATTCCCGCCGGACAGGTGATCCGCAGCCGCCCGCTCGGGTTTTCGCGCAGCCGCTGAATGGCGTACTCTGCCCGCTCGCTGGCCGCCAGCATCTCACGACAGTGCACCAGATAGTGCTCGCCCGCAAACGTGAGGCTGATCCTGCGCGTGGTGCGGTTCAGAAGGCGGATACCCACCTGCTGCTCCAGCTGGCTAATTCGCTGACTAACGCTGGATTTCGGCAGTTCGGCCTTCTGCGCCGCCGCGGTAAAGCTGCCCATCTCCGCCACCAGCGCGAACAGCGCCATATCCTGCAGCTGTTTAAACATGATTGTTCACCCTGTACGAACGCTGAGTTCTTGATTGTCCATCTTATCACGCAGCTGGCCACTTTATAGACTAGCCTCAACAAAACGCATTCCATTGAGGAGCACACCATGTCTGTTAAAGCCATTGCCGTTAACCCAGAAAATCCGTCCATCTTCATTGAAATCACCCCGCCAATGCCGCGGCCCGGCGAGCACGATCTGCTGGTAGAGGTGAAGGCCGTCTCCGTTAACCCGGTCGATACCAAAGTCCACGCGGGCATCGCTAAAAACGGGCTGAACGAGCCGCGCATCCTCGGCTGGGATGCCAGCGGGATCGTCAAAGCGGTGGGGGCTGGCGTGACCGGATTTAAGCCGGGTGACGAGGTCTGGTACGCGGGCGACATCACCCGCCCGGGCAGCAACACCACGCACCAGCTGATTGATGCACGCATAGTCGGCCACAAGCCTGCCAGCCTCGGCTGGGCGGCTGCCGCTGCACTGCCGTTGACCGCTCTCACCGCGTGGGAAGGTCTGTTTGAACGCCTGAACATTCAGGATGCCGGGGCGGACAAAACGCTGCTGATCATCGGCGGCGCGGGCGGCGTGGGATCGCTGGCGATCCCCTTTGCGAAGCACAACAGCAAGGTGAAGATCGTCGCAACGGCTTCACGAGAAGATTCCGCCCGGTGGTGCCGCGATCGCGGGGCTGATATTGTCGTCAACTACCGCGATCTGAAAGGCGAGCTGGCGAAACAGGGGCTCACCTTTGTGGATTACATTTTCATCCTCAACGACACCGACGGGCACTGGGATGCGGTCAGCGAACTGATTGCGCCGCAGGGGCATATCTGTTCCATCGTTGAAAATGAACGTCCGCTGAACCAGGACAAGCTGAAGTCCAAATCCGCCGCCCTGCACTGGGAGTTTATGTACACCCGCAGCATGTACCAGACCGCGGATATGGCGCGTCAGGGGGAGATCCTCAATGAGGTGGCAAAACTGGTGGATAACGGCGTGGTTGAAAGTTCGCTCAGCGAAACGCTGCACGGGCTGAGCGTGGAAAGCATTACCGAGGCGCACCGTAAAGTGCTGGAGGGACATATGCGGGGGAAAGTGGTGGTTGAGTTCTGAGTGGCTTGATGCCCTCACCCCGGCCCTCTCCCACAGGGAGAGGGAGGTTAAAGTCACCTCTCCCTGTGGGAGAGGGTTAGGGTGAGGGGTAAGTTTTTACCCCTGCTCCCCCATCATCTCCTTCACCAGCTCGACGCAGCGCAGGAAACGGGAGTCGTAATCAGACTCTTCAACATGGACAAACTCAACGTTGTTTTCGTTGAGCATCTCCACCAGCATGGTCTGAAACTCTCGCCTGTCCACGGAGCTGCCGAGGCTGCGCATGCCGTCGGCCACCCACGGGGTGTTGTTTTCCAGCAGGATCACCAGGTCAAAGCGGTATTCGTCAATCAGCGCCTGCACGAACGGGTGCTCGCGCCCTTCGTATTTTTTACAGAACGCCTGTGTGGTGACGAAATCGGTATCGATAAACGCCACTTTGTTGGCGTATTTGACCGCAAAATCAATGTACTGGGCATGACCGAGCGCGATTTTGTCGTAGTCGGAATACTGCAGCGCCATCTCGTCGCCGCCAAGGTGCGAGAAGACATAATCGCGGCCGTACTCCCACGCGCTGGTGGTGTTGAAGATATTCGCCAGCTTGTTGACCAGCGTTGATTTACCGCTCGACTCGCCGCCCAGGATCGCGACGGTACGCACAAAGAACGGCTTCACTTCGGTCGGAATGTAATCCCAGTAGCGGAACGGGTTTTCGCGGATCTGCGCCCCGCTGATGTTCATAAAGGTGCGTTTCGGGTCGATCAGCACCGTCTCGATGCCCAGATGCTCGCGGAACTGCGGCGCGTCGGACTCTTCAGAGGTGTAGATCCAGTTAGGCGCAATGCCCTTCTCTTCCATAAACGCTTTGATGCCGTTGCTCCACACGTCCCAGCCGTGCGGATACGGCTCCATGCCCTCTTCGTTAAAGGCATGAATACGAATATTTTTCTGGTACTTAAATGTCTGGAGCAGCCAGCGCAGGCGGTCCGGCACGGTCGGCTGCTGCGACATGGCGCTGTCTTCAAACAGCTGACGGTCACGGGTTTCGTCGTAGCCCATGATGATGTGCAGCTCGTCAACCTGGCTACAGGCGCGCTGGATCAGATAGATATGTCCGGTATGCAGAGGGTAAAACTTGCCGAACACCACGCCGATGTTCTTTTGCATACGCGGGAACTCCAGCCCCAGAAAGCGGTGCAGCGCTTCGAGCTTCTGCGCGCTGGGGCTTTTGATTTTGGCGTTCAGCAGCTGGCTCAGGTAGCCTTTGGTCATACCGCTGGCGTCCGCCACCTGCTGCAGCGTGCAGCCCTTCTGGCGGATTGCGGTCTTGATGTAGTCAAATGATGACATAAATTACGGTGCCTCCTGCAAAATCAAATTTACGTAATTATAAGTCGTCAAAGACATTTAACGCATCAGCGAGTTTTTTCACGCCGAAAACCTGCATCCCTTCCGGGATCTTTTTCGGCACGTTGGCGGCGGGAACTATCGCCCGGCGGAAACCGTGTTTTGCCGCCTCGGAGATACGCTCCTGGCCGCTGGGTACCGGACGGATTTCTCCGGCGAGGCCCACTTCGCCGAAGACGACCAGGTCCTGCGGCAGCGGCCTGTCGCGCAGGCTGGAGACCATCGCCAGCAGCAGCGCCAGGTCTGCGCTGGTCTCCGTGACTTTGACGCCGCCGACCACGTTAACGAAGACGTCCTGATCCGCCATCTGCAGCCCGCCGTGACGGTGCAGCACCGCCAGCAGGATCGCCAGACGGTTCTGTTCCAGACCGACCGCCACGCGCCGCGGGTTGCCCATCATCGACACGTCCACCAGCGCCTGAATTTCGACAAGCAGCGGGCGCGTCCCTTCCCACAGCACCATCACCGAGCTACCGGAGGTGATCTCATCGCCACGGCTCAGGAAGATGGCCGACGGGTTGCTGACTTCGCGCAGCCCTTGTTCGGTCATGGCAAACACGCCCAGTTCATTCACCGCCCCAAAGCGGTTCTTGTGGCTGCGCAGGGTACGGAAACGGGAATCCGCGTCGCCGTCGAGCATCACGGAGCAGTCGATACAGTGTTCAAGCACCTTCGGTCCGGCCAGCGAGCCGTCTTTGGTCACGTGGCCGACCATCACAATCGCCACGCCGCGCGTTTTGGCAAAGCGCGTCAGGTAAGCCGCGGTTTCACGCACCTGCGCGACGCTGCCCGGCGAGGACTGAATGTCCGCCATGTGCATCACCTGGATGGAGTCGATCACCATCAGCTTCGGCTGCTCTTCTTCGGCAATCATACAGATCTGCTCGATGCTGGTTTCGGAGAGCATGTTCAGGTTGCCGGTCGGCAGGCCCAGACGGTGCGCGCGCATCGCCACCTGCTGCAGAGACTCTTCGCCCGTGACGTACAGGGTTTTCATCTGTTCGGCAAGCTTGCAGAGCGTTTGCAGCAGCAGGGTCGATTTACCCGCGCCCGGGTTACCGCCGATCAGGATCGCGCTACCCGGCACCACGCCGCCGCCGAGCACGCGGTCAAACTCTTTGAACCCGGTGGAGAAGCGCGGCAGCTCTTCGAGGCTGATGTCCGAAAGTTTTTGCACCTTCGCCACGCCCGCGTTACCGGCATAGCCGCTCAGGCGCTCATTGCGCGCCACGCTCGGCGAAGCCGCCACACCACGCACTTCGGTGATGGTGTTCCAGGCATGACAGGCGCTGCATTGCCCCTGCCAGCGCGGATAATCCGCACCACATTCATTACAGACAAATGCGCGTTTTGGAGCTTTCGCCACGGTTTACCTCGTTATTTCTGTGCGGCCTGCGTGCCGGGTGGCGCTTACGCTTACCCGGCCTACAAAGCAGGCCGTTATTTCTGATTAATGCTGCCGGAGAGAATGCAGAACACCCCCATCAGGTCAGCGTGACGGATAGTGACTTCCGTCTTTTCATTCACTTTTGGCTTGGCATGGTAGGCAATGCCCAGACCGGCGGCTTTGATCATCGGCAGGTCGTTCGCGCCATCGCCGATGGCGACGGTCTGCACGACCGGAATTTCATATTTTTCCGCCAGACGCGTCAGCGTATTGGCTTTGTACTGGGCATCAACGATATCGCCGATCACCTGGCCAGTCAGCTTGCCGTCCATGATCTCCAGCTCATTGGCCACCACGGTGGTCAGATGGAGTTTTTCCCGCAGGTAATCCGCGAAGAAGGTGAAGCCACCGGAAGCAATCGCCACCTTCCAGCCGAGGGACTGCAGCTTCAGCACCAGCTGCGTCAGCCCTGGCATCAGCGGCAGCACGTCGCGCACCTGACGCAGAATGTTGGCATCGGCCCCTTTCAGGGTCACCACGCGCTGGCGCAGGCTGGCGGTGAAGTCCAGCTCGCCGCGCATCGCACGTTCGGTGACTTCCGCCACCAGCTCGCCGCTGCCCGCCAGCTTCGCAATCTCGTCAATACACTCGATCTGAATGGCGGTTGAGTCCATGTCCATGACCAGCAGGCCCGGGGTTTTCAGGTGTGGAATTTTGCCCAGCGGCGCGACGTCAAGCCCGGCGTCATGCGCCAGACGCGTTGCGCGCTGCGTCAGGGAACCCGCCAGGCGAATAACCTGGTAGTCTTCCACGCACCAGGCGGCGACGATGACCATTGCCGCACCCAGCTTGCTTTGATACTGGGTCAGGCGTTGCTTATCCAGACCGCGTCCGTAGAGGAGCCAGCCGCTACGACCGGCGTGGTAATCCAGAGGCATCACCTCATCGCCACTTAAAGAGAGCGGCAATCCTGGCCATAAAGAGACATCCGTTGGCAGGTCACACCAGGTAATGTTCGGCATTAAAGCTCCTGTAATTTCGTTCGCGCCGGAAGGTTGCAGAGGGAAAATAACGCATGAGGCTACCCTGTAACCATCACTTCTGGCAACATTAAGCCGTAAATTTTCAGCAGGTGGAATATGGCTCGCGCAAAACTGAAATTCCGGCTCCATCGCGCCGTGATTGTCCTTTCCTGTCTCGCACTATTAGTGGTGCTGATGCAAGGGGCATCGTGGTTTAGCCAGAACCATCAACGGCAACGCAACCCGCAGTTTGAAGAGCTGGCCCGCACGCTGGCGCGCCAGGTGACGCTCAACGTCGCGCCGTCCATGCGTACCGAAACGCCGGACGAGAAGCGGATAGGCCAGGTTTTACGCCTGCTCACGGAGAACAGCCGCATTCTTGATGCCGGCGTCTATGATGAGCAAGGCAACCTGATTGCCCGCGCGGGCGAGCACGTCGACGTGCGCGACAGGCTGGCGCTGGACGGGAAAAAAGCCGGGGGCTACTTTAACCAGCAGATTGTCGAACCTATTCAGGGGAAGAATGGCCCGCTGGGCTATCTGCGCCTGACCCTCGATACCCACACCCTGCCTACTGAAGCCAAACAGGTCGATAATACCACCAATATTCTGCGCCTGATGCTGCTGCTTTCACTCGCCATCGGCGTTGTGCTGGCGCGCACCCTGCTTCGCGGCAAGCGCTCGCGCTGGCAGCAATCCCCGTTCCTGCTGACCGCCAGCAACTCCGTCCCCGAAGACGAAGAGAGCGAGAAGAAAGATTAGTGATAAAGTAGGCGAACGATTCGGAAAAGGAACTTTGCCATGACGACGTTACGCCTGCTTATCTCTGACTCTTACGATCCCTGGTTTAATCTCGCGGTAGAAGAGTGCATCTTCCGCCAGATGCCCGCCACCCAGCGCGTACTGTTTCTCTGGCGGAACGCCGATACGGTGGTCATCGGCCGCGCGCAAAACCCGTGGAAAGAGTGCAATACGCGGCGTATGGAAGAGGACAACGTCCGTCTCGCGCGCCGCAGCAGCGGCGGCGGCGCGGTGTTTCACGATCTGGGCAATACCTGCTTTACCTTTATGGCGGGCAAACCGGAATACGACAAAACCATCTCAACGTCCATCGTCCTCAACGCGCTCAATTCACTCGGCGTAACGGCGGAAGCGTCCGGGCGTAACGATCTGGTGGTGAAAACCCCCGAGGGCGACCGGAAGGTCTCCGGCTCCGCCTACCGCGAAACGATGGATCGCGGGTTCCACCATGGCACCCTGTTGCTGAACGCTGACCTCAGCCGTCTGGCGAACTACCTGAATCCGGATAAGAAAAAGCTCCAGGCCAAAGGAATTACCTCCGTGCGCGGCCGCGTGGCAAATCTGGTGGAACTGCTGCCGGGAATTACGTACGAGCAGATTTGCGATGCCATCCGTGACGCGTTCTTTGAACATTACGGCGAGCGCGTGGAAGCAGAAGTCATCTCCCCTGACAAAACCCCGGACCTGCCCAACTTCGCCGAAACCTTCGCCCGCCAGAGCAGCTGGGAATGGAACTTCGGTCAGGCTCCTGCCTTTTCCCATCTGCTTGATGAGCGTTTTACCTGGGGCGGCGTGGAGCTGCATTTTGACGTGGAGAAAGGCCATATCACCCGCACGCAGGTGTTTACCGATAGCCTGAACCCGGCACCGTTAGAGGCGCTGGCGGCACGTTTGCAGGGCTGTTTGTACAGGGCGGATATGCTGCAGCAGGAATGCGACGCGTTGATCGGAGATTTCCCGGAGCAGGAAAAAGAGCTGCGGGAGCTGTCGGCGTGGATTGCACAGGCCGTGCGCTAGGTGCGGTCTGGTGCCCTCACCCCGGCCCTCTCCCGCAGGGAGAGGGCGGGAAGAGACAGAATTACTCTTTATCGCCCAGCAGAACGGATTCCAGCGCGATTTTGATCATGTCGTTGAAGGTAGTCTGACGCTCGGCAGCGGTGGTCTGCTCGTGGGTACGGATGTGGTCAGACACGGTGCAGATGGTCAGCGCTTTCGCACCAAACTCAGCCGCGACGCCGTAGATACCTGCCGCTTCCATTTCCACGCCCAGGATGCCGTATTTCTCCATCACGTCGAACATCTCGCCGCCGTCCGGGGCATAGAACAGGTCAGCAGAGAAGATGTTACCCACGCGCGCTTCAACGCCCAGCGCTTTTGCCGCGTCAACCGCGTCACGCACCATGCCGAAGTCAGCAATCGCCGCGAAGTCATGGTCTTTGAAACGCATGCGGTTAACTTTGGAATCGGTGCAGGCGCCCATACCGATAACGATGTCGCGCAGCTTAACGTCCATGCGCACCGCGCCGCAGGAGCCTACGCGGATGATTTTCTTCACGCCGAAGTCGGTGATCAGCTCTTTGGTGTAGATAGAGCAGGATGGGATACCCATGCCGTGGCCCATAACGGAGATTTTGCGGCCTTTATAGGTACCGGTGAAGCCCAGCATGCCGCGAACGTTGTTCACTTCACGCACGTCTTCCAGGAAAGTTTCTGCAATGTGCTTCGCGCGCAGCGGGTCGCCCGGCATCAATACGACGTCAGCGAAATCACCCATTTCTGCGTTAATGTGAGGAGTTGCCATCTTCAGTTCCTTTTACATTGTTGTTTTTGCCGGGTGGCGGCTACGCCTGACCCGGCCTACATTCTGTTCTCCCTCTCCCTGTGGGAGAGGGTCGGGGTGAGGGCATCAGGCCGCACCCAATCCGTTTAGAACATGGCCTTGCCATATTCCATGTCAGACGTACCAAAGTATTTCGCCAGGGTCTGGCCGATGTCCGCGAAGGTTTCACGGTGACCGAGCGAGCCCGGCTTCACTTTCGGGCCGTACACCAGCACCGGAATGTGCTCACGGGTGTGGTCGGTACCGGTCCAGGTTGGGTCACAGCCGTGGTCCGCGGTCAGGATCAGAATGTCATCTTCACCTACCAGCTCCATCAGCTCCGGCAGACGGCGGTCGAACAGCTCAAGACCCGCTGCATAGCCCGCAACGTCGCGACGGTGGCCCCAGGAGGAGTCGAAGTCCACGAAGTTGGTGAAGACAATGGTCTTGTCGCCCGCTTCTTTCATCTCTTTGATGGTGGCATCGAACAGCGCATCCAGACCGGTGGCTTTCACTTTTTTGGTGATGCCGCAGTTGGCGTAGATATCCGCGATTTTACCCACGGAAACCACGTGGCCGTCTTTCTCTTCAACCAGCTTCTGCAGTACGGTCGGTGCCGGTGGCTCAACGGCCAGGTCGTGACGGTTACCGGTACGCTGGAAGTTACCCGCTTTGTCGCCGATGAACGGACGCGCGATCACGCGGCCGATGTTGTAGCCGCCTTCGGTCAGCTCTTCACGGGCGATTTCGCACAGCTCGTAGAGTTTATCGAGGCCAAACGTCTCTTCATGGCACGCAATCTGGAACACGGAGTCAGCAGAGGTGTAGAAAATCGGCTTGCCGGTTTTCATGTGCTCTTCGCCGAGCTGATCCAGTATCACGGTACCGGAAGAGTGGCAGTTACCGAGGTAGCCCGGCAGGTTGGCACGCTTCACCAGCTTATCGAGCAGCTCCTGCGGGAAGCTGTTCTCGTGATCGGAGAAGTAACCCCAGTCGAACAGCACCGGCACACCGGCGATTTCCCAGTGGCCAGACGGGGTGTCTTTACCGGAGGAGAGCTCGTGAGCCCAGGCGTAGGCGCCCACGACTTCCGCGTTGCCGTCCATACCGGCTGCGATTTTACCGGTAGAACCTTCATGCGCTTTCACCAGACCAAGGCGGGTCAGGTTAGGTAGAGTCAGAGGGCCTTTACGACCGTTGTCCGCCTCGCCTTTTGCACAGGCTTCCGCGATATGGCCCATGGTATCGGAACCCACGTCACCAAAACGTTCTGCATCTTCGGTTGCGCCGATGCCGAATGAGTCCAGCACCATAATAAATGCACGTTTCATAATTGTTCTCCGTACGTAGTGCTTCAAAAATTATCGATCAGATCAGTATACCGCTATTCGGTGATACGGCGATAGACAGTCGGTGTGGTTTCCGGCGCTTTATCGTCAAGCGTAATTGCCGCTTTCACCGCTTTAGCCGCTTCCTGCCAGCTGGCTTCGTCTTTCGCGTGGATCACCGCAAGCGGACGTTGACCGTCAACGCTGTCGCCCAGACGGGCCATATCGGTAAAGCCGACGCTGTAATCAATGGTGTCTGACGCCTGACGACGGCCGCCGCCCATCGAGACTACTGCCATACCCAGCGCACGGGTGTCCATTGCAGAGACATACCCTTCGCTATCGGCATACACCGCTTTGCTAAGCGTCGCGGTTGGCAGGTATTTCGCGTAGTTTTCGACGAAATCGGTCGGGCCTTTCTGGGCTGCAACCATGCGGCCAAAGATCTCTGCCGCTTTGCCGTTGTCCAGCACCGCCTGCAGCTTCGCGCGCGCTTCCGCATCGTCTTTGGCCAGCTTGCCGGAGATCAGCATCTCCACGCACAGCGCCATGGTGACGTCGAACAGACGTGGGTTGCGGTATTCACCGGTCAGGAACTGCACCGCTTCACGCACTTCGACGGCGTTACCGGCGCTGGACGCCAGCACCTGGTTCATGTCGGTGAGCAGCGCGGTGGTGCGCACGCCCGCGCCGTTGGATACGCCAACGATCGCTTCGGCGAGCGCAGCTGAAAGTTCATAGGTCGGCATAAAGGCGCCGCTGCCCACCTTCACGTCCATCACCAGCGCGTCCAGCCCTTCTGCCAGTTTCTTCGCCAGGATAGAGGCGGTGATCAGCGGGATGGAGTCAACGGTCGCGGTGATGTCGCGGGTCGCGTAGAAACGCTTGTCTGCCGGAGCAAGAGAGCTGGTCTGGCCGATAATCGCCACACCAACGTCTTTAATAATGTCGCGGAAGCGGTTGTCGTCCGGGAAGATATCGAAGCCCGGAATGGCTTCCAGTTTGTCGAGCGTACCACCGGTGTGGCCCAGGCCGCGCCCGGAGATCATCGGGATGTAACCGCCGCAGGCTGCCACCATTGGGCCGAGCATCAGAGACGTCACGTCGCCCACGCCGCCGGTGGAGTGTTTATCCACGATCGGGCCGTTAAGGTTGAGGCTTTTCCAGTCCAGAACGGTTCCTGAATCTCGCATCGCCATGGTCAGCGACACGCGCTCAGGCATCGACATATCGTGGAAGAAAATGGTCATCGCCAGAGCCGCAATCTGCCCTTCTGAGACGGTGTTATCACGAATGCCGTTGATGAAGAAACGGATCTCTTCATCGCTTAATGCATGACCATCACGTTTTTTACGAATAATTTCTTGTGCGAGAAACACGGTAACCTCCATGCGGAATCGGGGGAGTTGTGGCGGGTGGCGCTACGCTTACCCGCCCTACGATCCTGTCGGCCGGATGAGCGAAGCATCATCCGGCATTGTCTGGCAATCAGTAGCTGCTTGCGCTCTTACCGTCGCCGTGACCCAGCGCTTTCAGCAGGCTGGCCAGCAGGCTGGACGCACCGAAGCGGTAGTGACGGGAATCGGCCCAGTCGGCGCCAAACAGTTCGTCGGCAATCGCCAGGAACTGCTGCGCGTCTTCAGCAGTACGCACGCCGCCCGCAGGTTTGAAACCAACGGTTTTGGATACGCCCATGTCGCGGATCACTTCCATCATGATGCGCGCGCTTTCCGGGGTCGCATTCACCGGCACTTTACCGGTAGAGGTTTTAATGAAATCCGCACCGGCTTTGATGGAGATTTCAGATGCCTTACGAATCAGCGCCTCTTCTTTCAGCTCGCCGGTTTCGATGATCACTTTCAGCAGCACATTTGCCGCCGCGCACGCGTCTTTACAGGCTTTCACCAGGTCAAAACCGACCTGCTCGTTACCGGCGATCAGCGCGCGGTACGGGAACACCACGTCAACTTCGTCTGCGCCGTAAGCAATCGCCGCGCGGGTTTCTGCCAGCGCGATCTCGATATCGTCGTTGCCATGCGGGAAGTTAGTTACGGTTGCAATGCGCACATCCGGCGTACCCTGCTCTTTCAGCGTCTTACGGGCAATCGGGATAAAGCGCGGGTAGATACAGATGGCTGCGGTGTTACCCACCGGCGTTTTCGCCTGATGGCACAGGGCGATGACTTTTTCATTGGTGTCGTCATCGTTCAGGGTGGTCAGGTCCATCAGTTTCAACGCGCGCAGGCTGCTTGCAGTTAAATCGGTCATAACATTCTCCAACGGCAGTGCCGTATAAATTTTACCTTGCGGGTCTGTGAGTATTCTAACATTCACCCGCATCCACACTTCGACATTCATCACAGTTAATGAAAACTGCATACAAATTTGCATTACTGTAATGAGATCTTCTTCAAACTTTAGCGCGTAAATTGCTGACTAAAGCAGCGATACCCCCTGTCGGATCAAAAGCCCCGACAGGCTGGCTTCCTACAATCCGTTCATCATCCGCAGAACACTCAAGGAAGCGACTATGCCCCACTCCAGCCCCGACGCCCTGCAACAACGTTGCCAGCACATTGTGACAAGCCCGGTGTTAACCCCGGAACAAAAACGTCATTTTCTGGCGCTGGAAGCGGAAAACAACCTGCCTTACCCGGCACTTCCTGAGGCCGCACGAGCCGCACTGGACGAGGGGGTTATCTGCGACATGTTCGAAGGCCATGCGCCTTACAAACCCCGTTACGTTCTGCCGGATTACGCAAAATTTCTGGCTAACGGTTCAGCGTGGCTGGAGCTGGAAGGCGCGAAAGATCTTGACGATGCCCTCTCGCTGTTAACCATCCTCTACCATCATGTTCCGTCCGTCACATCGATGCCGGTCTATCTCGGTCAGCTTGATGCGATATTAACCCCATATGTTAGAATTCTAACACAAGAAGAGATCGATAGCCGAATAAAACGTTTCTGGCGTTATCTCGACCGTACGCTGCCGGATGCGTTTATGCACGCAAACATTGGGCCTGAAGATACGCCAGTCACGCGCGCCATTCTGCGTGCCGATGCAGAGCTGAAGCAGGTCGCGCCGAACCTGACCTTTATCTACGATCCCGATATCACCCCACATGATTTGCTGCTTGAGGTGGCGAAAAACATTTGTGAATGCAGCAAACCGCATATTTCTAATGGCCCGATGAATGATAAAATTTTCACAAAAGGCCGTTACGGCGTGGTGAGCTGTTACAACTCCCTGCCGCTTGCAGGCGGTGGCAGCACTCTGGTGCGCCTTAACCTCAAAGCCATTGCTGAACGCAGCGCATCCATTGACGACTTCTTCACCCGCACGCTCCCGCACTACTGCCAGCAGCAAATTGCCATCATCGATGCACGCTGCGGTTTCCTTTACGAGCAATCTGGCTTCTTTGAGAATAGCTTCCTGGTAAAAGAGGGGCTGATTGATGCGGAACGGTTTGTACCCATGTTTGGCATGTACGGCCTGGCGGAAGCGGTCAACGCGCTCTGTGAGAAAGCAGGAATAGCGGGACGCTACGGAAAGGATGAACAGGCCAACGCGCTGGGCTATCGCATCAGCGAGCAGCTCGCGGCGTTCGTTGAAAGCACGCCGGTGAAGCACGGCTGGAAGCATCGCGCGATGCTTCACGCGCAGTCGGGGATCAGTTCCGATTCGGGCACCACGCCGGGCGCGCGCCTGCCTTACGGCGACGAGCCGGATCCCATCAGCCATCTGCTGGCCGTTGCGCCGCATCACAAACACTATCACTCCGGAATCAGCGATATTCTCACCCTGGAGGAGACGGTCAAACGCAACCCGCAGGCGGTGGTTCAGCTTTGCCTGGGCGCGTTCAGGGCCGGTATGCGTGAATTTACCGCCAACGTAGCGGGTAACGATCTGGTCCGCGTGACCGGCTACATGGTTCGCTTGTCGGATCTGGAGAAATACCGGGAAGCCGGATCGCGCACCAATACCACGTGGCTGGGGGAAGAGGCCGCACGCAATACCCGTATTCTGGAACGTCAGCCGCGCGTGGTTAGCCATGAACAGCAGATGCGCTTTAGTTAGTCAGGTCATTCCTTTTTCCTGCGTGGACGGGCCGGGCAGCCGCCTGGCGCTGTTCCTGCAGGGCTGCAACCTGCGCTGTAAAACCTGCCACAACCCGTGGACGATCGGCCGCTGCAACGACTGCGGGGACTGCGTGCCCCACTGCCCGCACGACGCGCTGACGATTCAGGCCGGACGCGTCTGGTGGCAGGAGAGTGACTGCCAGCAGTGCGACACCTGCCTGCACCTGTGCCAGCTGCAGGCAACGCCTATGGCGCACCGCTTCAGCGTGGAAGAGATCCTCACTCAGGTCCGCAAATCCGCACCGTTTATCGAAGGGATCACCGTCAGCGGCGGCGAAGCCACAACGCAATTGCCGTTTTTGATTGCTCTGTTCACCACGATCAAAGCCGATCCCGCCCTGCGCCACCTCACCTGCCTGGTAGACAGCAACGGTCTGTTAGGCGAAACCGGCTGGCAAAAGCTGCTGCCGGTACTGGATGGCGCAATGATGGATCTGAAGGCGTGGGGAAACGAGCATCACCGCTTCCTGACCGGGCGCGAAAACCCACAGATTAAGCAGAGCATCCGCTGGCTGGCAGATCGTCACCGTTTGACGGAACTCCGCCTGCTGGTGATTCCGGAGCAGTGTGATTATCTGGAACATCTCAAACCGCTAACGACCTTTATCCACGGGCTTGGAAATGTTCCGGTACGCATCAACGCGTTTCATGCGCAGGGCGTTTACGGTGAGGCGGCCTCATGGCGCAGCGCCACGCCCGAGGACGTTGAACCGCTGGCGCGGGCGCTGGAAAAACAGAAGATAACGGTGATTCGTCCGGCACTTTACCTATAGCGTGATGCCAAATACCGAACGGGTATTTTCCAGCAGCGCATCGGCAATCACCTCTTCAGGCTCTTTTCGCAGTTCACACAGGGTGGTGAACACGCGCGCCGCCTGTTCCGGGCGATTCGGCTGGCCCTGAAAACCATTCAGCGGCATATCCGGCGCGTCGGTTTCCAGCAGAAGCGCCGACAGCGGCAGCTGTGCCATCACGTCCCGGGTTTTACTGGCGCGCGGATAGGTGATGGTGCCACCGACGCCGATTTTATAGCCCAGTTCAATAAAACGCTGCGCCTGCTGCAGGCTGCCGGAGAAACCGTGCACGACCCCCTTTCGCGGCAGATCGATGCGTTTCAGGTGCATCGCCAGCTTATCGTGCGTGCGTCTTGAGTGGAGGATCACCGGCAGATCGTGGCGCTTCGCCAGCCTGAGCTGCGCGTCGAGGATCGTCTGCTGGCGCTCAAACTGCGGATCCTCGCGATAAAGGTCGAGGCCAATCTCACCGATGGCGACAAGTTTGTCTCCTGCGGTCTGCACTATCTCATCAAGCCTCTCAATGTGCTCATCAAGATGCCGTTCAATCACAATCGGATGCAGGCCGAGCGCGGCATAGAGCGCTGGGTGCCGCATGGAAAGATCCAACACCCGGGAAAAATAGGCCGCTTCCACTGCCGGCACAATGATGGCCTGAACCCCTGCCTCAGCTGCTTTCGCTATGCTTTGCGCTTCATCCCCCGTAAATGGCGGAAAATCAAAGTGGCAGTGGGTATCGACAAAGCGGAGCGTCACGCCAGATCCTCGTTATCCAGTAAAGCGTCATTCGCCTGCGGAATATCCACCAGCGGCATCGTCAGGGCGTCGTTGGCGACAATCGCAGGCGGCAAAATAATGCGTTTATGGCGATGAAGCGGCGGTTGCTCCGCCAGCATTTTCCCCACCGTCGCCAGGAAATAGCGCCCGCACAGCCGCCCCGTTTTGTAATCCATGCGCAGCGCAGGGACGCGGCTGCCCAGGGCCATGCTCAGCAGCGGCTTAGGCGGATAGATTTCAAAAATACGCAGCTTGCCCGGCGGTTTTTCAATGAAGCGCTGCATCGCGCCGTAGGTGGTTTCATGCTGCTTCGCGATGTTCACCAGCGGCTGCAGGCTGCTGTCGCCCAACCAGCGCTCCATCCGTTTGAACCACTGGGGCGTGTAATACATTTGCGACGGTACGGTACGGATCACCACAATGGTTTTCGCCCCGCGCCGGGCGGCTTCCTGCACCGGCACCGCGTCACTGATCCCCCCGTCCAGATAGCTAATGCCGTCCAGCAGGGCACCGGTACGATAAAAGCCGGGGATCGCGCTGGAGGCGCGGATGATGTCCAGCCAGTTCTCCTTCTGAGGAGAAAAATAGCCCGGCGAATAGTCATCGCCCCGGCTGGCGCACATCCAGAACTCTTTGCCGCTATCAAACAGACGGGCAGCGGTATCCATGGCCAGCGGCATCTGGCTGGAGGTCGATTCCAGCAGCCAGTCAAGATCGATCAGGTTGCCGCCGCGCACAAAGCGCACCGGATTAAAAAATTCTTTCGCCGTGGTGTAGCGCATGATGACCTTTCGCGCGTAGCCGGGCTGGTTACACACATAGGCAGAGAGGTTCTGCGCCCCGGCAGAGGTGCCGAAGTAAAGGTCAAACGGGTTGAACTGCGCGCGCATAAATTCATCCAGCACGCCGGCGGTGAAAATGCCGCGCTGCCCTCCCCCCTCGCAAACCAGTGCGAGTTGTCCTGCGCGAAACGGCTTTAACGTCAGCGGCGCAATATTGCCGAGCGTAACGGGAATTCGTTGCCCCACCTCTGCTTTCCTGTTTTGATTATTTTATAACACCACAGTAACGCACCCGACCTGTTACGCAAATAAGAAAAAGCCAGTCACAGTGACTGGCTTTTTTTTGTTGAAGGAATATTGCGTTTGCTACGGACGTCTACGACCCGTAAACAGGCTGACCAGGAACAGAATAATACCCACAACGAAGACAATTTTAGCTGCCCATGCCGCTGTACCTGCCAGTCCACCAAAGCCCAATGCGGCGGCAATTAACGCGATAACCAGAAATATAATGCCCCAACGAAACATAAGCTTCTCCTTTACCATAGTTAATGTCGGCCGCTAAACGTGAGCGCTCAGGTCACTCACCGGCGTTTTTCCAGAGTCGTTCTTATTTCGCCCGCAGGTTTTAACCAGACGGGCGAATGGTCCAGATTTACTTCGTTTTCAGATCGTTTTTAACGCTTTTCACACCGTCAATCGCTTTCGCGATGGACTCGGCGCGTTCACTTTGCGCCTGCGAATCTACCGTACCGGAGAGCTGAACCACACCATCGGTGGTTTCCACTTTCACCTTGCGGGACGGCACGATGTCATCTGCTAAAAGTTTAGCTTTGATTTCGCTGGTGGTGGCTGCATCACCGGCATAACCTTTCACCGACGCGTTTTTACCGTCACGTACGTGCAGCTTATCGCTGACGGACGCAACGCCTTCAACGCCTTTCGCGACTTTCACCGCCTGTTCGGCCTGAGCCTGGCTTTCCACGAAGCCGCTCAGCGTGACCACTTTCTTGTCGGTCTTAACGGAAATATCGGTACTTTTGATGGCTTCATCATCCACCAGTGCGGCTTTCACTTTTGCTGTGATTGAGCTGTCGTCCATGAAGTTGCCGACTTTATTCATAGAGCTATCGATTTTTTGCCCTGCGGTATCGGCCGTGGACTGGGCTTTATCCATTGTGCTGCTTTCCGCCAGAGCGGAACCGCTCATCAGAACGCTACCCAGGGTTACAGCCAGCAGAGTTTTCGAAATCTTCAGTCTTGTCATATTCATCGATCTATTCCTGTGTTTACCCGTTATTCGGGCTACATACTTCCTTAGTAGTTTTATATATTGCGAATAAACACACGGGCAAAATGGATAACCTAAAGTCATGCATTGAACAGTTAATTTATCCACGCCCGGTGTTAAACACTGAGTTAAATATAGATCACTCTCACAGAGCCGCTTTCAGAATTGGGTAAAAAACGCGCGAATAGCGTGAAATTGCGTTGAATTAAGAACATTCCGCAAGGGATTAATAAGACAGGAATTAAAGAAGAGCACGGCGGCAGCCGTGCTCTGAGAGGGGATTAGTGCTCGCGGGTTTTACGGAACTGAACGTCAGGGTAACGTTCCTGCGTCAGGTTCAGGTTCACCATGGTTGGCGCGATATAGGTCAGGTTATCGCCGCCATCCAGCGCCAGCTGAATTTCGTTCTTACGCTTAAATTCTTCGAATTTCTTCACGTCAGAACACTCAACCCAGCGCGCGGTCGCGACGTTCACAGACTCGTAAATCGCTTCCACGTTGTACTCGCTCTTCAGACGCGCAACAACCACGTCGAACTGCAGCACGCCGACCGCACCCACGATCAGGTCGTTGTTCGCGATTGGGCGGAACACCTGCACGGCGCCCTCTTCGGAGAGCTGAACCAGGCCTTTCAGCAGCTGTTTCTGCTTCAGCGGATCGCGCAGACGAATGCGACGGAACAGCTCCGGTGCGAAGTTCGGAATACCGGTGAACTTCATCATTTCACCCTGGGTGAAGGTATCGCCGATCTGAATCGTGCCGTGGTTGTGCAGACCGATGATGTCGCCCGGATACGCCTCTTCAACGTGCGAACGGTCGCCCGCCATAAAGGTCAGCGCATCGGAGATCACCACGTCTTTCCCGGTACGCACCTGGCGCAGCTTCATGCCCTTTTCATACTTACCGGACACCACGCGCATAAAGGCCACGCGGTCGCGGTGTTTCGGGTCCATGTTGGCCTGAATTTTGAACACGAAGCCGGTGAATTTCTCTTCCTTCGCTTCCACTTCACGGGTGTCGGTTTTACGCGGCATCGGACGCGGCGCCCACTCCACCAGACCGTCCAGCATGTGGTCAACGCCGAAGTTACCCAGCGCGGTACCGAAGAAGACCGGGGTGATTTCACCGCTCAGGAACAGCTCTTTATCGAACTCGTGAGACGCCCCCTTCACCAGCTCCAGCTCGTCGCGCAGCTGCGCGGCCAGCTCTTCGCCGACTGCCGCGTCCAGCTCAGGGTTATCCAGACCTTTCACCACGCGAACTTCCTGAATGGTGTGGCCTTTACCGGTCTGATACAGGTAGGTTTCGTCTTTATAGAGGTGATACACCCCTTTGAACAGCTTACCGCAGCCAATTGGCCAGGTGATTGGCGCACAGGCGATTTTCAGCTCGCTTTCCACTTCGTCCATCACCTCCATCGGGTCACGGATGTCACGGTCGAGTTTGTTCATAAAGGTGAGGATCGGCGTATCGCGCAGACGGGTGACTTCCATCAGCTTACGGGTCCGGTCTTCTACACCTTTCGCGGCGTCGATCACCATCAGACAGCAGTCCACCGCCGTCAGGGTACGGTAGGTATCTTCGGAGAAGTCTTCGTGGCCCGGGGTGTCCAGCAGGTTCACGAGGCAGTCGTGATACGGGAACTGCATCACGGAGGTGGTAATCGAAATACCACGCTGCTTTTCCATCTCCATCCAGTCAGATTTTGCATGCTGGCTGGAGCCACGGCCTTTAACGGTACCGGCAGTCTGGATCGCCTGTCCGAACAGCAACACCTTCTCAGTGATGGTCGTTTTACCGGCATCCGGGTGCGAGATAATGGCAAAAGTGCGGCGCTTGGCCACCTCTTGCAGATAAGGAGACAACGTCATAATTAAATCTTCTTTTATAAGCGCGGCAGCACGCCACGCATCATGGAATACAAAATTGCGGCTATTTTACCCATCAATGGGGGGCAGGCAATCATTGTTTACACAGGAGTTGCTCCAGTTCGTTCAACGACGTCACGGTCCAGGTCGGCTCGATGCCTTCAGGCTTCACGCGGCCATGCGCGTTGAGCCAGACGGTCGACAAACCTGACTTCATGCCGCCCAGGATATCTGACTCTGCCGTATCACCCACCATCAGGACGCGATCGCGGTCAGGATGACCGGCCTGGGCCAGCGCGTAGTCGAAAATACGCGGATCCGGTTTAGGTACGCCCACCTCTTCGGAGATCACCAGCGCGTCGAAATGATCGCGCAGGCCGGTACGCTCGAGGCGGATCTGCTGCAGGGCAGTAAAACCGTTGGTGATGATCCCCAGTTTGACCTTGCCTTTCAACGCATTCAGCAGGGAAACCGCACCCGGCAGTGGCGCACAGATATCGGCCATCGCGTTCAGGAAGGCATCATTCAGCGTTCCCGGACTGACCTTTAAGCGTTCCGCCCAGACGTCAAAACGCTGGTGCTGAAGCTGTAACGCGGTGATGGCACCGTTCTGGTAATCCACCCACAGCGGCTTGTTTACCGCCTGATAGTCCTGAAAATCTTCAGCGGTGAAGGTCACGCTATAGTCGAGAAACATCCGCTGCAGGCCGCCGAACGAGTCAAACGTAAACAGCGTTTCGTCGGCATCAAAGAAAATCCAGTCCCATTTCATCGTTACAACCTTATATTCGTTATCCAATCGGCAGAGCCATTATGATGGCGTCTTCACGTCCCTCTGCGGTGGGGTAGTAGTTACGGCGGACCGTCGCCTCGTTAAAGCCTAAGCTTTCATAGAGCGCGATGGCGGCGACATTCGATGCGCGCACCTCCAGCCACAGGGTGAAAACGTCACGGGTTTCGAGCTCGCGAATGAGGTGCTCGAGCAGTTCTCTTCCCAGCCCACGGCGCTGGAACGCGGGATCAACCGCAATATTAAACAGCGTCGCTTCATCAAGAACAACCTGCGTGATCGCGAAGGCGGCCATGGTGCCGTCAACGTCCAGACGGAAGTTCAGATACCGTTCGCCCTGATTGCTGGCGAAGGTTTTTTCGCTCCACGGAAACGCGTGGGCGCGTGTTTCAATCGCAAACGCTGTGGTCAGGTCAGGCGTCGTGAGGGAAGAAATCGTGTTCATATTCGCAGATTTGTTGCCATAGCGCGCTGCGCGCTTTTGGGTTGGCTTTCAGTTCGTCCAGCGCTGGCGAGCAGATCTGGCTCCCCTGGAGGGGGATCTCGTTTGTCTCTCCGATACGCCAGCTGTTACAGCGGCTATCAGGAGGAAGCATCGCGACACGCTCTGGCGTCAGCTGTAAAACCTGGTCGGCCGTCATCTTCAGGCTGCGAAGGACATCATCGATCAGGGGTTCATTCAGGGCAGGCAGTTCTTCCGCCACCATCACCAGGCGTACGTGCGCAGGGATGGAAATGGCGATTTCGCCCTGCAACGCCGTCGGGCGACGCAAAGCCCACTGGGTAATGCCCAGCTGCTGCAACTGCCAGTCTCGTCGGGATGTCATAGGGAAAACTCCTGTCTCTCAGGCGCGCAAATATAGCAAATGTGTCGAAAGTGCGCCATCTACCTACTATAATCCCCGCCTGAGTTTATTGAGGAACAATTCATGTCTGCATTTACCCCGGCAAGTGAAGTCTTGCTGCGTCACAGTGATGATTTCGAAGAAAGCCGTATTCTGTTTGCCGGAGATATGCAGGATGACCTGCCTGCGCGTTTCGACTGTGCTGAAAGCCGTGCCCACACCCAATACTACCACCACTGGCAGGTGCTGAGCCGCCAGATGGGCGAGCGCGCGCGCTTTAGCCTGGTGGCGGAGCAGAGCGATATTGCCGACTGCGATACGCTGATTTACTACTGGCCGAAGAACAAGCCTGAAGCCCAGTTCCAGCTGATGAACCTGCTCTCCCTGCTGCCGGTAGGCTGCGATATTTTCGTGGTGGGTGAGAACCGCAGCGGCGTGCGTAGCGCTGAACAGATGCTGGAAGGCTACGCACCGCTGAATAAAGTCGACAGCGCACGCCGCTGTGGTCTGTATCATGGCCGTCTGGAAAAACAGACAACGTTCGATCCACAGGCATACTGGGACGAGTACCAGCTTGACGGCCTGACCATCAAAACCCTGCCGGGCGTATTCAGCCGCGACGCGCTGGATACGGGCAGCAAGCTGCTGCTCTCCACCCTGACGCCGCACACCAAAGGCAAAGTGCTGGACGTCGGCTGCGGCGCGGGCGTGCTCTCTACCGTGCTTGCCAGCCATTCACCCAAAGTGCGCTTAACCCTCTGTGACGTGAGCGCCCCGGCTGTTGAAGCCAGCCGCGCAACGCTTGCCGCAAACGGCATTGAAGGCGAGGTGATTGCCAGCAACGTCTTCTCCGACGTCACCGGTCGCTTCGACATGATTATCTCCAACCCGCCGTTCCACGACGGTATGGAGACCAGCCTTGAAGCGGCACAAACGCTGATCCGCGGCGCAACCCGTCATCTGAACAGCGGCGGCGAGCTGCGTATTGTCGCGAACGCCTTCCTGGCGTACCCGAAAGTGCTGGACGAAACCTTCGGCTTCCACGAAGTGATCGCCCAGACCGGCCGCTTTAAGGTCTACCGTACCGTCATGACGCGCCAGGCCAAAAAGTAATCTCCGCTCCAGCAGGCCGGATAAGCGCAAGCGCCATCCGGCTCCGCATGGCGCCTGCATCGGCCATTTTTGCAGCAATCAAGGCGTCGCGCGCACTTTTCTGTTGACGTAAAGCTGAAAACATCTAGAATGCGCCTCCGTGGTTACGATACTTTTACAGTATCGATGGTATGCGAAGGTGGCGGAATTGGTAGACGCGCTAGCTTCAGGTGTTAGTGTCCTTACGGATGTGGGGGTTCGAGTCCCCCCCCTCGCACCATAAATCACAATGATATTGCTCGCACTGGGCGAAGGTGGCGGAATTGGTAGACGCGCTAGCTTCAGGTGTTAGTGTCCTTACGGATGTGGGGGTTCGAGTCCCCCCCCTCGCACCAACGAGGCGATATCAACAATAGTAAGATGACTGTGCGAAGGTGGCGGAATTGGTAGACGCGCTAGCTTCAGGTGTTAGTGTCCTTAGGATGTGGGGGTTCGAGTCCCCCCCCTCGCACCAATTATCTTACATCCCTTCTGAAGTTCCCCTTGTTTTTCCCTGTTATTTCAAACTCATCAGTATCACCAGAATTCCACTGACCAGTGCTACGCATGATGGCAGTAAAACAAAGTGGCGAAGCTGCTTATGCCAGATCATGCCTGACGTGACTAACAGTCCTGACACAATGATCGCTTTCCAGGTATCAAGGGAGAGATCGGCAAACATCAACCCGCCGAGAATCGCTCCCGGTAGCAATACCCCCCAACCACTGCCAAGCGCCCTGTTCAACATGATCTGCCCTCTCACAACGATAATGATAACCAATATCATATGACACACATTATCATTTGTCAGCTGAATGAATCAAAATCCATCGACCTTTACCTTTCCCGTAATGACAGGAATTGCCTAAGGTGATAAATTGCACACCTGTTAACAACATCTAAAGATTTTCTGATAATTACTCTTTGAGTTTTTTGCATGTTTTATTGCGAAACAGCACCTACTTATTTGTTTTAATTAAATTTTAATAAAAACGCACGACTATGACATCACAATCCTGGCGGTCTTTGGTTCACAGAAAATATCAATTGTCGTTACGTTTATTTTTATTTCTGAACGCAACCTCGGCAGTGTTCTCGGTAACAAATCCGCTCAATTCTGTACGCCTGTTATCTGCCCCACTTATTGCTATTTTCTCCATCAGCACCGGCCTGTTCGTCTGGCACTGGAGAAAGCGCGCGCGGAAGATAAATATTCCCGTTGTTTCAGGGATCTTCGGTATTTTGTGGGCCTGGCAAATTGAGTCTAAATTCGCCTTAATTACCCACGACCACGCGACGTATTTGTTAATCGCTCTATTAACGGTACTTTTTATCGGAACGCTGGCATTCGCGAGTAATATCAAAGCATTTACGCTGCACTCATTGCCCACCTTTATTGTCTGCCTGTGGCTAAGCGATCACGATATATGGCTGAGAATGACCTATTCTTTCGCACTTCCTGTGGTGGCAATTGCTATTCATAACATTTTGCAAACGCGTAACGACCGTTTCGCTCAGGAATTGCTCTCGCGCCTGTTGGAAGAGCGAGAAACCCTTACCGATCTCAGCATGATGGACCCGCTTACCGGGCTCTATAATCGTCGCGGTCTGCAAAGCCGTCTGGAGAACCTGCCGACGGTAGAAAATGGCGAGCACTTTGTCCTGCTGATGGATATCGATCACTTCAAAGCCTATAACGATCACTATGGCCATATGATGGGGGATCAGGCGCTGAAGCGCGTCTCTGCGGCAATCCGCGACGCCGTGCGTTCTCGCGATATTGTGGCGCGTTTTGGCGGAGAAGAGTTCATGGTGCTGCTGACCAATATTTCACTCGAACATGCTCGCCAGACGGCCGAGCGGATCCGTCAGAAAGTCTACGATTTGAAAATCCCGCATCTGTTTAACGAGAGTGTCGCGACAAACGTCACCATCAGCATTGGTATTGCCATTTTCGAGGATGAAGACGTGGAAGGCGCGCTGGAAAAAGCGGACAAAGCCCTCTACGAAGCAAAGCATATGGGGCGCAATAACATTCTGTTAAGTGAAGAGCTGCAGACGGCATAAACATCACGGCGGTGTCTTAAAGACAAAAGTCTTGCCATTGATATGAGCAATAGTTAGGATTGGCAATCATTATCATTTAGATTTCTATCTATACTATGGCTACGCATACCGCATACATCGTCGAGCCCCTCCTCTGGCGAGCGCCCCTCACCAGCGGGAATGCTTCGCTTGCTGATGCCATACGGGATAAGATTGCGGAGACGCGCGCCCACCTGCTGGATTTTATCCGCCTTGATGAAGCGCACCCGAACCACGCCATGACGCTCTCAGAGTGGCGTCAACCGACAAAACTGCAGTCGCTGCTGGCCACCTATTCCGACCATATCTATCGCAATCAGCCCACTCTTACGCGGGAAAATAAACCACTGCTCTCTCTTTGGGCGCAGTGGTATATCGGCCTGATGGTGCCTCCCCTCATGCTGGCGCTGTTAACCCAGAAGAGCATGCTGGAACTTTCGCCGGATAATTTCCACGTCGAGTTTCACGAAACCGGGCGCGCAGCCTGTTTCTGGATTGATCTGCACGAAGACCAGAACGCGGAACGCCTGACGGCTCAGGAACGCATGGAGCAGCTTATCACCCAGGCCCTGATCCCGGTCGTGGACGCGCTTGAAGCGACGGGAGAAATTAACGCGAAGCTTATCTGGAGCAATACGGGCTATTTAATCCACTGGTATTTAACGGAAATGAAGCCTCTGCTTGGTGATGAGAACGTTGATGCCCTGCGTCAGTCCTGTTTCTTTGCAAAACAGCTTTCCGATGGCCGTGACAACCCGTTATTCCGTACCGTCGTGCTCCGTGATGGGCTTCTGGTTCGCCGCACATGCTGCCAGCGCTATCGCCTGCCAGACGTTAAGCAGTGCGGGGATTGCACGCTGAAATAATCGGCCACGGCCTGATGCCCTCACCCTGCCCCTCTCCCACAGGGAGAGGGAACAAACACTAAAAACGGCAACCTGAGTTGCCGTTTTGCTTTAACCTAAGCCACCTGCTGATTGTCCTCTTCCGCGTTACGCTGTGCTTCTTCCGCTTCCTGCTCCAGCAGCTGTTTCTCGTACACTTTGAAGAACGGGAAGTAGATGATTGCCGATACGCAGGCCAGGACCACAACCAGAATAGCCGCGCGGAAATCCCAGCCCAGAGCCCACGCTGCGCCTATTGGCGCCGGTGCCGTCCAGGGAACCACTGAGATGACGCGGCCAATCAGGTCAAACGTCATCGCCGCCCAGGCCAGCACGGCATTTACCATCGGTGCCAGCAGGAACGGAATAAAGAACACCGGGTTCATCACGATTGGCGTACCGAAGATAACGGGTTCATTGATGTTGAAGAAGCTGGGTACCACGCTCAAACGCCCGATAGAGCGTAAATGCGCTGAACGGCTACGCAGATAGCAAATCACCAGCCCCATCGTGGCGCCCGACCCGCCAATTACGATAAAGAACGTCCAGAACGCCTCCATAAAAATATGCGGCAGAGGCTGGCTGGCGGCCAGCGCGGTCTGGTTCGCACCCAGGTTGGTCAGCCAGAACATCTGCAGCATCCCGGAGACGATGGCGGCGCCGTGGATACCGGCGAACCACAGCAGATGGCCAATCAACACGGCCAGCAGGATCGCAGGCAGGGAATCCGCTGCGGAAACCAGAGGTTTAAAGACCGACATAATGGCCTGCGGGATCAGCATGCCGAACTGAGACTGAATGAACAGGCTGAGAGGATAGAGCGTTAACACCACTACCAGTACCGGAATCAGCAGATCAAACGAGTTTTTGATCATCGGAGGGACCTGGTCTGGCAGGCGAATACCGATGTTATGCGCCTTGAGAAAACGCATCATCTCAACGCAGTAGATCGCCACCAGAATCGCGGTAAAAATGCCCGTCCCACCCAGGCTATCGACAGGCAGCGTGCCTTTGGTTTTCGGTGCCGCGACCAGCAGAAACGCCATCAGCGACAGCATGGCGCACATAAACGGGTCTAACTGGTGTGATTTGACATAATGTTTGCCAAGGTTATAGGCGATGGCCGCACAGATATAGATGGACATAATGCCCATCGTCATATCAAACGGCGTCAGGATCTGGCCTTCAAACTGCTTCGCCATATCCAGCCAGGCTCGGGCGAAACCCCAGGTGGTATCCGGCGAAAACGGTGGGTATGCGAACACTAACAGAAACGAACCCACAATCATAAATGGCATCGCAGAGATAAACCCATCACGGATAGCCATGACATGACGCTGGGAAGAGATCCGCCCGGCAATCGGGCTCACGTAATTTTCAACAAAACGGAATATCAGGTTAAACGCAGCATGGTTGGCAGACATGGCAGATCTCCTGTCAGACGTTTGTTACGGGCGCATTTGCGCCGCACGTTGTTCCATAAATCACCTTCACAACCTTGCTGGCTTGTGTACCAGTGGTACTGCTCAGACGGAATGGTTTCATAATTTGCTCTTATTATTGGATACAGGGGACGTTACGTACTCAGTATTAATCGACGCATCACGCTCTGCAACCGGTTACTGTAACCGGTTTCCGTGATTGTGAAGAGGATCCAGAAATCAGCCGTTCGGGATATTTGTTACTGAAGAGATATTTACAGAGCATAAATTCTTATGACAGATTACGCAGGATATTTGTCAGGAGGAAACAATGAGTTTGCAGTCTGTACAGCAGTTTTTTGCCGACAACGCGCCGGATATAGACGTCATTGAACTTAGTCAGAGTACCGCTACCGTTGCGTTGGCTGCTGCCGCCCATCGTGTTGAACCGGGGCAAATCGCCAAGACCTTGTCATTAAAGGTGAAAAATGAGGTGATACTGGTGGTGGCGAAAGGCGATGCGCGCCTGGATAACAAAAAGCTGAAAGATACGTTTGGTGCAAAAGCGCGCATGCTCAGCAGTGATGAAGTGGTGACCATCACAGGTCACCCCGTTGGCGGCGTGTGCCCGTTCGGCCTTGAAAACCCGCTCGCGGTTTACTGCGATATCTCATTAAAGCAGTACGCCGAAGTTCTGCCCGCAGCAGGCGCAATTCACAGTGCCGTGCGTATTTCACCTGACAGAATGGCAGAGCTGACTTCCGCAAAATGGGTTGATGTTTGCATCTGATTGATGCGCCAGAACCTGTCTGGCGCGCAACAGACAGGTTATAAAAAAGTCGGCTTGCTGAGTATCGAACTTCGCGGTTCTCTTGCTGAAAGATGGGTAATAATATCCGCCGCATCGAGCAGCCCTACGTCAGAGTTCACCCCCAGCTTGACCATCGCATTAAACTTATGCGCCCGGATGGTCTTAATATTGCGTTCAAGCTGTGCCGCGATTTGAGGAATGGAATAGCCACAAGACATATAACGCAATATTGCCCGTTCCGTTGGGCTTAACATTCTGCTTTGACTCTGGTACCAGTGATTCATCATATTGTCATTGATGCGCAGGGTTTCGCTCAGCAACACCATGAGTTCCTTCTGCAGGAGCTCAAGCTTCAGCGATTTACTGACCACACCGTGAAGGCGTGACGGGGAAAGATGGCTAATCAATCTTGCTTCCATCTCATCAGCGACCAGGATAATGCGCTGGATATGGCCATGCGTAAACGCAAAATCCCGCAGGTGCGCCAGGCAGCTACGACGCTCTTCTCGCGCATCGGAATATGAATAGATCAGCGAGAAAAAATTGATGTGCTGAAGTGCTTTCTGAAAGCTGTCAAATTCACTAAACAGATGCAGCTGATAATGATTCAGTCCGGGCATCGCAAAAAGATGCTGTAGCCCAACAGCACTCATCGTGCAATTTTCGACGATGGCGATATGTCTTGTTGAATCGGTTTTTTCCATTCCTCGAACTCTCCATAGGCTGACATCAAACTCAGCTCTCGCATTCCCTGTGTACTGTTTATCCAGGCGTACATATCGGCATTACTGCGTAATGACAGCCGTCGCATCGCACTGTTTTTCTGCGCACTGACGGTTTTATTGCTTTTCTTAAGCAATGAGGCGATTTGGTTAATCCCCCATCCTTTACCTAACAGTCGCAAAACTTTGCGTTCGGAGTGCGTAAGGGCAATAACGTTTTCGTCTTCGTCCTCCGTACTTTGAGGTTCAGGGGCTAACAACGTCTGGCTTACCCGCTCTGCGCGTTCGCTACCTGCCCGAATAGCGTTAACCAGGCCTTCAATGGGTTCCATATCAGAAAGCAACGTACTTTCCGGGCGCACAAGTAGCTCAACGGCAATAGGGTTAAGCGGCCGCGAAACTAAAAAGATCCAGTGAATGTTCCGGTATTGATTCAATAAATTGAAATACTCTTCGAGCGCGCCCCGAGGATTCCAGTATTCGCCTGTAATATCGGCAATGATGACGTCAGCGCGGCGTAGCTGGAGCAGTGTTAACTCCTGCAATGAGCTGCAATAGGTCAATTCAAAATCGGGGAAATGGCGAGTCATTACGCCCCCCAACCCGTTTTGCATGACCGGTATCCGGCTAATGATAACGCTATGCTTACCGTGCAAAGACAACATAGACCCTCCGTGTCCATTCTTCATGTGATGAGTAACGTTAAAATGCATCAACGTATGAGTATTTTCGTCCCTGAGTGTAAAGCAGGTTAATACAAGCAGAAGATGAGATGTTTTCTTAGTTTAAGAAATACCTAAACAGCAGTAATATCTCACAAAGCGAAATTAAATTTAATTGCAGTGTCATTAAAATAACTACAATATAAAATTAGAATAACTAAATATATATAACTTATCTTTCAATAATTATAATTCACCAGAATGATGAATTAATCCCAACCCCTTCCGCACTTAGGCGCTGCAACTGTTTGCATAAACCTTGATCTGGCCCACAGCAAGAGACACTGCACTTTGTGCTAAAAGTAATCGCTATGGGCCAACCGGCAACTTTCCACCTTCTTCAGGACAATACATGCAGGCAGATCGGTCAACGCAGCGTGCTATCACGCGGCTATGTATTCAGTGCGGTCTTTTTCTGCTCCAGCACGGCGCGGAAAGCGCGCTGGTTGAGGAGCTTTCCACCCGGCTGGGACTGGCGCTGGGTATGGATAGCGTTGAAAGCGCTATTTCATCTAACGCCATCGTGCTGACCACGATCAAAGACGGCCAGTGCCTGACCTCCACCCGTAAAAACCATGACCGCGGCATTAACATGCACGTCGTGACCGAAGTGCAGCACATCGTCATCCTTGCTGAACATAAGCTTCTCGATCTTCGGGAGATTGAAAAACGGTTCAGCCAAATTAAGCCATTGCGTTATCCGCGCTGGCTTGTCGTGGTGATGGTAGGGCTGTCTTGCGCCTGCTTTTGTAAGCTCAACAAAGGCGGCTGGGACGGCGCGATCGTCACCTTTTTCGCCAGCAGTATCGCCATGTATGTTCGCCAGCTGCTGACGCACCGGCAGCTGCATCCGCAAATTAACTTCTGCATTACCGCGTTTGTCGCCACCACGGTTTCCGGCCTGCTGCTGCGCCTGCCGCAGTTTGCCACTACCCCGACGATTGCCATGGCCGCCAGCGTGCTTCTGCTTGTTCCGGGCTTTCCGTTGATCAACGCCGTTGCCGACATGTTTAAAGGACACATCAATACCGGTCTGGCACGCTGGGCTATTGCCAGCCTGCTGACGCTGGCGACCTGCATCGGCGTTGTGATGGCCATGACACTCTGGGGGTTACGCGGATGGGCGTGATAGATTTTCTGCTGGCGCTGGCACAGGACATGCTTCTGGCCGCCATTCCTGCCGTCGGCTTTGCGATGGTGTTTAACGTTCCGCAACGCGCTCTGCGGTGGTGTGCGCTGCTGGGCGCGATTGGTCATGGCTCGCGAATGGTGATGATGACCGCAGGATTTAACATCGAATGGTCGACATTTATGGCCTCCATGCTGGTTGGCAGTATCGGCATTCAGTGGTCGCGCTGGTATCTGGCGCATCCCAAGGTGTTCACCGTCGCCGCCGTGATCCCAATGTTCCCCGGCATATCTGCCTATACGGCGATGATTTCCGCGGTGAAAATCAGCCACTTTGGCTACACCGAGCCTCAGATGATCCTTCTCCTGAGCAACTTTCTTAAGGCCTCGTCCATCGTCGGCGCGCTCTCTATCGGGCTGTCGATCCCCGGGTTGTGGCTGTACCGCAAACGCCCACGCGTTTGATATTTGTGTTATTTCGCTGCCATGGAGATAATCCTTCTGGTCCGTTTGGTGAAAATAAGGAAAGGATGTGGCTAACCCTGGCAGCGAACACCCCGAGCACGGCGAAGAATCCAGCCTGAAAGAGAAAATTTTTCAGAGCGCCATCGCGCTTTTTGCCGAGTATGGATTGAACGGTGCCCGCATGGAGCAGATCGCGGAGAAAGCGGGTACCACCAAACGCATGGTGGTTTATCATTTTAAGAATAAAGAGAATCTCTATCTGCTGATTCTGGAACATGTTTACACCCAGATTCGCGCCAGTGAAAAAGCGCTAAGCCTGGCGGGAATGCCCCCCGTCGAAGCGCTGGTCAACCTGGTTGAAGCCACCTTTGACTATCATGCCGACCACCCGGACTACATCCGGATTATCTGCATGGAAAACATGCAGCGGGGCCGCTTTATGCAGCAGTCGAGCTATCTTCGCCAGGTCAACCGTAGCGCGCTCGACCTGCTGGAGGGCATCCTGCACCGGGGCAAAGAAAAGCAGCTCTTCAGCCAGACGGTTGACGCCCGCGATCTTCACCGCCTGATAAGCAGCTTCAGCTTTCATTACGTTGCCAACAGCTACACCTTCACGCTCCTGTTTGAAGATGGGGCGGACGAACAGGCTCAGCGCCAGCACTACCGCAAAATGGCCGTTCAGGTGGCGCTCCGCTACACCTGCCCATAAAATTGCTTGCAATTAAATCGCACACTACCTATATTGATCTCATGAACGCGAAAACGAACGACGCAACCGCTGCGCTCAAGCTGGATAACCAGCTCTGCTTTGCTCTCTATTCGGCAAATCTGGCGCTTAATAAGCTGTACCGGCAACTGCTGGCACCGCTGAACCTGACTTACCCGCAATATCTGGTGATGCTGGTACTGTGGGAGCAGGATGACGTCACGGTGTCGGACATCGGCGAACGCCTGTTTCTGGACTCTGCAACCCTGACGCCGCTGTTAAAACGGCTGGAAAACGGTGGGTTAATCAACCGTCACCGTTCGCGCAAAGACGAACGTCAGGTCGCCGTCACCCTGAGTGAAGCGGGACGTGAACTTCAGCAGCAGGCATTGGGTATTCCCCATGCGGTGGGTTGCGCAGCGCAGTGTGATACCGACACTTTGCTGGCGCTCAAACAGCAGCTCGAACTTTTGCGACAACAGCTACACCGCGCGTAAAGCTATACTTTACGCGTGATTATCACCCATATATATCGCACGCTATTTAATAGCACACATTAAAGCAAGATGAGGAACCTGCCATGTCTTTAGAAAAAGTAGTGTATACCGCCAAAGCAAAAGCAACCGGTGGCCGTGACGGCCGCGCGACCTCTTCCGATGGCGTACTGGACGTAAAACTGGGCGTGCCAAAAGAGATGGGCGGCATGGGCGGAGAAGTAACGAACCCTGAGCAGCTGTTTGCTGCGGGCTATTCTGCCTGCTTCCTGGGCGCGATGAAGTTCGTGGCTGCACGCGACAAATTTACCCTGCCAAAAGATGCCTTTATTGAAGGCGAAGTGGGTATTGGCCCGCTGCCAACCGGTTTTGGTATCGAAGCAAAACTGAACATCCACGTTGAGGGTATGGATCCTGCGGAAGCTAAAAAGCTGGTCGATGCGGCGCACATTGTTTGCCCGTACTCTAACGCGACCCGCGGCAACATCGACGTGACCCTGAACATCATCGCGTGATAAATACCTGATGGCGCTGCGCTTTTCAGGCCTACGACCGTAGCCCCGGTAAGCGCAGCGCCACCGGGGAAATCCCCTCCTTCCCTTTCCTCTCTCTGTGCTACCATAAGCCCATATCACGCCCGTAGTAATCAGTAGAGTAAGCGTTATGTCCTCCAGAATTCTGACCACCAGCATTGCTGGCATTGATGCCTTTATGCGCGACCCACGCGGTGTGTTGACCCATGCCGAAGGCGGCACGGTTGCGGTTTTTGCCGACAACGCGCCGGCGTTCTACGCAATCACGCCGGAACGCCTGGCACAGCTTCTGGAGATTGAAGCGCAACTGTCACGCCCGGCGAGCGATATCACGCTGGACAACCAGTTCTTTGATGAACCGGTTAACGTCCCCGTGACCGTTCCGATGGGAAAATTTGCCCTGTACGCGGGCTGGCAGCCGGATGCGGATTTTCAGCGGCAGGCCGCGCTGTGGGGCATTGCGCTAACCCAGCCGGCCACCGCGGAAGAGCTCGCCGCGTTTACCGCCTGGTGGCAGGCGGAAGGTAAAGTCTTCACCCATATTCAATGGCAGCAAAAGCTCGCGCGTCATCTTCAAATTACCCGCGCCGGCAACAACGGCCAGCCCAAACGCGATATCAACGCGTTTTCCGAACCGGATAAACAGATCCCCAGCGGATTCCGAGGTGCGAAATGAAGAACGTCGGCGACCTGATGAAACGTCTGCAAAAAATGATGCCTGCCAACGTGAAGCCCGCTTTCACCACGGGTGAAGAGCTGCTGGCGTGGCAAAAAGAGCAAGGTGAGATCCGCGCCGCCGCGCTCGCCAGGGAAAACCGGGCGATGAAAATGCAGCGCACCTTTAACCGTTCCGGTATCCGTCCCCTGCACCAGAACTGCTCGTTCGATAACTATAAAGTCGAAACCAACGGACAAATGAACGCCCTTGCCGCCGCCCGTCAGTACGTGGATGAATTCGACGGCAATATCGCCAGCTTCATCTTTAGCGGCAAGCCGGGTACCGGAAAAAACCACCTTGCAGCCGCCATCTGCAACGAGCTGCTTCTGCGGGGTAAATCGGTTCTTATCATCACCGTGGCCGATATCATGTCCGCGATGAAAGACACCTTCAGCAACCGCGAAACCAGCGAAGAGCAATTGCTCAACGATCTGAGCAATGTCGATTTACTAGTCATCGACGAGATTGGCGTTCAGACAGAATCCCGCTATGAAAAAGTGATCATCAACCAGATTGTCGACCGCCGCTCCTCGTCCAAACGCCCCACCGGCATGCTGACGAACCACAATATCGACGAGATGACCCGCTTACTGGGTGAACGCGTCATGGACCGCATGAAGCTGGGTAATAGTCTTTATGTCATCTTCGACTGGGAAAGTTACCGCAGCCGCGTTACCGGCAAAGAGTATTAAGACAGTTCCAGGAATCGCCGCCTGGGCACAGGTATATACTGGAACCCCTTCGGCCCAAAACGGACCTTTTTGAGAGAGCCATGATGAAAAAACAGATTCTAATCAGCACCTTTTTAGGCGCGCTGCTGGTGACCGGCGCAGCGCAAGCGGCGTCCTGGCAGGAGTCCCTGTCAAGCGCGGCAAATGAGCTGACCAAAGAGAGCAGCAGCTCTCAGGGTGGACTCTCCGCCTCTTCCCTCACCAGCCTGCTGGGCAACAGCTCTCAGAGCCTTAGCGCAGGCACGATGAACAACGCGGCGGGGATTCTGGAATATTGCGCGAAGCAAAAGCTGGCCTCCGTGACCGACGCGCAAAACGTGAAAAACCAGGTGCTGGGTAAACTGGGTCTGGATACCCAGGAGCAAAAAGCGGACACCAACTATATGGACGGCATTCAGGGCCTGCTTAACGCGCAAAACGGGCAGCAGCTTAACCTGAGCACCCTCGGCAACTCTTCTCTGGCAAAACAGGTGAAAACCAAAGCCTGCGATCTGGTGCTGAAACAAGGCGTTAATTTCATCTCCTGATCTACCCCATTTTCTGCCACAACACGCCGCGTTTAATGCGATAGTCTTGCAACGCGGCGCTAAACGAACGTTTTTCCCACCTGCCACCGTCTCAGCGTCCGTTTGTCAGGATGCGACCTTCTTCATAAAAACGATTTTCTAAACCAAATCCTAACAACAGCACACTTTCGTGACACTAAAATTGCAGCTTAACGACATCGCAATTACATTGTATGACCCAAAAAATAAACAGTTAGCCAGCGAAGCACCTGGCGTCATGAGGATATGCTGTTGTCAGAATTCATGTCTCTTATCCTTTTTCTGGCTTCTGTCGGCGTTTACGCCTGGAAAGCCGGCCGTCACACCTGGTGGTTTATCGCCACGCTGGTGGTACTCGGCATTTTTATTATTTTAAACATTACCTTATACGCCAGCGACTACTTTACCGGTGACGGTATTAACGATGCGGTGCTCTACACGCTAACGAACAGCCTGACGGGCGCGGGTGTGGGCAAGTACATTCTTCCGGGGCTCGGCCTTATCGTCGCGCTGGTGACGATTTTTGGCGCGCTGGCCTGGGTGCTGCGTCGACGTCGCCATCTTCCGCACCATCATGGCTACAGCCTGCTGGCGTTATTCCTGGCGCTGGCCTCCGTCGACGCCAGCCCGGCGTTCCATCAGATCACCGAGCTGGTGAAATCCCAGTCGCGCGACGGCGATCCGGATTTCGCGGCTTACTACAAAGAACCGTCCAAAACGATCGCCAGCCCGAAGCTCAACCTGGTCTACATCTACGGTGAAAGCCTGGAACGCACGTACTTTGATAACGATGCCTTCCCGAACCTGACGCCAGACCTGGGCGCGCTGAAAAACGAAGGGCTCGACTTCAGCCACACCATGCAGCTGCCGGGTACGGACTATACGATTGCCGGAATGGTTGCCTCCCAGTGCGGTATCCCGCTGTTCGCGCCTTTTGAAGGTAACGCCTCAGCCTCAATGTCGACGTTCTTCCCACAGAATATTTGCCTCGGCGATATTCTGAAAAACTCCGGCTACGAAAACTATTTTATGCAGGGGGCAAACCTGCGCTTTGCCGGAAAAGACGTGTTCCTGAAATCCCACGGTTTTGACCACCTGTATGGCTCAGAGGAGTTAAAAACGACGGTTGCCGATCCGAGCTACCGTAACGACTGGGGCTTCTATGACGATACGGTACTCGACGAAACCTGGAAGAAATTCGAGGAGCTTTCCCGCGCGGGCAAGCGTTTCTCCCTCTTTGCGCTGACGGTGGATACCCACCATCCGGACGGGTTCGTCTCGCGCAGCTGCAAACGCAAAAGCTATGACGTGGATGGCAAAAACAACACGTCTTTCAGCGCCGTGACCTGCAGCCAGGAGCACATTGCCGCGCTGGTCGAGAAAATCAAAGCCTCGCCCTGGTTTAAAAACACCGTCATCGTCGTTTCGTCTGACCATCTGGCGATGAAAAACAGCGCCTGGGATCGGCTCAACAAGCAGGATCGCAGCAACCTGTTCTTCGTCCTGCGCGGCGACCAGCCGCAGCAGGAGGTCATTGCCACCAAACGCAACTCCATGGATAACGGCGCAACCGTGCTGGACATTCTGGGAGGCGACAACTTTATTGGCCTGGGCCGCAGCACGCTGTCGGGGCAATCCCTGTCGGAAGTCTTCCTCAACATGAAGGATAAAATCCTCGCCTGGAAGCCAGACATCATCCGCCTGTGGAACTTCCCGAAAGAGATGAAGGACTTCACCGTCGATCGGGATAAAAACACGATTGCCTTCTCGGGCAGCAGCTTCCGTCTGCCGCTGCTGGTGCGCGTGTCGGCGGGGCGCGTCGAGCCGCTGCCGGAAAGCGAATATTCCGCGCCGCTGCGCTATCAGCTGGCAGATTTTGCCCCACGCGATAATTTCGTCTGGGTCGACAGATGTTACAAGATGGGCCAGCTCTGGTCGCAGCCGCTGGCGCTTTCTACCGACTGGTGCGTCTCTCAGGGTCAGCTCGGCGGGGAGCAAACCGTACAGCACGTGGATAAAGCCCAGTGGAAAGGCAAAACCGCGTTTAACGATACGGTGATTGATACCGCGCGCTATCAGCGTAACGTCGACATGCTGAAAATCAGCGATAACGACATTCGCTACAAAGCGGACAGCTTTATCTTTAACGTGGCCGGCGCGCCCGAGGAAGTGAAGCAGTTTAGCGGCATCTCGCGTCCGGAGTCCTGGGGGCGCTGGTCCAACGCGCAGCTGGGCAATGAGGTGAAAATTGAGTACGCCCATCCCCTGCCGGAACAATTCGACCTGGTGATCATCGCCAGAGCGTATGGCCCCAACGCTAACAAGCCCGTACCGGTTCGCGTGGGCAGCCAGGAGCAGATGCTGACGCTCGGGAACGACGTGAGCACGCACACGCTGCATTTTGAGAACCCATCGCGCAGCAATACCCTGGTGATCGTGCCGCCGGATCCGCAGTCCACCAATGAAGGGAATATTCTCGGCCATTCACCGCGCGAGCTCGGCATTGGCATGGTCGAAATTAAAATTGTGAGTCGCGCAGGCTAATGGTCGACCTTAACCTCACCGTCCGCCCTACGCGTCCCGGCGACGTTGCCTCCCTGCCCGCCATTGAACGCGCGGCGGGCGAGCGCTTTCGTGAAGACCCGTGTCTCGCCTGGCTTGCCGACGGTGAGGTCATTTCCGCTGAGCAGCACCTTGAGTATGCCGAACGTGGGCTAAGCTGGCTGGCGCTGGCGAACGACCAGCCCGTCGGGTTTATCCTTGCCGAGGTCCACCCTTCATCACTGTTTATTGTCGAACTCTCGGTTGATCTGGACTGGCAGGGAAAAGGGATCGGCAGGCAGCTTATCGCCTGCGTGGCAGACCATGCCCGCACGCTGGGGCTGGCGTCGCTGACGTTGACGACGTTCAGGGACGTACCGTGGAACGCGCCGTTCTATGCAAAGCTGGGGTTTGAATACGTAGCTGAACTCACGCCTGAACTGCGTGAAAAACGTGAAGAAGAAGCAGCGCACGGCTTAGCGTATAACTCCCGCTGTGCCATGCGTCTGCCGCTTTGATATCGCCCGGTGGCGCTGCGCTTACCGGGCCTGCAACAACCTTCCGTAGGCCAGGTAAGGCGTAGCCGCCACCCGGCACAACGCACCGGGTTAGAACGTTTCCCAGTTATCGCCTGAATCGGCCGTCGCGGTTTTACGCGCCATCACCGGCGTGGAAACCGCTTTAGCCGCAGCGAATTCGCGCGCTTTCATCTGCTCCTGCTGAATGCGGAATACCGCCACGGCCTGAGTCAGACGGCTCGCCTGCTCTTCCAGGGCGGCCGCCGCTGCGGCAGATTCTTCAACCAGCGAGGCGTTCTGCTGGGTCACGCGATCCATCTCAGCGACCGCCAGACCCACCTGGTCGATACCGCGGCTCTGCTCGTCAGACGCAGAGGCGATTTCACCCATGATGTCCGTTACGCGGGTCACCGCGTTCACGATCTCACCCATGGTTTCACCGGCGCTTTCTACCAGCGTTGAGCCCACTTCCACGCGGCCCACGGAGTCTTCAATCAGGCTCTTGATTTCGCGAGCCGCCTGGGCGCTGCGCTGGGCCAGGTTACGCACTTCACCTGCCACCACCGCAAAACCACGGCCCTGCTCGCCCGCACGCGCCGCTTCTACCGCCGCGTTCAGTGCCAGAATGTTGGTCTGGAAGGCAATGCCGTCGATCACGCTGATAATGTCGGCAATTTTCTGCGAACTGCCCGCGATATCGCGCATGGTCTGGACCACGTTATCCACCACTTTGCCGCCTTTCTGCGCGGTTTCAGAGGCGCTCAGCGCAAGGTGGCTCGCCTGACGGGCGTTTTCGGCGTTCTGCTTAACGGTTGCCGTCAGCTGCTCCATGCTGGCAGCGGTCTCTTCCAGGGAAGCGGCCTGCTGTTCAGTGCGGGAAGAGAGGTCGTTATTGCCCATCGCAATTTCGCTCGCGCCGCTGTAGATCGCGTTCGCGCCGTTACGCACGTCGCCGACGGTACGCACCAGCTCACTCTGCATATGGCGCAGCGAGTCGGCCAGTTCACCCATCTCGTTGGTGCCCTGAACCTCAATGCGCTTCACCAGGTCGCCGCTGGCGATATGGCGAATGTTGTCGATCAGACGATTCAGCGGAGAGATCAGCGTCTGCTTGATGTTGAGCCAGACGGCCACGATCACCACCAGCACGGCAATCAGGACGCTGATCAGCACCCAGATAGCCTGGCTGTAGGAGCTGTTGCTGTCTTCGACCGCCGTCTGATACAGCTTGTCGTTCTGCTGCAGGTAGCTCACATACTGCTTCTCAAAACCGTCCTGATAACTCTGGGTCGGCTGGTCGAAGAAGGCGTTGATTTTGCCGGCACCCAGCAGCTGAATCAGCTCCGCCAGCGCACCGTGGTAAATATCATAGTTACGCTTGATCTCCATGGCATCCGCATCGCTTTGACGCGGATCGCGCGGCAGGGCTTCGTAGGCAGCCCAGTTTTTTTCCGCCTGTTTCAGAGACGTAGACGCGATTTGCATCAAATCGTTAACGGTCGCGCCGCTGCCGATATTGCTCTGATCCATCATGTAGCGGATACCCGCACGGTTCAGGGTATTACGGGTTTGCAGCAACGCTACCCAGCTGGCGTTCAGCGTGGATTGTTGCTGGCGAATGGTTTGCAGGACGGTGAAATTCTCTTTGTCATTCTTAAGGGCATTAAAGAAAAGACCACCGGACGTGAGTTGTAAAAGGCCAAATATCGCTAAAACCAGCATTAAGCTGGTGACAATCTTGATACGGTTTAACATGTTTTCTCTTTCCTCAGACAGATACAGAATTTTCGGCCTGGAAAGGGAAAACTTTACGAAAATCATCCTGGAATTTGTGGTTTTTACTCTTCTTCCCGCGCTGCGTTATGCCGGTTTCCGAGTTCAATAAACTCTTCCAGCAGCGCCGTCAGCTGTTTCATCTTCTCCGGCGTGTATTCCGCCTCGATCTGCTGATACGCCTCTTCGACCTGCGCCTGGGCGTGTTCATATAGCGCATTCCCCTCTTTGGTCAGCGACACGTACAGCTTGCGCTGGTCGTTCACCGGCTTTAAGCGCAACACCAGGCCGTCGCGCTCCATCCGCGTCAGAATGCCCGTCAGGCTCGGGCGAAGGATGCAGGTGCGAAACGCCAGATCGTGAAAATCCATCGACGGATGTTCAGCCAGCACGCGCACAATGCGCCACTGCTGCTCGGTCAGGTTATGGCGCTTCACGATCGGGCGGAAGTACGACATCGCCGCTTCCCGCGCCTGCAGCAGCGCGATGGTTAATGAATCATGCATAGCCTTTCCCATCATTAACAAGTAAACAATCCCTAAAAGATGTTTTTATAAACAACACGTTTTCCGTCAAAAAGTCTAACAGAAACCCATCAATTTTATTAAGAACATGATTTTATTATCAATAAAACCCAATATGTAAATTTATTGTTATTCCCATCACAAATATTTCACTTCTGATTGCGAAATAAACAGCAAAAGCATAAAACCAGATCATTAACATATTAATGAAATCACAACCCGGACCACCGGGGTGAGGAGTATATGAATGAAAGGTACCGTTTTTGCCGTCGCCCTCAACCATCAAAGCCAGCGTGAAGCCTGGCGTGAGGCCTTTGAAAAAGCGCCCTACAACACGCCGCCGAAAACAGCGGTGTGGTTTATCAAACCGCATAACACGGTGATCCGCGCGGGCGAGCCGATCCCCTTCCCGCACGGGGAAACGGTATTAAGCGGCGCGACGGTGGCGCTGGTCGTGGGCAAAACCGCCAGCAAGGTGCGCGTGGAGGACGCCGCGGAGTACATCGCGGGATATGCGCTCGCCAACGAGGTGAGCCTGCCGGAAGAGAGCTTCTACCGCCCGGCCATCAAGGCCAAATGCCGGGACGGATTTTGCCCGCTCGGCGAACTTGTCGCCGTGGATAACGTGGATAACCTGACCATCATCACCGAGATCAACGGCCGCGAAGCGGACCACTGGAGCACGGCCGATCTTCAGCGCAGCGCCGCCGAACTGCTGAGCGCCCTGAGCGAGTTCGCCACCCTCAATCCCGGCGATGCGATCCTGCTCGGCACCCCGCAAAGCCGCGTGGAGATCCGCCCGGGCGATCGCGTGCGCGTTCTGGCGGAAGGTTTTCCGCCGCTGGAAAACCCGGTGGTGGATGAACGCGACGTCGCCATTGCGCACAGCACGCCGCCGCACGCCACGCTGTTTGCCCTCGGTCTGAACTATGCCGACCACGCCAGCGAGCTGGACTTCAAGCCGCCCACCGAGCCGCTGGTATTTATCAAAGCCCCGAACACCTTCAACGGCGACGGCCAGACGTCGGTGCGCCCGAACAATATCGAATACATGCACTACGAGGCGGAGCTGGTGGTGGTCATCGGTAAAACCGCGCGTAAGGTCAGCGAAGCCGAGGCGATGGACTATGTTGCGGGCTATACGGTCTGCAACGACTACGCCATCCGCGACTACCTGGAAAACTACTACCGACCGAACCTGAGGGTGAAAAGCCGGGACGGGCTGACCCCCATTTCCCCAAACATCGTGCCAAAAAAAGCCATCCCCGATCCGCACAACCTCGCCCTGCGCACCTTCGTCAACGGCGAGCTGCGCCAGGAAGGCACCACCGCCGATCTCATTTTCAGCATCCCGTACCTGATTGCGTACCTGAGCGATTTTATGACCCTGCAGCCGGGCGACATGATTGCCACCGGCACGCCGAAGGGGCTGTCCGACGTGGTGCCGGGCGATGAGGTAGTGGTGGAAGTGGAAGGCGTGGGACGCCTGGTGAACCGGATTGTCAGCGAGGAGACTGCAAAATGAAAAAGATTAACCACTGGATCAACGGTAAAAACGTCGCCGGAAGCGAGTACTTCCACACTACCAACCCGGCCTCCGGCGAGGTATTAGCGGAAGTCGCCGCCGGCGGTGAAGCTGAAGTTCACCAGGCCGTCGCCGCCGCCAAAGAGGCGTTCCCGAAATGGGCCAACCTGCCGATGAAGGAGCGCGCGCGCCTGATGCGTCGTCTGGGTGACCTGATCGACCAGAACGTGCCCGAGATCGCCGCCATGGAAACCGCCGACACCGGCCTGCCGATCCACCAGACCAAAAACGTGCTGATCCCGCGCGCCTCACACAACTTCGAGTTCTTCGCCGAGGTGTGCCAGCAGATGAACGGCAAAACCTACCCGGTCGACGACAAGATGCTCAACTACACCCTGGTGCAGCCGGTGGGCGTCTGCGCGCTGGTGTCGCCGTGGAACGTGCCGTTTATGACCGCCACCTGGAAGGTCGCGCCGTGCCTGGCACTCGGAAACACCGCGGTGCTGAAGATGTCTGAACTCTCCCCGCTGACCGCCGACCGTCTGGGCGAGCTGGCGCTGGAGGCGGGCATTCCGGCGGGCGTGCTCAACGTGGTGCAGGGCTACGGCGCGACGGCAGGCGACGCGCTGGTGCGCCATCACGACGTGCGCGCCGTCTCCTTCACCGGCGGCACCGCCACCGGACGCAACATCATGAAAAACGCCGGGCTGAAGAAATACTCCATGGAGCTGGGCGGCAAATCTCCGGTGCTGATTTTTGAAGATGCCGACATCGAGCGCGCGCTGGACGCCGCCCTGTTCACCATCTTCTCCATCAACGGCGAGCGCTGCACCGCCGGCTCGCGCATCTTCATCCAGCAGAGCATCTACCCGGAATTCGTGAAGCGCTTTGCCGAGCGCGCCAACCGCCTGCGCGTGGGCGACCCGACCGATCCGAACACCCAGATCGGCGCACTCATCAGCAAGCAGCACTGGGAGAAAGTCTCCGGCTACATCCGCCTCGGCATTGAAGAGGGTGCAACCCTACTGGCGGGCGGCCCGGACAAACCGACCGACCTGCCTGCGCACCTGAAGGGCGGCAATTTCCTGCGACCAACCGTGCTGGCGGACGTCGACAACCGCATGCGCGTGGCGCAGGAGGAGATCTTCGGGCCGGTGGCCTGCCTGCTGCCGTTTAAGGACGAAGCGGAAGGCCTGCGCCTGGCCAACGACGTGGAGTACGGCCTGGCGTCGTACATCTGGACCCAGGACGTCAGCAAAGTGCTGCGCCTGGCGCGGAATATCGAAGCGGGGATGGTGTTCGTCAACACCCAGAACGTGCGCGACCTGCGCCAGCCGTTTGGCGGCGTGAAGGCCTCCGGCACCGGCCGCGAGGGCGGTGAGTACAGCTTCGAGGTGTTCGCGGAGATGAAGAACGTCTGCATCTCCATGGGCGACCATCCGATTCCAAAGTGGGGGATCTGACCATGGGTAAATTAGCGTTAGCGGCAAAAATCACTCACGTTCCGTCGATGTACCTCTCCGAGCTGCCGGGGAAAAACCACGGCTGCCGCCAGTCGGCCATCGACGGGCATAAAGAAATCAGCAAGCGCTGCCGCGAGCTGGGCGTGGACACCATCATCGTGTTCGACACCCACTGGCTGGTGAACAGCGCGTACCACATCAACTGTGCGGACCATTTTGCGGGCGTCTACACCAGCAACGAGCTGCCGCACTTTATCCGCGACATGACCTACGACTACGACGGCAACCCGGCGCTCGGCCAGCTGATCGCCGACGAGGCGGTGAAGCTCGGCGTGCGCGCCAAAGCGCACAACATCCCGAGCCTCAAGCTGGAGTACGGCACGCTGGTGCCGATGCGCTACATGAACGCGGATAAACACTTCAAAGTGGTCTCCATCTCGGCGTTCTGCACGGTCCACGACTTCGCCGACAGCCGCAGGCTGGGCGAGGCCATCGTCAGCGCCATCGAAAAATACGACGGCACCGTGGCGGTGCTCGCCAGCGGCTCGCTGTCGCACCGCTTTATCGACGACCAGCGCGCGGAGGAAGGGATGAACAGCTACACCCGCGAGTTCGACCGCCAGATGGACGAACGCGTGGTGAAGCTGTGGCGCGAGGGGCAGTTCAAAGAGTTTTGCAGCATGCTGCCGGAGTACGCCGACTACTGCTACGGCGAGGGCAACATGCACGACACGGTGATGCTGCTGGGGATGCTCGGCTGGGACAAATACGACGGCAAGGTGGAGTTCCTCACCGAGCTGTTCGCCAGCTCCGGCACCGGCCAGGTTAACGCCGTTTTCCCGCTGCCCGCGTAAGGAGCCACCATGCCGCACTTTATTGCTGAATGTACCGACAACATCCGCGAGCAGGCCGACCTGCCGGGGCTGTTTGCCAAAGTGAATGAGGCGCTGGCCGCCACGGGCATCTTCCCCATCGGCGGCATCCGCAGCCGCGCCCACTGGCTGGACACCTGGCAGATGGCCGACGGCAGGCACGATTACGCCTTTGTGCATATGACGCTGAAGATTGGCTCCGGGCGCAGCCTGGAGAGCCGGGAAGCCGTGGGGGAGATGCTGTTTGCGCTGATCAAGGCACATTTCGCGGAGCTGATGGCCGACCGCTATCTGGCGCTGTCGTTCGAGCTCGACGAGCTGCACCCAACGCTCAATTACAAACAGAACAACGTGCACGCGTTGTTTAAGTAATACCGTCCCCTCTCCCTTTGGGAGAGGGTTAGGGTGAGGGGAAATCTCTGCGGCCTGATGCCCTCACCCCGTCCCTCTCCCACGGGGAGAGGGAGAAAAAAACATAAAACAGGATATCGCCATGCTCGACAAACACACCCATACCCTGATCGCCCACCGCCTGCATCAGGCGGAACAAACCCGGGAGCAGATCCGCGCGATCTCGCTGGACTACCCGGAGATCACCATTGAAGACGCCTACGCCGTTCAGCGCGAATGGGTCAGCCTGAAAATCGCCGAAGGCCGCGTGCTGAAGGGCCATAAGATCGGCCTGACCTCCAAAGCGATGCAGGCCAGCTCGCAGATTAGCGAACCGGACTACGGCGCGCTGCTGGACGACATGTTCTTCCACGACGGCAGCGACATCCCGGTCGATCGCTTCATCGTCCCGCGCATCGAAGTCGAGCTGGCCTTTGTGCTGGCAAAACCGCTGCGCGGCCCGAACTGCACCATCTTCGACGTCTACAACGCTACGGACTATGTGATCCCCGCGCTGGAGCTGATCGACGCCCGCTGTCACAACGTTGACCCGGAAACCCAGCGCCCGCGCAAGGTGTTCGATACCATCTCCGATAACGCCGCCAACGCGGGGGTGATCCTCGGCGGTCGTCCGATTAAGCCCGACGAGCTGGATCTGCGCTGGATCTCCGCCCTGCTCTACCGCAACGGCGTGATCGAAGAGACCGGCGTCGCCGCAGGCGTGCTTAACCACCCGGCGAACGGCGTGGCGTGGCTGGCGAACAAGCTGGCACCGTACGACGTGCAGCTTGAGCCCGGCCAGATTATTCTCGGCGGCTCGTTTACCCGCCCGGTGCCCGCCAGCAGAGGCGACACCTTCCACGTCGACTACGGCAACATGGGCTCCATCAGCTGCCGCTTTGTGTAAGGAGACAACCATGCAAAACGCATTCAAAGCGGCGCTGAAGGCGGGCCGTCCGCAAATCGGTTTATGGCTGGGGCTCACCAGCAGCTACAGCGCCGAGCTGCTGGCCGGGGCAGGCTTCGACTGGCTGCTGATCGACGGCGAGCACGCGCCGAACAGCGTGCAAACCGTCTTAACCCAATTACAGGCCATCGCGCCCTATCCCAGCCAGCCGGTGGTGCGCCCGTCGTGGAACGACCCGGTGCAGATCAAACAGCTGCTGGACGTGGGCGCGCAAACCCTGCTGGTGCCGATGGTGCAAAACGCCGACGAAGCGCGGCTGGCGGTACGTGCCACCCGCTACCCGCCCGCGGGCATTCGCGGGGTCGGAAGCGCCCTGGCGCGCGCCTCGCGCTGGAACCGCATCCCGGATTACCTGCAGCAGGCCAACGACGCCATGTGCGTGCTGGTGCAGATTGAAACCCGCGAGGCGCTAAAAAATCTGCCGCAGATCCTCGACGTTGAAGGCGTCGACGGCGTGTTTATCGGCCCGGCGGATCTGAGCGCCGACATGGGCTTTGCCGGCAATCCGCAGCACCCGGAGGTGCAGGCCGCCATCGAGCAGGCTATCGCGCAGATCCTCAGCGCGGGCAAAGCGCCCGGCATCCTGATGGCGAACGAGCCGCTGGCGAAACGCTACCTCGAGCTTGGCGCGCTGTTTGTCGCCGTCGGCGTCGACACCACCCTGCTCGCCCGCGGCGCCGAAGCGCTGGCGGCACGCTTTATCGAACAACCGGTTACGTCAGTTAATAACAATAAATCCGTCTACTAAACGTAAGATCTGGAGCGCACCATGACGACCTCTACCCTGCAAACCCATGATAATAAAGCTGTTGAACATCGCGCCATTAACAAGCTGTTCCGACGCCTGATCGTCTTTCTCTTTATCCTGTTTGTCTTTTCGTTTCTCGATCGTATCAACATCGGCTTTGCCGGGCTGACGATGGGCAAAGATCTGGGCCTCACGTCGACCATGTTTGGCCTGGCCGCGACGCTGTTTTACGTCACCTACGTGCTGTGCGGGATCCCGAGCAACATCATGCTGGCGAAGATCGGCGCGCGGCGCTGGATCGCCGGGATCATGGTGGTGTGGGGCATCGCCTCCACCTGCACCATGTTTGCCACCAGCCCTGAAACGCTCTACGTTCTGCGCATGCTGGTGGGCATTGCCGAAGCGGGCTTCCTGCCGGGGATTTTGGTCTACCTCACATGGTGGTTCCCGGCCTATCACCGCGCCCGCGCCAACGCGCTGTTTATGATCGCCATGCCGGTGACCATGATGCTCGGCTCGATCCTCTCCGGCTACATTCTGGCGATGGATGGGCTGTGGAACCTGAAGGGCTGGCAGTGGCTGTTCCTGCTGGAGGGGCTGCCGTCGGTGGTGCTCGGCGTGGTGACCTGGTTTTATCTCAACGACACGCCGGATCAAGCTACCTGGCTCGACGACGACGAAAAGCAGGCGCTGAAAACGATGATCGCCCGCGAGCAGGAGGTCGCCATTGCACAGTCCGTCACGCCGCGATCGACGCTGCGCGAAGTGCTGACCCCGGCGGTGCTGCTCTACACGCTGGCCTACTTCTGCCTGACCAACACGCTCAGCGCCATCAACATCTGGACGCCGCAGATCCTGCAAAGCTTCAACACGGGGAGCAGCAATATCGTCATCGGTCTGCTGGCGGCGATCCCGCAGTTTTGCACCATTCTCGGGATGATCTGGTGGAGCCGACGCTCCGACAGGCTGAAAGAGCGAAAAAAGCACACCATCCTGCCGTACCTCTTCGCCGCGGCGGGATGGATGCTGGCCTCGGCCACCGATCACAGCCTGATCCAGCTGCTTGGCATCATTATGGCCTCAACCGGATCCTTTACCGCCATGGCGATATTCTGGACCACGCCGGATCGGGTGATTAGCCTGCAGTCCCGCGCGGTGGCGCTGGCGGTGATCAACGCCATCGGCAACGTCGGATCCGCCGTCAGCCCGCTGCTGATCGGCATTCTGCGCGACGCGACCGGCAGCTTCAGCTCCGGGCTGTGGTTTGTGGCCGGGCTGCTGGTGGTCGGCGCGCTGGTGCTGACGCGCATCCCGATGACGCAGCGGGATCAACAGAGGAACGAGCATGTGCCAGAGCCCTATCGCCAACATTGATATCAGCAAGGAGTACGACGAAAGTCTGGGCACCGACGATGTGCACTACCAGTCGTTCGCGCGCATGGCGGCCTTTTTTGGCCGCGACATGCAGGCGCACCGTCACGACCAGTATTTTCAGATGCACTTTCTCGATACCGGGCAGATTGAGCTCCAGCTCGACGATCACCGCTACTCGGTGCAGGCTCCGCTGTTCGTCCTCACGCCGCCGTCGGTGCCGCACGCGTTTATCACCGAATCCGACAGCGACGGACACGTGCTGACGGTGCGCGAGGATCTGATCTGGCCGCTGCTGGAGGTGCTCTACCCCGGCACGCGGGAAGCGTTTGGCCTGCCGGGGATCTGCCTCTCGCTGGCCGACAGGCCGGACGAGCTGGCGGCGCTGAAGCACTACTGGCAGCTTATCGCCCGGGAATCCACGGAACAGCTGCCGGGGCGCGAACATACTCTGGTCCTGCTGGCGCAGGCGGTGTTTACCCTGCTGCTGCGCAACGCGAAGCTCGACGACCACGCTTCGGGCGGCATGCGCGGCGAGCTGAAGCTGTTCCAGCGCTTTACCCAGCTGATAGATGCCCACTACCACCAGCACTGGACGGTGCCGGAATACGCCAGCGAGCTGCACCTGACCGAATCCCGCCTGACCGATATCTGCCGCCGCTTCGCCAACCGCCCGCCGAAGCGGCTGATCTTCGACCGCCAGCTGCGGGAAGCCAGGCGGCTGCTGCTCTTCTCCGACAGCGCGGTCAGCGACATTGCCTGGCAGCTGGGGTTTAAGGATCCGGCCTATTTTGCCCGTTTTTTTAATCGCTTAGTGGGGTGCTCGCCGAGCGCGTATCGGGCGCAGAAAGTACCGGTGTCGTAAAACCTTACCCCTCACCCTAACCCTCTCCCCATAGGGGAGAGGGGACGATTTCTCCCTCGCCCCTTTGGGGAGAGGGCCGGGGTGAGGGGACAACGATCACAAATCCCAATCCCGCCCGAAAAGTACCCGCCGTTGTCCCAATCGTCCCTTCACGTTCCGCCCCTCTCAGGCTTCAATTAAACAACAAAAACAAAACATAAATTTAACAACCCTATTCCGATACGAGGTCCCTATGAAGCCTGAAGATTTCCGCGCTGATGCCAAACGTCCGTTAACCGGCGAAGAGTATTTAAAAAGCCTGCAGGACGGCCGTGAGATTTACATCTACGGCGAGCGCGTCAAAGATGTCACCACCCACCCGGCGTTTCGCAACGCGGCGGCCTCCATCGCACAGATGTACGACGCGCTGCACAAGCCGGAGATGCAGGACACGCTCTGCTGGGGCACCGACACCGGCAGCGGCGGCTATACCCACAAGTTCTTCCGCGTGGCGAAAAGCGCCGACGACCTGCGCCAGCAGCGCGACGCCATCGCCGAGTGGTCGCGCCTGAGCTACGGCTGGATGGGCCGCACGCCGGACTACAAAGCCGCGTTCGGCTGCGCGCTCGGAGCCAACCCGGCCTTCTACGGCCAGTTCGAACAGAACGCCCGCAACTGGTACACCCGCATTCAGGAAACCGGCCTGTACTTCAACCACGCCATCGTTAACCCGCCGATCGACCGCCACAAGCCGGCGGACGAGGTGAAAGACGTCTACATCAAGCTGGAGAAAGAGACCGACGCCGGGATTATCGTCAGCGGCGCGAAAGTGGTGGCAACCAACTCGGCGCTGACCCACTACAACATGATCGGCTTCGGCTCCGCGCAGGTGATGGGCGAAAACCCGGACTTCGCGCTGATGTTCGTCGCGCCGATGGATGCCGAAGGCGTGAAGCTGATCTCCCGCGCCTCTTACGAGATGGTGGCAGGCGCAACCGGATCCCCGTACGACTACCCGCTCTCCAGCCGCTTCGACGAGAACGACGCGATCCTGGTGATGGATCATGTGCTGATCCCGTGGGAAAACGTGCTGATCTACCGCGATTTCGACCGCTGCCGTCGCTGGACGATGGAAGGCGGCTTTGCGCGGATGTACCCGCTGCAGGCCTGCGTGCGTCTGGCGGTAAAGCTCGACTTCATCACCGCCCTGCTGAAGAAATCCCTGGAGTGCACCGGCACCCTGGAGTTCCGCGGCGTGCAGGCGGATCTCGGCGAAGTGGTGGCCTGGCGCAACATGTTCTGGGCGCTGAGCGACTCCATGTGCTCCGAAGCCACCCCGTGGGTCAACGGCGCGTATCTGCCGGATCACGCCGCGCTGCAAACCTACCGCGTGATGGCGCCGATGGCCTACGCGAAGATCAAGAACATCATCGAGCGTAACGTGACGTCCGGGCTGATCTACCTGCCGTCCAGCGCCCGGGATCTGAACAACCCGCAGATCGACCAGTATCTGGCGAAATACGTGCGCGGCTCCAACGGCATGGATCACGTCGAACGCATCAAGATTTTGAAGCTGATGTGGGACGCCATCGGCAGCGAGTTCGGCGGCCGTCACGAGCTGTACGAAATCAACTACTCCGGCAGCCAGGATGAGATCCGCCTGCAGTGTCTGCGCCAGGCGCAGAGCTCCGGCAACATGGACAAAATGATGGCGATGGTCGACCGCTGCATGTCCGAATACGACCAGCACGGCTGGACGGTGCCGCACCTGCACAACAACAGCGATATCAACATGCTCGACAAGCTGCTGAAATAGCGCAGCGGGAGGTTGCAATGCATTCAGATGAACAACGCCTGCGTTTTCGCGACGCGATGAGTAGCCTGTCGGCGGCGGTTAATGTGATCACCACCGAGGGCGAGGCGGGCCGCTGCGGCATTACCGCTACCGCCGTCTGTTCGGTCACGGACACCCCGCCGTCGGTTATGGTGTGCATCAACGCCAACAGCGCCATGAACCCGGTATTTCAGGGTAACGGCAGACTGTGCGTTAACGTACTGAACCACGAACAGGAGATCATGGCTCGCCATTTCGCCGGGATGACCGGTATGACGATGGAGGAGCGCTTTGCCCTCTCCTGCTGGCAGAAAGGGCCGCTGGCGCAGCCGGTGCTCAAGGGCGCTCTCGCCAGCCTTGAGGGCGAGATTAGCCAGGTGCAAACCATCGGCACGCATCTTGTCTACCTTGTTGAAGTTAAGAACATTATTCTGAGTGACGCGGGACACGGTCTGATCTACTTCAAGCGCCGTTTCCATCCGGTCATGCTGGAGGCGGAAGCCGCCGTGTGATCCCCCCTCGCGCTGGCCTTTTTCTTCGGCCAGCGCCGCTTTCTACAAAAACTCCTAAGGTTTCCGCTAAATCACGCCGTTATATACCCATAAGAGAAATTTTCTGTGACTGAATACTGACACCCTTTGTCAGTGCATCCGCATCATTCAGCGCATACCTAAATATACAGGATGACCTTATGGCTAAAACGACGCGGAGCCGCTCGGCTGAACGTCTGGTCGATATTCTGGTTGAGCTACATTTAAACGGTGTGGTAAACCGCAGTGCGCTAATGGAAAAATTTAAAATTACCGAGCGTACCGTCTACCGGGATTTAAATGCCCTCTCTCCCATTGTTGAGCATACCGGTAACGGGCTATATCGGCTGATCCATTCTGCGCAATCACCCGGCGGACAAGGCTTACATCACACCCTTGCTAACTTCCTGAATGCTGACAGCTTTTTCCCTGAAAGAAATATGGAATTCTGGCAAAAGCTTGAAACGCGCGTTGACGAAAACCATATTCTTATTCTTGGCAATGAGGCAGAACACACGGTAGAACGCGATATTCGCCGTCATTTAACGAAAATCGAGAGATCGATTAAAAACCATAATGTTTGTCAGATCGTTTATAAGGGAAAAACCCGTCTGATTAATCCCTATAAACTCATTAACAAAAAAAATATATGGTATTTACAAGCCACCGAAAATAGCCGCCTGAAATCCTTCTCATTGAGCCAGATTAGCTGGTTTGATATTCATAAAACGACCTTCACGCCCGAAGAAAATGTCCTTGAGCTGCTGGAGAAAAGCCTCGATCCCTGGGTGTCTGAAAATACTTTCGCGGTGAAAATATTTATCAAAGATAATATTTCACATTACTTCCTGCGCCGCGATCTTCTGCCGGAACAGGAGCTGCTGGAGGAGCAGCAGGGCGGCGTCACGCTGCGCTGTCAGGCGGCGCACGAGAACCAGATCCTACCGCTGCTGTTCTACTGGCTGCCCCACATTCAGATTCTGGAACCGAACTGGCTGAAGGAAAAACTGATTAGAACGCTGGAGAACTATCTGGCGGTGGAGCGTAACCCGAATAATCAAGTGATCTCAATCACATAATTTCGCCCCCTGGCGGCGAGCCGGAACCGCTCGTCGCCCCCTTTGACCGCTCACCCGGCACTTTCAACCACTCATTCATTTACCGTCCTTTACACGCGCGAGGATCTGGCACGATCGCTCCAGCATTAATCAATACCTCCTCACAACGAACCCTGACCCTTTTTTCTTTACATAAAAAACCAGGTCTTACTATGGATACTAAAAAACTACTGAAGCACGTGCCCTGGGCCTTACTCGGGATCCTCGGCGCTTTTTGTCTGGCGGTTGTCGCATTACGCCGGGGCGAACACGTAAGCGCCCTGTGGATCGTGGTTGCGTCCGTTTCCGTCTATCTTGTTGCTTATCGCTACTACAGCTTGTACATCGCGCAGAAGGTCATGAAGCTCGACCCGACGCGCGCCACCCCGGCGGTCATTAACAATGACGGCCTGAACTACGTGCCAACCAACCGCTACGTGCTGTTTGGTCACCACTTTGCCGCTATCGCGGGCGCAGGCCCGCTGGTCGGCCCGGTGCTGGCCGCGCAGATGGGCTACCTGCCGGGTACCCTGTGGCTGCTCGCCGGCGTGGTGCTGGCGGGTGCGGTGCAGGACTTTATGGTGCTGTTTATCTCTTCTCGCCGTAACGGCGCCTCTCTGGGTGAGATGGTCAAAGAAGAGATGGGCCGCGTGCCGGGGACGATCGCCCTGTTCGGCTGCTTCCTGATTATGATCATCATCCTTGCGGTGCTGGCCCTGATCGTGGTGAAAGCGCTGGCCGAAAGCCCGTGGGGTGTCTTCACCGTCTGCTCAACCGTACCGATTGCGCTGTTCATGGGTATCTACATGCGCTTCCTGCGTCCGGGCCGCGTGGGTGAAGTGTCGGTGATTGGTATCGTGCTGCTGGTAGCGTCTATCTACTTCGGCGGCGTGATTGCGCACGACCCGTACTGGGGCCCGGCGCTGACCTTCAAGGACACTACCATTACCTTCGCGCTGATTGGCTATGCGTTTATCTCCGCGCTGCTGCCGGTCTGGCTGATTCTGGCCCCGCGTGACTACCTCGCGACCTTCCTCAAAATCGGCGTTATCGTTGGTCTGGCGATCGGTATCCTGGTGATTAACCCGGACCTGAAAATGCCGGCAGTAACCCAGTACATCGACGGTACCGGCCCGCTGTGGAAAGGCGCCCTGTTCCCGTTCCTGTTCATCACCATCGCCTGCGGTGCGGTCTCCGGCTTCCACGCCCTGATTGCGTCCGGTACCACGCCTAAACTGCTGGCGAACGAGAAAGACGCGCGTCTGATCGGCTACGGCGCGATGCTGATGGAGTCCTTCGTGGCGATCATGGCGCTGGTTGCAGCCTCCATTATCGAACCGGGTCTCTACTTCGCGATGAACACCCCGCCTGCGGGCCTCGGCATTACCATGCCAAACCTGCACGAAATGGGCGGTGACAACGCGGCGCTGATTATGGCGCAGCTGAAGGACGCGAGCGCACACGCGGCGGCGACCGTCAGCTCCTGGGGCTTCGTGATTTCGCCTGAGCAAATCATGCAGACGGCGAAAGACATCGGCGAACCGTCCGTGCTGAACCGCGCCGGTGGCGCACCGACGCTGGCCGTCGGTATCGCACACGTGTTCCACAAGGTGCTGCCGTGGGCGGACATGGGCTTCTGGTACCACTTCGGTATTCTGTTCGAAGCGCTGTTCATCCTGACCGCGCTGGACGCCGGTACCCGTGCGGGCCGCTTCATGCTGCAGGACCTGCTCGGTAACTTCGTGCCGTTCCTGAAGAAAACCGACTCTCTGGTGGCGGGCATTCTGGGTACTGCGGGCTGCGTAGGCCTGTGGGGCTACCTGCTGTATCAGGGCGTTGTCGACCCGCTCGGCGGCGTGAAGAGCCTGTGGCCGCTGTTCGGTATCTCTAACCAGATGCTCGCAGCCGTTGCTCTGGTGCTCGGTACCGTGGTCCTCGTGAAGATGAAGCGCACCAAATACATCTGGGTAACCGTTGTTCCTGCGCTGTGGCTGCTGCTCTGCACCACCTGGGCGCTTGGCCTGAAGCTGTTCAGCGCCAACCCGCAGCTGGAAGGCTTCTTCTTCATGGCTAACCAGTACAAAGAGAAGATTGCCGCAGGCGGCGCGGACCTGACCGCGCAGCAGATTGCCAACATGAACCATATCGTGGTGAACAACTACACCAACGCGGGTCTGAGCATTCTGTTCCTGGTGGTGGTGTACAGCATCATCTTCTACGGCATCAAAACCTGGCTGAAAGTGCGCAACGCCGACGGCCGTACGGATAAAGAAACCCCGTACGTGCCGGTGCCGGAAGGCGGCGTGAAGACCTCTTCACACCATTAATCCGCAATCCTCCCCCTCTCCCTTTGGGAGAGGGCTGGGGTGAGGGGAACATAAGCCCAGCGGACTCACATCGCCGGGCTTTTTCTGTCTGGAACCCACAATGTTTGGTAACTTAGGCGAAGCAAAAAAATACCTCGGTCAGGCGGCGAAAATGCTGATTGGCATTCCGGACTACGACAACTACGTTGAGCATATGAAGACCAACCATCCGGATAAGCCGTACATGACCTACACCGAATTCTTCCGCGAGCGCCAGGAAGCGCGCTACGGCGGAAGTGGAGAAGGCGGCGTTCGCTGCTGCTAAAGGAGAGACCATGACCCCGATTGCCGTTACCCTGCTGACCGGTTTCCTCGGCGCCGGTAAAACCACCCTGCTGCGCCACATCCTGAACGAACAGCACGGCTTCAAAATCGCCGTCATCGAAAACGAATTCGGCGAGGTCTCCGTTGACGATCAATTGATCGGCGATCGCGCCACCCAGATCAAAACCCTGACCAACGGCTGCATCTGCTGCACCCGCTCTAACGAATTAGAAGACGCCCTGCTGGACCTGCTCGACAGCCGCGATCGCGGCGAGATCGACTTTGACCGCCTGGTGATCGAGTGCACCGGCATGGCCGACCCCGGCCCGATTATTCAGACCTTTTTCTCTCACGAGATCCTCTGCCAGCGCTACCTGCTGGACGGCGTGATTGCCCTGGTCGACGCGGTTCACGCCGACGAGCAGATGAACCAGTTCACCATCGCCCAGTCTCAGGTGGGCTACGCCGACCGCATCCTGCTGACCAAAACCGACGTGGCGGGCGAAAGCGAAAAACTGCGCGAGCGCCTGACGCGCATTAACTCCCGCGCGCCGGTTTACACGGTGACGCATGGCGACATCGATCTGTCTCAGCTGTTCAACACCAACGGCTTTATGCTGGAGGAGAACGTCACCGCAAAACCGCGCTTCCACTTTATGGGAGACAGGCAAAACGACGTGGCGTCGATAGTGGTGGAGCTGGACTACCCGGTGGACATCGGCGAGGTTTCGCGCGTGATGGAAAACCTGCTGCTGTCGTTTGCCGACAAGCTGCTGCGCTACAAAGGGATGCTGTGGATTGACGGCGAGCCGAACCGCCTGCTGTTCCAGGGCGTGCAGCGCCTGTACAGCGCCGACTGGGATCGCCCCTGGGGCGAGGAAGCGCCGCACAGCGTGATGGTGTTTATCGGTATCCAACTCCCGGAAGAAGAAATTCGGGCGGCGTTTGCGGGTCTGAAGAAATAACAGCCATGCATCCCCTCTGCCCAGTAATTTATTAACCTGAAGCGATGAACGTTGCTTCAGGTTAATTAATGACTTACAGCGACGCCCTGGTCCGGCTGTAAATCGCCGAAGCGTTTCCGTAAGGCCGGGGCGAGGCGCAGGGATGCGCCGAGAGGGCGTGGCCTGCAGGGATGCAGGCTCATGCCCGACCCGATAGCCTGAAGGAATAAGCTGAGGGCACCGCGAAGCGGCGATTTACCGCCGGGAGCCCGGGTCGCCAGGGTGGTGGCGATTGAGCCACCCTGGCACGTTCACCGGTCATGCCGTTACAGAGTAGCAAGGAACATGAAGTGAACGGAATGACCACTAGAGCCGTATGTTCCCCCTCACCCCAGCCCTCTCCCTCAAGGGAGAGGGGGCGTCTGTGCAGGCATTATTTTGTGGGGATACTTATTTCACCGCCTCCGGCAGCGTCACAATCCACAGCTCGCTGTCCGACTCCGGCTTTTTCAGCGGCTTCACGCTGAGCGTGGTTTCAACTGGCTTATCATCCAGCGTCAGCTTGCCTTCCGCGTTCACCCGATAATCCTTGAGCTTCTTGCCCTCGACCGGGTTTTGCATCGCCACCTTCACGCCAAAGTCGTTATCGTTCGCTACCGCAAGCGTTTTGCTGTCGATCAACGCCAGCCCTTCGGCCTTCTCCTGCAGCCAGCCCAGCGCGCGCAGATCGACGACCTGTGTTTTAGCCGCAAGGGTAATGCCGCGCTGCACCAGGGTTTTCTCATCATCAAACTCCGGGTACTCGCCCGGCTTGTCGAAGGCGGAAAGGTCGCTCGCCTTGCTGAGATCCACCTTGTAAATCAGGTTACGCATCCCGTCGTTTTTATCGCTTCCCTGCTCAATCAGCAGGATGTGCTGGTCATCGAGCGCCACGATGTCGCCGATTTTGGCGTCGCTGTTTTTGCTGTAGGCCGCGCTGTCGATAGGGTAACCGTACATCGCCGTTTTCCCGGTCGCCGGGTCGAAGCTCACCAGACGCGTAAACAGCGCCTGCTTTTTGCTCTTGCCGTCAATATCCAGCGTGCTTTGCACGGCGGCGATAATCCGCCCGTCCGGCATCCGGGTCAGGCCTTCAAAGCCCCGGTTCGCCTGGCGCCATTTGATGATGTTTGGCAGGCCGCCCGCGATGGATTTCTCCCCTTCCGCGGCCTGCGGCCCGTGGATCGCCAGGATCTTCCCTTTGCTGTCGACGTTAATCAGGAACGGGCCATATTCGTCGCACAGCCAGTAGCCGCCTTTGCCGTCCGGGGTGATGCCTTCCGTGTCCAGCCCGCGGTTGTCACCCTTCAGGATCTTGAGGGTATCGCTGAACGCCACTTCATTGGTGGAGCCAATCACGCCGCTTTGCAGCGGCAGACCGTTGATCTCGCCTTTATCATCATGCAGCGGGCGGGCATCGACAGCCTCCGCTATGCCGTTCTGAACGCGGATGGTCATCAGCAGCGGCGCGAAATCTGGCGTGACAAATATTTTGGCTTCGTTTTTACCCATTTTGGGCGCATCGGCGTTTGGACCGCGATCGGTCACGGTCACAAAGGTCAGGGCGTCGCCCTGCTTGCCCGTAAACAGCAGGCCAGAACCGATTCCCACAGGGAGTCCGTTTGGAAACGCGCTGGCAAACGCGCCGCTGTAGCTCACGTGGGAGCCTTCAGGGAAGCTGACGACATAGCGCTCAGCAGTGGGCTGCGCCGCCAGGCCAGAGAAAGAGAGCGCACAGCCGATAAGTACAGGAATAATTTTTCTTTTCATATTGTTAGCATCCAGTTAGTGAAGCCAACAACGTAAAGAATAAACGTGTCAGAAAAATGACATGAAAAGGAAACCGACCTACGCGATTGAACGTATATTCATCGCTCGAAATGTAAGGCTTTGTTGTTTTGTGTGACAGGCGAAACATTTTTGGAAATTATTAGAAACCCAATTAATTCATCTCAAATCACTATCCCCGCCTCGTTCAGTTTATGTTTAGTCAAAAAACTAAACGGTTCCTAAACGCTAAAAACATCCCCTGTTGACACTCCGACAATCAAACATCATTGCAACAACTTCAATAAAAAAGTTAACAATATCAGTATAAAAACGCGATTTATATCACATTTGCAGTCATTAACATCGCTTGTTAAGGTGCGCCCAGATGAATTTAATGACGAGGCATAAAACATGAAAAAACTGAATATCCTTCTTCTTTCTGCTCTGGCTGCCGTATCGGGTTCCGCACTGGCGATGGGCGGCACCGTTGAGCAGGGTAAAAACTTTACCAACCTCAATCTGGAAATGGGGAAATCCTCATCCGGTGTTTATCTGGAAAGTAACTGGCTCAAAAACACCGACGACGGTACCCAGACCGGCGGCGTGGGCGCAGGCTACAACCTGGGTCTTGGCCCGGTGATGCTGAATGCGGGTGCAAAAGCCATCTACCTCGGCCCGAAAAAAGGCGATAACGGCGTGGCGTTCCCGATTGGCGGCGGCGTAAACGTTGCCCTGACCGACAGCATCCACGTGTACGGTGAAGGCTATGTCGCACCAGAAGGCCTGAACAACAGCGTGAAAAACTACGTCGAAGCCAACGGCGGCATAAGCTGGACGCCAATTACGCCAGTGACCCTGAAAGTGGGCTACCGCCACGTGAGCGTGGACGGCAAAGACGGTCGTCCTGGCCACACGCTGATTGACGGCGCATATGTAGGCGGTGGAGTCACCTTCTGATGAAACACCGCATGACCGCGCTTTGCGTTCTGGGCCTCACGCTGATGCTCGCCGGCTGCGTCCAGTACAAATGGGTGAAACCGGGCGTCAGCGATGCGGAAATGAATAAAAAGCTCACGGAATGCGAAGCGCAGGCGCTGATCGATCTGCCCCCGGATAACGTCGTAACCGGATCCAGCTCGGAAAAAACGGACAAAAAGAACAAGAAAAAGGATATTTCCACGAGCTACACGGTTGAAGACGCGAATGAATATCGCCGGGATACGTTAGTTGACAGCTGCATGTTTAAAAGCGGCTGGGACAAGATCGAAGTGCAATAATCTCTTTAAAAAAACCTGCCGGCTGGCAGGTTTTTTTATGACCTCTTACTTATGCACCACCACCAGCTTCTGGTTCACAAACTCTTTGATCCCCAGATCCGACAGCTCGCGCCCGTAGCCGGAGCGCTTCACGCCACCGAACGGCAGCTCTGGCGCGGTATCGGTGAGCCAGTTGATGTACACCATCCCGGTCTCAATCCGCGACGCCATTTTCTTCGCGCGCTCGATATTCTGGCTGAATACCGCCCCGCCCAGGCCGTAGTGGGAGTCGTTCGCCAGCGCGACCGCCTCGTCGTCGTTTTTCACCACGTACATCTGCGCCACCGGGCCGAAGAACTCTTCGAAATACGCCGGGTTATCGCGGGAAATATTCGTCAGGATCGTCGGTTCGAAGAAACTCCCGTCGCGCTGCGCCGGTTTGCCGCCGTAGTGCAGCGTGGCGCCGTTTTTCACCGCCTCGTTAACCTGTCTGGTCAGCGTTTCGAGCGCATCTTTAGACGACAGCGGCCCCAGCGTGGTGCTTTCGTCCAGCGGATCGCCAATCTTCACCTGCTTAAACGCCTCGGTGAATTTGCTCAGGAAGGCCTCTGCAATCTTTTCATGCAGGATAAAGCGCTTCGCCGCGGTACAGACCTGCCCGGCATTGTTGAGCCGCGCGTTAACGCCAATTTTCACGGCCTTCTCAAGGTCTGCGTCATCCAGCACCACGAAGACGTCGTTACCGCCCAGCTCCAGCGTGGATTTCTTGATGTGCTTCGCCGCCTGCGCCGCCACCACGCTGCCAGCCTTTTCGGAGCCGGTTAATGCGGCGCCCTGCACGCGATCGTCGGCAATGATGTTTGCCACCTGCTCGGACGAAATAAACAGGTTGGTCCACGCCCCTTCCGGCGCCCCCGCCTCGCGCACCAGATGGGCAAAGGTCTCGGCGCAGTGCGGCACGATGCTGGCATGTTTGGCGATGACGGGGTTACCCGCCGCCAGGTTTGGCGCCAGGACGCGCATCAGCTGGTAGTACGGGAAGTTCCACGGCTCAACGGCCATCAGCACGCCGATGGGGTGATGCTCCACCCAGGCTTCACCGAGCTCAGAGTCGTACTTCTCCGGGGCCAGGAACCGCTGCGCGTTGTCGGCGTAGTAGCGGGCGATCTGCGCGCACAGCTTCACCTCGCCGCGGCTCTGTTCGATGAGCTTACCCATCTCCTGGCTGGCGATTTTAGCCAGATCCTCCACGCGCTCGTCGATCAGATCGGCAAGCTTATGCAGCACCGGCAGGCGCTGGCTGATGTCGCCTTTCGCCCAGTCCGAATGATAAAGCGCATCGGCCGCCTTCAGCGCCGCTTCGATATCCGCGTCGGTATGTGAGGGGTATTCTTTGATGAGCTGGTTAGTGGCAGGATTTACTGTTTGATAAGCCATGTCGAATCTCCTTGTTTTACCGCTTAGGGTATTAAGGGTAGTCAACATGACTGGCTATGGACGTAAAGTTGGGTATATCCGGAAGGTTCTTAATGAAGCGCTGCCGGACGGTTCGCTGACGTGGTATAAAAAATCTTCAGAAGGAGCGCCCATGACCGATACCCGACATATCCGCCAGACTTTTCACCGCGCCTCAGGCCTTGAGCTGCGCAGCACCTGGCAGAGTACGCAGGCGTACAAACGCCACAGTCACCCTCAGCTCTCCATCGGCGCGATTGTGGAGGGCCAGACCTGCTGCGTGTGTCATGACAGAGAGTACATCCTTAACCCCGGGGACCTCATCGCGATCCCGGCCGGTGTGCCGCACAGCTGCAACCCCGTCGCCGGGCAACCGCGCAGCTACCATATGCTCTACATCGACACCGGGCTTCCGCTGGCGCTACAGGTGATTCGTAGCCCAACCCTGTTTGCCCATTACCTGGACGTTGTTGAGACCCTGTCTCCGGCGTCCCTTGAGACCCTGCTTTCTGCCCTTCCCCGCGCCGCGGATAACGCTGACGCGCTTCGCGCAACCAGCCAGCAGATTCAGCAGGCGTTTCTTTCCGATCTCACCTGCCCGCCTTCCCTCGACGAGCTTGCCCAACGCTTCTCGCTGCGCAAGGAGACGCTGATCCGCACCTTCAGGCAGGACACCGGCCTGACGCCGGGCAGCTTTCTCAACATCTCCCGCGTGGAGTACGCCAAGGCGCGTCTGCGCGCCGGGGATGATATTGCCGACGTCGGCTACCAGAGCGGCTTTGCCGACCAGAGCCATTTTCATAAGACCTTCGTCAGCTATACCGCCGCCACGCCGCGCCAGTACGCCACCGGCCGATCAATATCAGACAATAAATAGGCTCTGCAGCGCCGTACTCTGACCTCGGATTGTTAACTGAGGTCGCTATGGAACTGTTCTTCCCTTCCGCTTTTCTCGCCCTGGCGCTGGCGCACTTTGTCGCCCTGCTAAGCCCGGGCCCGGATTTCTTCCTGCTCGTGGGCTATGCCGCGCGCTATCGGCTACGCGGCAGCGCCGGACTGTGCCTCGGCATCGCCGCGGGCAACGCGCTCTATATTCTTCTGGTGATTATCGGCTGGAGCGCGCTGCGCCAGTTTACGTGGCTGTTTACGCTTATCGAGCTTTGCGGGGCGCTGTACCTGCTGTGGATCGGCTCGCATCTGATTCGCAGCCGCCAGCAGGCGCGGGCGCTGAATGAAACCCACCAGCGCTTCCCGTCGCTGCAAAAGCAGATCCTGCTGGGGCTCGGTTCGGCGCTGCTAAACCCGAAGAACGCGCTGTTCTATCTGGCGCTGATGACGGCCTTGCTGGGGCCGGACGTCACGCTGCTTCAGCAGGCGACCTGCGGCGTCTGGATGGTGATGGTGGTGCTGGCGTGGGATGTCGCGCTGGTGTCGCTGATGGGGCTATCGGCGGTACAACAGAAGCTCAGCCGTTCGCTGTGGCTGATAGAGCGCACGGCGGGGGTGGTGCTGATGGGATTTGGCGGGTGGGTGCTGTGGCGGCTACTGGAAAATATACGCTGAGATAGCGGGCAGCCTGACGCCGCCCGTTGCTTATTTTTTGTTTTGATCGCGCAGCATAGCTTCACGCAAAATGGCATTGAGCCTCGTCTGGTAACCTTTTCCAGGCCGTTTAAGCCACTCCATCACGTCAGCGTCGATACGTACAGACGCCTGAGTTTTGAGTGGCCGATAGAACTTCCCTCGCACCGCCCCTGACCACTGTTCATCTCCCGTGGCAGGGATATCGCTGTAATCAATCTCTGCTTCCGATTTTTCGGCTAGTGCTTTGAGCTCAGCCTCACGGCGAGCACTCATCTCAGGCGCACTACCGCGTTTATGTTTAACCATGCTCATAACGGCTCCTCTCTTTACGGTCCGCCTTTCGTGCGCTAATGATTCGAATGACTTCGTCACCACTTTCAAAACGTACCGTGTGTGCGACCATAATGACAATTAGACCATGTACAAGGCCAATGGTCTGCCAACGGAACTCTCCATTTTCATGACGATCCTGCAAAGATAAATGGTAAGGATCGTCAAACACCAGAACAGCTTCTTCAAAGCGGATCCCATGCTTAATGAGATTGCTTTTCGCTTTGTTGGTATCCCATTCAAACTCCGTTGGCATAGTGTACCCTTCCCTTATTGTATATACAAAAAAGCATATACAAAACGTTCGTAAATTGAACCGGTCGACATCGTTCAATTTCAATATCTGAAGGCGCATTCCAGAAGCTGAAACGCGGAGGTCCTTCTCCTTCTTTGCACTTTCCCCCCGCTTCCCTCTATCCTTAACCCATGGAAAAAATAGCTGAACTCAAACGCGCCAAGCTGCTGGCGCTGTCGCTGCTGCTGATTGCCGCCGCGGCGTTTATCACCACCCTGTTCCTGCCGCAGACCTTCTGGGTGCGCGGCGTGAAGGCCATTGCCGAGGCGGCGATGGTCGGCGCGCTGGCAGACTGGTTTGCCGTGGTTGCGCTTTTCCGCCGGGTGCCCATTCCGTTTATCTCGCGCCATACGGCGATTATCCCGCGCAATAAAGACCGGATCGGCGACAATCTCGGCCAGTTTGTGCAGGAGAAGTTTCTTGATACCCAGTCGCTGGTGGCACTCATCCGCCGCTATGAACCTGCGCAGATGATCGGCGCCTGGTTCAGCAAACCGGACAACGCTCAGCGCGTCGGGCTGCACTTGATGCAGGTGATGAGCGGTTTTCTCGAACTCACCGACGACGGGCGTATTCAGCGGCTGCTCAAACGGGCGGTGCATAAGGCCATCGACAAGGTCGATTTCACCGAAACCAGCGCCGTTATGCTGGAGAGCATGACCAAAAACAACCGCCACCAGGTGCTGCTGGATGCGATCATCAACCGTCTGATTACCCTGATTCAGCGGGAGAGCACGCGGGACTTTATTGCCGATCAGATTGTCCACTGGCTGAAGACCGAACATCCGCGCAAGGCGATGGTGCTGCCCACCGAGTGGCTGGGCGATCAAAGCGCGGAGATGGTGTCGAACGCGGTGAACGCGCTGCTGGACGATATCAGCCACGACCGCACGCACCAGATCCGCCAGGCGTTCGACCGCGCCACGCTGAAGCTTATCGACAACCTGAAAAACGATCCGGAAATGGCGGCGAAAGCCGACAACATCAAGCACTACCTGAAAAACGATGAGGCGTTTAACCGATATCTGGGAGAGATGTGGGCCGACCTGCGCCAGTGGCTGAAAGCGGATATGCAAAGCGAGGATTCGCGCGTGAAGCAGCGCATCGCCAACGCCGGGCTGTGGTTTGGCGAAACGCTGTCTAACGACGCCAGCCTGCGGGCGTCGCTGAACGAACATCTGGAGCAGGCCGCACACCGCCTCGCACCGGATTTCGCGGCGTTTCTGACGCGCCACATCAGCGACACGGTCAAAAGCTGGGACGCCAAAGACATGTCCCGCCAGATTGAGCTTAACATCGGTAAAGATCTGCAGTTCATCCGCGTCAACGGCACGCTGGTCGGCGGGACGATTGGCCTGATCCTGTTTTTACTCTCGCAGCTGCCTGCCGTGCTGGGGCATTAATCTACTTTGGGCGGCGCGATGACGTAGCGCGTCGCCTCGAAGCGGTTGAGGATCAGGTGCACCAGAAAGACCATCGTCAGCGTTGCGACCAGCGAAAAGGTGACGGAGGTGATGCGGTACAGATCGCTGAACACCAGGTCAGTGTCCGGGTGCATGTTCTGCCCGAACATAATGCCGATGGTCGTGATGCTGGAAAATCCCACGCCCGCGCCCACCTTTTCCATCACGTGCAGGCGCGCGCCAAACGCCAGCCCGAGGCCGATCAGCGGCATCATCAATAGCATATGGCTGCTGTGATCGTAGAGAATCAGCTGCACCACCAGAATGTAGAGACAGCCCAGCACCACGCCGACCACGCGCCAGATCGAGCTCATCACCGAACCGCGGTAGTGCATGGGGAACAGAATTAAAATCCCCGCCATTAGCGCCGAAAGCGAATCGCTTAAGTCGCTGATCTGAAACACCACGAATATCAGCGTCGCGACGGTGCCGGAGAGCAGCGACTCGTGGCGCACGCGGGCGTCGTCTTTCTCAATCAGCGGCGGCGGCCTGCGGGGCTCCACGTCCGGCAGGAGATAGTTCATCAGCGCGCTCAGGCACACCGCCATGATGCTCGCTTCGATGTTGGAAAACAGCAGCGTGTGCCAGTTGGTCGTGGGGTAGCTCATAAAATTGAGCATCACGCTCTGGCACACCACGCCCATTGAGCCAAACAGGAACAGCGGCCCCTTGCTCATAAAGCGAAAACGCATCACGTACAGGGCAAACACCACCAGCGTCATGATGACCGGCCATTGCGACAGATAGCCGATAATGAAGATCATTTCGACGCAGTTTAGTGCGGCGCTGAAGATAAACTGCTTCGCCACGTGGCGGTTAAACACCGGCACCAGCGACAGCAGCATGATCGGATAGACCACGAAAAATACGCCGTAGCTGGTGTTGTAGAAGCTGGAGATGCTGAGCGCAATCATCCCGGCGAAGACGATGCGCAGGGTCTGGCGAAAGTCGTTTGCCGTATAGACGATGTTGCCGTGCGGGGTAAATACCCGCGCCAGGGTGCTAATAGACATAGTGAAGCAGGCTCACCAGGTGGATCTGCATCCCGGAGAAAAAGCGCGCAAACGGCCCTTCGCTGTTGTAGAGCTGCACGGTCGCGCGGGCGCCGGTCGGCAGATGCTTTGGCAGCGCTTCATCCAGCGTCACGTGAATACGCATGCGTTGGGCATCGCGCACCCAGCGGTTGGAGGTTTCCGGCTCGGAGAGTTGACCGTTCACGGCCTCCTGACCTGCCAGTATCCCCGCGTCGCTGCTGGTCACGTGGGCGCGGAAAACGTGCCCCGGGAAGGCGTCGAACACCACGGCGGCGTCGGTGCCCTGATGGGTGTGGCGCAGGCTTTTTTCGCGAAAATCGGCGACGATATCGGTCTGGTTGTTCACCAGCGCCAGCGCGGCTGAACCCGAGGAAGCGTAAAAGCCCGGGCTTAACTGCAGGTTACTGACCGTGCCGTCCGCCTGGGCGTAGACCTTCGTCCAGCCGAGGTTAAGCTCCGCGTCATCCAGCGCGTTACGGTATTTTTGCAGCGTCACGTTGCGATGCTCGTCCCGCTCGCCGCGCTGAATGCGCAGGTTATGGATATTGGCCTGGATAGAGCTGACGGACTGCTCGCTGCTCTGCCAGGCGGTTCGGACCTTATCCAGATCCGCCTGCGAGACGTTCTGCAGCGTGCTCAGCTTCTGGTAGCGATCGAAGGTCACTTTATCGTTACGCGCGGTCAGCACGGCGGTTTTCAGGCTGGCCTGCGCGGCAGCGATCTGCGCATCCAGCTGTTCGTTGGAAAGGCGTGCCTGCTCAAGCGCGATTTGCGCCGCTTCCACTTTATTGCGAAACGGCGTGTCGTCGAGCTCAAACAGCAGATCGCCTTTTTTCACCTGGCTGTTGTTGTGGACATGTACCGCCGCCACGTAGCCGGAGACGCGCGGAGAAACCGGCGTCACCACGCGCATCACGGTGGAGTCCGGCGTCAGCGGGATCCAGATATCCGCGACGATAAAGTAGACAAACATCAGCAGGAAAGAGGCAATACTCACCCTTACCCAGCGGGCAAACTTTTGTTCAGGGGTCATTATTTTTCGGTCTTGTTATCTTCTTCGCGGATTGTCCGCAAATTGCAGGCGAATTGATTCAGGGTGGCGCTGAAAATGTCGATATGTTCCGGCGCGATGTTTTGCGATACGCGCGCCTGATAGGTCTCAATCACCCGAGTGAGCCTTTGTAATAGGGCTTTTCCCTCAGGCGTCAGCGTCAGAAGCCGGATGCGCTTGTCATAAGGCGATACGGAGCGCAGCAGGTAACCCTGCTTTTCCAGCTGTGTCAGGGTGCGCATCAGCGGCGGCAGTTCAATGCCCTGCACCTCCGCCAGCTCACTCACGGAGACGTTATCCCCGAGCTGATGAAGCTGCATCATCACCGTCCAGCTCGACTGGGTTAACCCGGTATCGAGAATGGCGTCGTCGATTACCGCACGCCACTGGCGCACGATCATCGCCATCCGCATGCCCATCGGCCTGCGGCTAAACAGTTCTTCTTCGCTCATGGGGAAACCTCTCGTCACACGCGGTAACGATAATAGTTATCAGGGTAAGTATCAAGAAACGAGAGGTAAAAGAGCAGGAATTGCGAAACGACGTCTCCCTCTCCCCGTGGGAGAGGGTCGGGGTGAGGGCACCAGCCCGCAGCAGAGTTTAGCGGCTAAAAAGTCTCTGAACGGCACTTTTCCCCGAAGCCGTCACCACCACCTCCCTGTACCCCGCCACCCGCTGGATCCACCCTTTGCTTTCCAGATGAATGAGCAGCGCCGCGCCCGCCTCACCGCCAAGATGAAACCGCCGCTCGCTCCAGTCCAGGCAGGTGATCAATTGCCCTTCCACCAGCCGGGCGAGATGCCCGCTGGCCGTCGACGGCGCAACGTCCGCCGCCGCGCTCAGCTCAGTGGCTGTCCACGCCCGCCCGTCCATCAGCGCGCACAGCATCTTTACACGCGACGGATCGGCCATTGCGGCAGCCACCAGGAAAGGGACAGGATTTTGCCGTCGGTCGTCAGGCTCTGAAAACGTTCGATATCAATGAAGCCGTCGATGTCCGCCAGCAGAGGTTTGAGTTCGGCAGCGAGCTGCAGGTAGCGCGCCTGATGGGCGGGCGCGGCTTTGGCTTCGAAAATGACTGCAATCATGATGGTCTCTCCGTAGTGATGTTGGGGAGATAATGCAGGGTAGAGAGGAACGATGCTTCGGCAAAGAGCGAAGTGTTGTGCCGGATGGCGCTGCGCTTATCCGGCCTGTGGGATGATGTAGGCCCGGTAAGCGCAGCGCCACCGGGCAGGTTTTAGCTTAGAATCGACCTGGGCTCCATAAACGCCCGAATTCCCCACTCGCCCATCTCGCGCCCCACGCCGGAGTGCTTAAACCCGCCGAACGGCGCCTTCGGCTCATGAGCAAGGGTATTCACCAGCACGCGACCGGAAACAATCTGCTGCGCCACGCGTCGCGCGCGGTTCGCATCGCCGCCCAGCACCATCGCGCTCAGTCCGTAGTCGGTATCATTTGCAATCGCGATCGCCTCCCCCTCGTCACGATAAGGGATCGCGCACAGCACCGGGCCGAAAATCTCATCACGGGCGACCGTCATCTGGTTGTTCACGTCGGCAAACAGCGTAGGGCGCACAAACCAGCCGTCTCGCGTGCCGTCTGGTCTCCCTTCACCACCCGCCAGCAGGCGCGCGCCCTCTTCGATTCCTTTACGGATATAGCCCTGCACCCGCTGCCACTGCTTTTCGCTGACCATCGGGCCGACGTCCGTCGCGCTATCGCGCGGATCGCCCGATTTCACCGCCGCCACGGCCTGCGCCAATGCGGCTTCGATCTCCGCCTTGCGCGCCTGCGGCACCAGAATGCGCGTTCCGGCCACGCACGCCTGCCCGCTGTTCATAAATCCGGCCTGAATCACCAGCGGGATCGCCTGCGCCAGATCCACATCATCCAGCAGGATCGTCGGCGATTTACCGCCTAACTCCAGGGTAACGCGCTTAAAGCTCTCCGCCGCGTTGCGCAGGATCGCCTTGCCGGTATTCGTCGAGCCGGTAAACGAGATTTTTGCCACGTCCGGATGACGGCTGATGGTTTCACCGACGGTTTCGCCGCGTCCGGTGACGATGTTAAACACGCCCGGCGGCAGCGCGGCATCGCGCAGCGCTTCGGTGACAATCCGGGTTTGCAGGGCGCTCATTTCGCTCGGCTTGATGACTGCCGTACAGCCCGCAGCCAGCGCGGCCGCCAGCTTGCCGCAGATAAACCCCGCGTCGCTGTTCCACGGCGTGATGAGCCCGGCCACGCCAAGCGGCGTCATCTGCACCGTCGCTGCGCCTGCGGGGGTGATAAATTCAAACGCCTCCAGCGCCTCAATGGCCTGAGCAATCACCTCCGCCGGATAGCTAGCCATCCACGCAGAGCGCGAGGCGGGCGCGCCGTACTCTTCAATGACCGCTTCCAGCAGATCGTCGTGACGGGCGGCCACGGCGGCGTGCATACGTTTTAGCGCCGCGAGGCGTTCCTGTTTAGTGGTCTGCGACCACGCCGGGAACGCCGCTTTCGCCGCCGCAACGGCGCGCTCCGCGTCAATCTCATCCGCCAGACGAACCTGGCCGATGACCTGCGCCGTCGCCGGGTTGTACAAATCAAACCACTCGTTGCCGTGCGGGGTAACAAATTCGCCGTTAATAAAGATCTGTTCGATGGTGTGCATATAAACCTCCTCAGGCTGTGTGAGCACAGTCTGTCACGGCTTCTCCATTCCGATAATCCACGCTATGCTGCAAGGGTTGTTTCGATTTTCAGGATAATCTATGCATCGTTCAGGTCTGACAGAGCTGGAAGTGGTGATGGCGGTCGTGCGACGCGGCAGCTTTCGCGCCGCCGCGCAGGAGCTGGGCATGTCAGCCACGGCGGTAAGCAACGCCATCGCCGGGCTGGAGAGCCGCCTTGATACCCGCCTCTTTAACCGCACCACCCGCAGCGTGGCGCTCACCGACGCCGGACAGCGCTACGTAGCGCGTATCGGCCCGGCCCTGCAGGAGATCCGTCTCGCCAGCGAGGAGATCCACAGCGACACCGGGGAACCCGCCGGCACGCTGCGTCTGAACGTGCCGAACCATATCGGCACCCTGTTTCTGGACCAGCTGCTGATCGACTTTATGATCCGCTACCCGAAGATGCGCGTAGAGACCGTCAGCGAAGCGCGAATGATCGACATCGTCGCGGAAGGCTACGACGCGGGGATCCGCCTTGAAGAGTCCGTGCCGCAGGACATGATCGCCGTGCCGCTGACCGGGGAGATCCGCCAGCTGGTTACCGCCACGCCGGACTATTTTGCCCGTCACGGCATTCCGCAGACGCCGGACGATCTGCTTTCGCATCAGGGGATCGGCATGCGTATGGCCCACGGCGGGATCTACCGCTGGGAGCTGGCGCGTCGGGGGGAAACGTACGCCCTTTCCGTCCCCCCGCGCTTTGCGACGTCCGATCTTTTTGCCTCGATCCGCGCCGTAAAAGCGGGATTAGGGGTGGGATTTTTGCCGGAACTGTATATCCGGGAAGAGCTGGAGCGTGGAGAACTGGTGAGCGTCTTAAACGACTGGGCGCAGCCCTTTGCCGGACTGCGCCTTTACTACCCCGGCCATCGCCACGTCCCGCCAGGCCTGCGGGCGCTGGTGGCGACGATCCGCGAGCGCGGAATTATTCCAGGTTAGCCTTGTTCAGCCCGTAAGCCGCGTCCAGCGAGCCCGGCGCCATGCGGGAGGTGATCCCCAGACGGTTCCAGGCGTTGATCGCCACGATGGCGAAGTTCAGCTCTGAAATCTCCACGTCCGAGAAGTGCTCCGCCACGCTGCGGTACAGCGCGTCGCTCACGCCGTGAACGCCAATCTGGGTCAGCGCTTCGGTGAATGCCAGCGCGGCTTTCTCGCGGGCGCTGAACAGCGGGGACTCGCGCCAGGCCGCCAGATGGTACAGGCGCAGCTCGCGCTCGCCGGCAATTTTGGCCTCTTTCGAGTGCATATCCAGGCAGAAGGTACAGCCGTTCAGCTGCGATACGCGAATGTCGATCAGGTGCTTCAGCGCCGGGTCGATGGAGGTTTTTGCCACCTCCATGCTCAGGGCAGACAGCGCGTTGGCGAGGGCGGGTGTAACTTTGTGGTGGTTAACGCGAGTGCTCATTGTCTTTCCTCTTTTTTGTGCGGCATATGTCATGCGATGCGGCAAATCTACGCCGTTCATGACATAGTAAAAAGACACAAAAAGCGTGAAACGAGGTAGGACATGAAGCCGGGCTATCACGAGATTTATTCCCGCTATCGCGACAACATCACGCGCGGCGTGCTGAAGCCGGGCGATAAGGTGCCTGCCATCCGCGTGCTGGCGGAAGAGCTGAAGGTGGCGCGTAAAACCGTCGAAACGGCGTATGCCATTCTGACGGGGGAAGGGTATCTGGTGAGCCAAGGGGCGCGCGGCACGCGGGTCAACCCGGATCTGCTGTTGCCGGATAAGAGTGCCCCTGCGGAACAGCCCACCGGCACGCTTCCGGCATCGCTCATCAGCCAGCGCGAGCGGGCCGGGTTTCTGCGCCCCGGCATCCCGGCCCTTGACAGCTTTCCGTATAAAAAATGGCTGCTGCTGGCGGGACAGGCGACGCGCGCCATGCGTCAGGAGGAGATGCTCAATCCGCCCGTTCTGGGCTGGTATCCGCTGCGCCAGGCCATCGCCAGCTATCTTAATATTTCACGCGGGCTGTCCTGCAGCGCCGAACAGGTGCTGATCACCAGCGGCTATAGCGGCAGCCTGCGGCTGATCCTCGACACGCTTGCCAGCCGCAGCGACAAGGTGGTGTTTGAAGATCCGGGCTATTTTATGGGCCAGCAGCTGCTCAAGCGGATCGTGCCGCGCCTGCACACGGTGCCGGTCGACCGCTGCGGCATCGATACGGACTACCTGCTCCGTCACCATCGCGACGCCCGTTTTGCCATCGTCACCCCGTCGCACCAGAGCCCGCTGGCGGTCACCCTCTCCCTACCGCGTAAACAGCAGCTGCTCGACTGGGCCAGCCAGAACGAGGCGTGGATTATCGAAGACGATTACGACGGTGAGTTTCACTACACCCGCAAGGTGCTGCCGTCGCTGAAAAGCCTCGACCAGCACGATCGGGTAATTTTTATGGGCACCTTCAGTAAAACCATCATGCCGTCGCTGCGCATGGGCTACGTGGTGATGCCCGCCAGCACCGTCGGGGCCTTTACCGACTGCGCGGACATTACCACCAGCGGCCAGCCGGTGCTGACGCAAAAGATCCTCACCGCGTTTCTCAACGAAGGGCATTTTTTCCGTCACCTGAAAAAGATGCGCGCGCTGTATCAGACCCGCCGCGACTGGATGATTGCGGCTCTCCGCGAGGTGTATGGCGATCTGTTTTTCACCGAGCAAAACGACGGCGGGATGCATATTGTGGCGTTCCTGACCAGAGGCAGCGGTGACCGGGAAGTGGCGCGCTGCTGGCAGGAACAGCAGCTGCAGGTGAATGCGCTTTCGGAGTGGTATCGCGGGTCGGGCAAACGCTACGGGCTGGTGATGGGCTATAACAACGTACGGTCGTATGAAGAGGCGGTGGCGTTGCTGCAGAGGCCGAAGCGGCAGACGCTTGCGCTGTTGAGCTGAAATCGCCGGGTGGCGGCTACGCCTTACCCGGCCTACGGTTTAAACATCATTGCGGGATAAACCAACGTCCTTGAGCTGCTCGTCGCTCATCTGGCTCAGGATGCGCCGGGTACGGTTGATGCGATACCAGTTGCAGATCGTTTTGCCGATCCAGACAAACACGACGAACGGACGTTTTGAACGGTTCTCATAGAATTCCATGATGCTCTCCTCACTGTACCAGTGGGGTTATCATCCTGGAAATCGGCCTGTGCAATACAGACTCAAAAACAGCTTTTGTTTAACATACAGATCCGCTAAAACAGTATCTGCATGCCAATTTTTACGGCAATCTGTACTGGTTTCACAATCTGTATGGTGAAAACAAAGGATACAGCATGACGCGCTATCAACATCTCGCCAACCTTCTGGCAGAACGCATTGAACAAGGGCTGTATCGCAGCGGCGAACGTCTGCCGTCGGTGCGCACGCTGAGCCAGGAGCACGGCGTGAGTATCAGCACCATACAGCAGGCCTATCAGATCCTCGAAAATCTCCAGCTGATCACCCCTCAGCCGCGCTCCGGCTATTTTGTCTCGCCGCGCAAGGCCCTGCCGCCGGTTCCGGCCATGACGCGCCCGGTGCAGCGCCCCGTGGACGTCACCCAGTGGGATGAGGTGATGATGCTGCTGGACGCCCGCGCCGACAAAGAGATGATCTCCTTCGGCGGCGGCTCGCCGGATATTAACCAGCCGAGCCTGAAGCCCCTGTGGCGCGAGATGAGCCGCATCGCGCAGCATAATCCTGCCGAGATGCTGAGCTATGACGTGCTCGACGGCCGCCTGGAGCTGCGCGAGCAGATCGCCCGCCTGATGCTGGACGGCGGCTCCACCGTAGCGGCGAACGAGATTGTCATCACCAACGGCTGCCACGGCGCGCTGTCGATTGCCCTGCTCTCGGTGTGCAAGCCGGGGGATATCGTGGCGGTGGAGTCGCCGTCGTTTCACGGCACCATGCAGATGCTGCGCGGGTTTGACATCAAGGCGATTGAAATTCCTACCGATCCCGAGACCGGGATCAGCATCGAGGCATTAGAGCTGGCGCTGGAGCAGTGGCCGATCAAGGCCGTGATTCTGGTGCCCAACTGCAATAACCCGCTCGGGTTTATCATGCCGGAAGCGCGGAAAAAGCAGGTTTTAGCCCTGGCCCAGCGGCACGATATCGTGATCGTGGAAGATGACATTTACGGCGAGCTGGCGGCGGAGTACCCGCGCCCGCGCACCATTCATTCGATGGATATCGACGGCCGCGTGATCCTCTGCAGCTCGTTTACCAAAACCGTGGCGCCGGGCCTGCGCGTCGGCTGGATTGTGCCGGGGCGCTATTACGACCGGGTGATGCACATGAAATACGCCGCGGGCGGGTTTAACGTGCCGGGCACGCAGATGGCGGTGGCGGCGTTTATTCGCGACGGCCATTACCATCGCCACGTGCGCCGTATGCGCCAGATTTATCAGCAGAATATGGAAACCTACACCTGCTGGGTGCGGCAGTATTTTCCGGCGGAGATTTGCGTCACGCGCCCGCAGGGAAGCTTCCTGCTGTGGATTGAGCTGCCGGAGAAGGTCGACATGGTGTGCGTCAGCAAGCAGCTGTGTCGGCTGAAGATCCAGGCCGCGGCCGGATCGCTGTTTTCCGCCTCCGGGAAGTACCGCAACTGTCTGCGGATCAACGTGGCGCTTCCGCCGACGGAGAAGAATCGCGAGGCGCTGAAGAAGATGGGTGAAGCGATTGTAATTGCAATGGAGGAGTAGTGCGGCCTGATGCCCTCACCCCGACCTTCTCCCACAGAGAGAGGGAGAAAACCGATCCTGTAGGCCCGGTAAGCGCAGCGCCACCGGGCAACAGGCAGGTTACTCGTCGAAGTACCAGTATCCCTGGTTAATCAGCCCGGTGAGCTCTTCAACAAACGCCGGGTTTTTCAGCGCATCGCCCAGCTCGGCCTGGCCGAGTTCGGTGTAGCGGCACAGCGCATCCGCCGCTTTCGCGTCTACCGTCTCCAGCTGTTCGCTGTTGATAAAGAAGCTGCCGTTGACGTTCAGCACGCGCAGGCCGCTCAGGCGGGACAGCGTTTCGCCGCCCTGCAGCGCGTCCAGCACCTCTTCCGGCGCGTACGGCGGCTCGGCGGCGGCGATATCCAGCTCGTGGCGCGGCGTCGAGACAAAGCTGCCGAACCATTTTGTGAAATCATCCGGCTTGCTAATCATGTCGAACATCATCTGACGAATGCGATCGAGCTCGTACTGCTCCACGCGGCCCGGGTGTTCGCGACAGGTCAGATCCGGATCGCTGTAGTGCTCGCCGCCCAGATCGTTTTCCAGCGCATAATCGGCGAAACTGCTGATCAGATCGCGACCGTTCGGCCCGCGGAAACCGACCGAGTAGTTAAGCGCCGTCTCATGGGTAAAGCCGTCGTGCGGGAATCCAGGCGGGATGTAGAGGATATCGCCCGGGGCCAGATCTTCGTCGATGATCGGCTCGAACGGATCGACATGCAGCAGCGCCGGATGCGGGCAGAACTGACGCATCGGCAGCTTGTCGCCCACGCGCCAGCGGCGGCTGCCCATCCCCTGAATGATAAACACGTCGTACTGATCGATATGCGGACCCACGCCGCCACCCGGCACGGAGAAGGAGATCATCAGGTCATCCAGACGCCAGTCCGGCAGGACGCGGAACGGACGCACCAGCTCCGCGGCGGGCATATGCCAGTGGTTCACCGCCTGCGCCAGCAGCGACCAGCCGGTTTCGCCCAGATCGTCAAAGTGCTCAAACGGACCATTGCTGGCCTGCCATTTGCCGTTGAAATGGCTCACCAGACGGCTATCGACTTCCGGCTCCATCGCCAGCCCTGCCAGCTCGTCCGGAGTAATCGGGTCGACAAAATTCGGGAAGGCATTTTTCAGCACTACGGGTTGTTTTTGCCAGTATTTCTCAAGAAATTCCGGCCAGTTCAGGTTCAGTTGATACGCCATGGGTAGCACCAGTGAGAGGGGAAACAGGCGCGATTATGGTGGAGAGCGTGGAGGGCTGCTTTGTCGTGGGTCAAGCGCAGATGATTTGCCTGCCACGCGCGTGTTGGCAATGATTAAACCTGGTCATTAGGTGAAGTGGTATTAAAGTAAAACTTAAATGATAATTTTTCCTGAACCTTTTCCCCCGTCCGACGTTTACTTTTACTCAAGGCATCTTACCTCTTAAAACTGGTAGTTTTTTAATTTTAAGAACAAGATTAGCATTAGAGATTGTCATTCTTTATATTTAGCTCTAAGCTATTTTCTTTTGCATACCTGGCTCATTAAAGGCAATGATTAGAATCACAAGGACTGTTGAAAGCGAACATTGCTTACAAGAATATATTTCAACGTTTTCTGCCTTAAATAATCTTATTGACCGACACCTTTCTAAAACTTATCTCAATCTTTTTGCCCGCCCTCAGCAGGCTGAAGATGGTGCGGTTGAATGGTATAGCGAAATAAATGGTAAACCCCAACGCTTTAACGCTTTAAACGTCGTTGAGCGAGACAAAATCGCCATACTCCTCTCACAAAAGCTGGCGGCACTCACTCAACTTCATCAAACACTCTCGACTAGCGCGCAGACTTCTCCCGAAACACTGCAGTTACTGGCAAAAATAGCCAGACAGCCCTCACCAGAAAGAATATGGATCGTTGACGGTCAGCCTGTGATTACAGGCTGGGACATCATGCCTGAAACTAAGTTGCCGGCAGAACCGCTGGCTAAAAAGCGTGGGTGGTTATGGCTGGGGCTTTTAGCACTGGCTCTGCTTCTGGCTCTTGTTCTCCTGCGCGGCTGCTGGCCGACTGTCAAAGTAGCCACTCCTGCCGTTTCTCCCGTCCAGCCAGCCCCTGAGCATCAGGTCAAAATGCTCTGCCCGGCACAGCGGACAAAACAGCAGGCACCTGAAATGGTTATTATTTTTGATGCTTCTGGCTCTATGGCCATGAGCATGGATGCCACACCAGAAGAGATAATGCGGTGGATGCAGGATAAACCTGTACCCGGTATCGATCGTGAACCTCGTCGCATTACGCTCGCACATCAATCCGCTAAACACATTATCGATGACGTGCCAAATGACATGGACATTAGCCTTATTGCCGCAGCTAATTGCCACCAGGTGAACGCAACTCCGGCTTTCCTGCCGGAACAACGCGCTGAGCTAAAAAAGTTAATTGATAAAATCCAGCCGGTGGGTAAAACCGCTCTGGCAGAGGCGTTAGAAGAGGCGGGGAAACGAGTTAATGGCGTTGACCGTGATGCCATAATTCTACTGGTGACGGACGGGGAAGAGACATGCGGAGGCTCGCCTTGCGATGTCGCGCTTGAGCTAAAAAAACGTAAGCCCCGATTACAGGTCAATGTTGTCGATATCATGAATACCGGCGCCGGAAACTGTATTGCCAGCAATACAGGTGGAAAGGTATTTGCTGTCAATAATACGCAGGAGTTTAATAAGATGATGAACAACGCCGTGAAGGAATATATACCGCAGGGTTGTGATTAACACATTAGAGAAAATGAATACATTGCCAGAAATATAGTTTCACAGCGAAACTTTTTTGCGGCAATCGGATATGCGCACGTCCCAATAATAAGTTTAGTTTAGGTCTAAACGTTTTCGGCCATTTGCCGATAATACTCAATATTTTGTTGCCATAAACAATTGACGCAGATTACCCGGCGTATTTGCGGCGTCCTTTTCCACAGTGGAACTTGCTTTCACTTGTTCGTTTAACAGCAAAGGCATGCAGCGTGAAAGAAATTTTTCTATGCAGTGACAAGCTCGATAAATATCAGTCGATGGGTGAGAATGGACAGGCAGTATATATTTCCGCATTACAGCTGCGTGAAACCCTACGACTTAGAAAACAAACGGCGGTTGCTGACACTTTAGCCATCCCGCAAATCAGCGAGCATGGCGATCGAATCGACTGGTATGCCCCGCTGGCCGGTGACGTTATTCCATGGACGGCCGCAACGGAAGCTGAGCGCCAGGCCGCGCTCGCGCAACTCGAAACCACCCATGCAGCGTTTCGCCAGATAAGTAATGAATTTGCCCAAAGCCAGCAGCCGGAACGCCGGCTCTTTGGGAAATTACTTGAAAAAGCGATGCAATTCCCCGATCAGCAGCACGTGTGGCTGGTAGGTGGAAAGCCGGTCATCAGTTTTTGGGGATTTGTGAACGCCACTAACCAGGCCCGCATCGAGCCGTTAGACTGTTTGCGTCCCATATCTACAGCCTTGCCTCCGCAATCAGCCAGTATTGAACCGGTGATACCAGAACGCACTTTCACGCATCAAAGGCACGCCAAAAGACGCTGGTGGTTGCTCTTACCCGCATGGTTGCGTTGGCTACTGCCGCTACTTCTGTTACTCCTTTTAGCGTTACTGTTCTTACGGGGTTGCATGCCAGGCATAACGATCCCTGGTATTTCATCTTCCGTACCCGCTTTGCCCGCGCCCCACCTTCCAACAGCCGAATCTCTTGCGCCGTCGTCAAGGGCCATCATCAGCACAACAACGTCTAAGGCGAACCTGCATTCGACAACGGGCAGTGAGATTTTAAGCACCACGGGCACTTCACTCACAACGTCACAAGAGCAATCAGCATTACAAACGCCGTCACAAAGCGCAGCAGCAACGGCATCTGCTGTGGATCCTGCGTCAGCCACGAATAGCCCTCATCCCGGCGGAACAGCACCTGCTCTCGAAGCGCCATCGGCCAATACCTCAACTGGCGCTAAAGTCCCGTTGACCCTGCCCGCATCTTCACTGGCCCAAGGAAACACCCGTTTTCTGGACGGGAACTGGCACGCAGGGGCTGGTATTCAGGATCAACGCACAGGAAAGCCCCTTAGTCTGAGTTACCAAATCAATGACGGTAAGGGCGAAGTAAAGATGATCCGTGGCGACGGTGTGACCTGTCGTGGCGCGGTCAACGCGGCCATTCAGTCAGGTCATCTCGCCATTAACAATCAGGGAGAAGCACTGTGCTCCGATGGCTCACGCTACCAAATGCCAGAAATTCTGTGTGCTCCCGGCGCGCAAAACATTGCGGATTGCAAAGGCCGTTACGACGCCAAAACACTTTTCCCTATTTCGATGAAGCAGGAGGCAAGTCAGTAAATGCTCGCTGAACTCACTGATTTTAAAAAACAGGTCAAACTTATTCGCGACAGCGGGATCCAGTTCCTTGATTTCGCCTTTACCCTGCCAACGCGTAAAGAATATGGGGAATTTCTTCGTCAACAGGGCGACGAGGCTATTATGCGGCTTATCTATAATGAGAGGGAAGATAAGCTGCAGATCCCTCAGCCTGACAGCGAACCTCCTCGCTACGCAGACTCCGACTACACATTGACGACCGAAGAGTCGCTACGCCTCTATCGCGGCCTCTGGTTACCGCTGCCATTTTTCCGCTTCAACCCGCCACGAGCCTTTGCTCACGGGCCGTATAACTGGTCACGCGTCCAGTTCCATGAGCTGCCTGAGCCGGATGAAAAGGGCAATACCTGGCGCGCTACTCTGATTTTTGATACCAAAATTTTCCCGGATCGCGAGAATACGCAGTATCTCGCACCGGGCGAGGATGATATCCGTTCAGGCGCGGGATTTGCTCTGGCACGCCATCCTCACGAGATGGGGGAGTTTCTCTCACTGCCATGGGTGAATGAATGGCTACGGGAAATTTTCAGTACTCAGGCTCGCGAAGTATTACGCCAACATATTGATGACATTGATGAACAACTACTGCAGAAGGAACATCAGGCGCATTATCTTAACCTGCTGCATGTCCTGGCGACGACGATTGTCGTTCCTGAAGTACAGGTCAACGACGTAAAAATCCGGGACTCAGCGATACCTGTAGATCTCGTGCTGGACATTGGTAACTCACGTAGCTGCGGCATCCTGATCGAAGAACATCGTGACGACAATAAAGGGCTTTCTCAACTTTATCAGCTTCAGCTCCGAGATTTGAGCCAACCGCAATTTGTTTATAACGAGCCTTTTGACAGCCGTCTCGAGTTTGCCCAGGCCGAATTCGGCAAGCAGGATTTCTCGCTAAAAAGCGGGCGCAGCGATGCCTTCACATGGCCAACCATTGGACGCGTCGGCGGAGAAGCCTTCAGAATGGCGGCTCAACGCCTGGGTACCGAGGGCTCAACAGGGATCTCCAGCCCTAAACGCTACCTCTGGGACGATCAACCCTATTCACCGGGATGGCGCTTTAGCCAGGCCTTCGTGAAAAGTGACAGAGAGCCGTTAGCCACTGCAGCACCGCTGCTGTATATGATCAACGATCAGGGGAAATTGCTCATTCGCCTGAAAAATGAAGAAGACCGTATGCCCGTCTTCACGCCGGTATACAGTCGTAGCTCGCTGATGACGATGATGTTGTCAGAGGTATTAAGCCAGGCTCTCATGCAAATCAACAGCCCTTCACAGCGGCTGAAGATGAACCACGCCAGCACACCGCGTCGTTTACGAAATGTCATTATGACTGTCCCTCCGGCGATGCCAAAGCCTGAGCGCGCTATCTTTGAGGAGAGCATGCATGACGCTATCCGCATGGTCTGGAAAGCGCTCGGCTGGGAAGAGATGGATTATGAAGGCGATGACCCGCAGTGCTTGAAATACGCCCATCCAGGCGTACACGTGAAGTGGGACGAAGCCACCTGTGGGCAGTTGGTATATCTCTATAACGAAACGCAGAACTACTTTGGCGGTCGCACGGACGAATTTTTTGCAGCTACTCGCCGTCCCGATACTCAAAAGGACACCAGCGATACACGCTCATTAAAAATCGCGTCGATTGACATTGGCGGAGGAACGACCGATCTCGTCATTTCTCGCTACACGCTGGATGAAGGCCAGGGCATTAACGTCCGGATTACCCCGAAACAGCTTTTCCGTGAAGGGTTTAAGGTAGCAGGCGACGACATACTGCTGGATGTTATACGGCTTTTCCTCCAGCCAGCAGTAAAAGCGGCCATGACCAAAGTCGGCCACAGCGATCTTGCAGCCGAATCAATGATGTCACAACTGTTCGGTAGTGAATCGATCGAAGCCGGAAAACAGGTATTACGTCAGCAGCTTACATTACAGATCTTCGCGCCTCTGGCGTTATCTATTTTGCATCGCTATGAAGAGTACTCCCCGGAAAATGGGCGGGAGATACTGAATTACACCTTCCGTGAGCTACTTGCCGATAATCTTCCAACCGAGAAAGTACAGGATTACGTCAACGACGTTGCCCGTTCCGGACAGCTTGCGAGCGAAGTACCGTTCTCCATTCTGGATGTACCGCTGGAGTTGGATCTTGCGCGTCTGCACAATGAATTTATCGACCCTCGCAGCGGGCGAATGAACATTTGCCACAGCCTGCGCGCGTTGTGCGAAGTGCTTTGGCACTACAACTGCGATGTATTACTTTTAACCGGTCGTCCATCCCGCCTGCCGGGAATCCAAGCGCTCATTCGCCAGCTTCAACCTGTTCCCCCTTCTCGCGTGCTGCCACTCCATGGTTATGAAACCGGTGGCTGGTATCCGTTTAACAAGAAAGGATGCATTGACGATCCGAAATCGACAGCCGTTGTGGGGGCGATGCTGTGCCTGTTAGCGGAGAAATCCAGGCTCAACAACTTCTTCTTCCGCACTGCGAACTTTAAGCCTTATTCAACCATCCGCTATGTCGGGATGCTTGATGGAAACAATGTGATTAAAGACAGCAATGTCGCCTATCGCGACGTTGATTTGGACTCCGCTGATTTCCAGTTACCGGAAGGGAAAGGCTTTGAAGCACGGGGGGAAGTGCGTATCGGTTTCCGCCAGCTTGATAACGAACGCTGGCCATCGACCGCACTTTACACCCTAAAAATTACCAGTGCGAACCTGGCAAGCGAGCTGTCGGGTGATGCTGTAATAAGCATCGGTTTAACCGCAGAACAGGGACGTGGACGTAGTAGCGAAGAACCGGTCAGTCCGGAGCGCTTCCAGATTGGCTCGATGGAAATGAAAAACGCACAGCGCGGTTATGGTCGTAGAGATGTTGCATTCCAGTTGAACACAATGGTCGGTAATGGGCTGAGTGAAACCCATTACTGGCTGGATAGCGGGAGTATTAAAAGCTAATGAGCACTATTCATCCCAACACCATTATCCAGGGCTGGAATGGCGTCGAACAAGGTGCAGGCCGGGCCATTGACTGGATCGCAAGCGTTCGTCAGGACGCGCCGCGCCTGAACACTGAAGCCGATCGCCTGACCATGAACTTGCGCCGCAGCCGTAACAAAGCACGCAGATTGGCGCAGGCCGCAGCGAAACCGATGACAATCGGCTTCTTTGGCTTGTCGCAGGCAGGCAAATCGTATCTCATTTCCGCGCTGGCTGCGGGTGAAAACGGAAAGCTGGAAACACGTCTCGGCGGCAATCAGCTCGATTTTCTGACCCACATCAACCCGCCTGGCGGCGGCAAAGAGGCGACGGGTCTTGTTACCCGGTTTAGCCGCAGTGCTCAGAGCTCAGACGACCGCTGGCCTGTCACGTTACAGCTCTTCAACGAAGTGGAAATGGGGAAGATCCTCGCCAA